>NZ_BAAGPL010000005.1:211194-223288 GCF_054784195.1 Kocuria himachalensis
ACCACCCGGCGCCCGTGCGGAGCAGCCGGGAGCCGCGCCGGCCCGCGACCGCGTCCCGCCCCCAGCACCGGAAGGTCCCCCGATGACCAGCACGCAGCGATGAGCACCGTCGTGACCGCCGCACCACGCCCCGCGACCGCCGGCCCCGCGCCGGCGGTGCCGCCGTCGGCGGGCTCCACGCCGGTGGACCCCGGGGCGCCGGCCCGGGCCAACGCCCGCCGGCTCGCCGCCGCGGGCGCCCTCGTGCTGGTCCTGGCGGTCGTCAGCACCTTCGTGGGGGTCCTGGACGTCACCCCGTGGTCCCTGGTGGACCAGCTCCTCGCCGGGGACCTCGACGGCTTCTGGGCCTCGATGGAGATCATCGCGGTCTCCCGCTTCCCCCGCACTGCCTCGGTCGTGCTGGCCGGCCTGGCCCTGTCCGTGGCGGGGCTGATCATGCAGCTCATGGTCCGCAACAGGTTCGTGGAGCCCTCCACCGTGGGCACCGTCGAGTCGGCGCAGGCGGGCCTGCTCGTCGTGACCCTGCTCCTGCCCTCGGCCCCGCTCCTGCTGAAGATGGGCGCGGCCTCCGTGTTCGCGGTCGCCGGGACCGCCCTGTTCCTGCTGGTGCTCCAGCGCATCCCTCTGCGCAGCACCCTGCTGGTGCCGCTCGTGGGGATCATGCTCGGCAACGTCATCGCCTCCGTCACCACGTTCTTCGCCTACCGCTCCGACCTGCTGCAGACCCTCAACGCCTGGATGCTGGGCGACTTCTCCGGCGTCCTGCGGGGCCGCTACGAGCTGCTGTGGCTCGTGCTGGTGCTGACGGTCGTGGGCTACGTGGCCGCCGACCGGTTCACCGTCGCGGGCATGGGCCACGAGTTCACCACCAACCTGGGCATCGACCACCGCAAGGTCATGGCCCTGGGCATGACCGTCGTGGCCCTGATCTCGGCCGTGGTCGTGGTCACCGTCGGGTCGATCCCCTTCCTGGGGCTCGTCGTGCCCAACCTCGTGTCCATGCTCGTCGGGGACAACTCCCGCCGCACCGTGCCGTGGGTCGCCGTCCTCGGCGCCGGCTTCGTGCTCGCGTGCGACATCGTGGCCCGGGTGATCCGGTACCCGTACGAGATCCCCGTGGGCACCGTCGTCGCCGTCGTGGGCGGCGTACTGTTCCTCACCATGCTGCTGAGGGGGCGCCACCGGTGAGCGCCAGGACCTCCGCCCTGCCTCCCGCCCTCGCCGCCCGCGGACCCCGGCGGCCGCGCACGGCCCTGCCCCCCGGCGCCTGGATCGGGATCCTCGCCGTCCTGGCGGCCGCCTCCGTCGGCCTCTACCTGACCGTGGACCTCAGCGGCGACCTCGGCTACGTCCTGCCCCGCCGGATCAACCGGGTGCTGACGATGGTGCTCGTCGCCTACGCCGTGGGCGTGTCCACGGTGCTGTTCCAGACGATCACCAGCAACCGCATCCTCACCCCGTCCATCATGGGCTTCGACGCGCTGTACATGCTCATCCAGACCGTCCTCGTGTTCTTCGTCGGCTCCGCCGGCGTGGTCGCCCTGGGGGACGGCGCGAAGTTCGGGCTCGAGCTCGCCCTCATGGTCGCGTTCAGCTGGCTGATCTACCGCTGGCTGTTCACCGGCTCCGGGAAGTCCCTGCACCTCGTGCTGCTCGTCGGCATCGTCTTCGGCACCGTCTTCCGCGGGATCTCCTCGCTGCTGCAGCGGCTGTTGGAGCCCAGCGAGTTCGTCGTCCTCCAGGACGCGATGTTCGCCTCGTTCGGCAACGTGGACACGGGGCTCCTGCGGCTGTCCGCGCTGCTCGTCGGGCTGGTCTCCCTCGTGGCGCTCGCGTTCCGGCGGCACCTCGACGTCCTGGCCCTGGGCCGGGACACGGCGATCAGCCTGGGCGTCGACCACACCCGGGTGGTCACGGCCGTGCTGGTGGTCTGCTCCGTGCTCGTGGGCGTCTGCACCGCGCTGGTCGGGCCCATCACGTTCTTCGGGCTCATCGTGGCGAACCTCGCCTACGCACTGTGCCGCACCTTCCGCCACCGGCACGTACTGCCCATGGCCGTTCTGCTGGGGATCATCGCGCTCGTGGGCGGTCAGGTGGTCCTCGAGCAGGTCTTCGCCTTCGACACCGCGCTGAGCATCGTGATCGAGTTCGCCGGCGGGCTGCTGTTCCTCGTGCTGCTGCTGCGGGGATCCATCAAGTGACAAGGAGCGCACCGTGATCGAACTGACCGGCCTCACCAAGAGGTACGGGACGCAGACCGTCGTCGACCGCGTCTCGGGGACCATCGAGGCGGGCGGCATCATCTCGATCATCGGCGCCAACGGCGCCGGGAAGTCGACGCTGCTGTCCATGGCCGCGCGGCTGCTGCCCATGGACGAGGGCACCGTGTTCGTGGACGACCTCGACGTCCTCGGCACCCCCTCGGACCAGCTGGCCCGCAAGCTGTCCATCCTGCGCCAGGAGAACAGCCTGACGGTCCGGCTGAGCGTCCGGGACCTCGTGTCCTTCGGCCGCCACCCGCACTCCAAGGGCCGGCACACGGCCGAGGACCGTGAGCACGTCGAGCGGGCGCTGCGCTACCTCCAGCTCGAGGAGCTCGCCGACCGCTACGTCGACGAGCTCTCCGGCGGGCAGCGGCAGCGGGCGTTCATCGCCATGGTCGTCGCCCAGGACACCGACTACGTCCTGCTCGACGAGCCGCTCAACAACCTCGACATGAAGCACGCCGTGGAGATGATGCGCCTGCTGCGGCAGATGGCCCACGACTTCGGCAAGACCGTGGTGCTCGTCATCCACGACATCAACTTCGCGTCCTGCTACTCCGACCGGATCATGGCCATGAAGGACGGCGCCCTCGTCCACCACGGCACGCCCGACGAGATCATGCGCCCGGCCGTGCTGCGGGAGATCTACGGCATCGACATCCGCGTGGAGGAGGTCGACGGCCACCGCATCGGCATCTACTTCGTCTGATCCGCCCCCGACCCGAACGGCACCCATGAGCCCCGAGACCCCCGTCGACCCCCGCGAGATCGCCCCGCTGCTGACCCGGGAGGGCATGGCCCTGCTCGAGTCCCTGGGTCCCTACGACGAGGCGGAGGCCCTGCGCACCGCCACCCGCCTGCGCGCGGAGGGGCACGACGCCGGGCTCGTCTCCGCGGTGCTCACCCAGGCCAGGCTCCGCGCCAGGGCGCGGGAGAAGTTCGGGGACTTCGCCGGCCGCATGCTCTTCACCCGGGCCGGCCTGGAGCAGGCCACCCGGCTGCGGGTGGCCGCCCTGCACGCGCGGCGCTTCGCCGACGCCGGCCTCGAGCACGTGGCCGACCTCGGCTGCGGCCTCGGCGCGGACGCGCTCGCGCTGGCCTCCCTCGACCGCAGGGTCACCGCCGTGGAGCTCGACGAGACCACGGCCGCGGTCGCCACGCTCAACCTCACCCCGTTCCCCGAGGTCACGGTCCTGCACGCCGACGCGGAGTCGCTGGACCTCGCCGCCCTGCCAGCCGGACCGCCGGACGGGGTGTGGCTGGACCCGGCCCGGCGCACGACGTCGTCGTCGGGCACCCGGCGGATCTTCGACCCGGAGGCGTTCTCCCCGCCCCTGTCCTTCGTCGAGGCGCTGGCCGGGCGCGGCCTGCCCGTCGGGGTGAAGCTGGGGCCGGGCATCCCGCACGAGGCGGTCCCCGCCGGGTGCGAGGCGCAGTGGGTCTCCGACCGGGGCGACGTGGTCGAGGCCGTGCTGTGGTTCAACGCGGTGGCCCGCCCCGGCGTGCGGCGCGCGGCCCTCGTGCTCTCGGAGCACGGGTCCGCGGAGCTCACCAGCGCGGAGGACCACGACCCCGCCCACGCCGACGCGGTGGTGGGCCCCGTGGGCGCGTACCTCTACGAACCGGACGGCGCGGTGATCCGCGCGGGCCTCGTCACGGACCTCGCCCGGCAGCTGGGCGCACGGCTGATCCACCCCCGGATCGCCTACCTCACCTCCGACGAGCTCGTGCGCACCCCGCTGGCCCGCGCGTACCGCGTGCGGGAGGTGCTGCCGCACACCGTCAAGGTGCTCAAGCGGTGGGTCCGGGAGCACGAGGTCGGCACGCTCGAGATCAAGAAGCGCGGCACGGACGTCACCCCGGAGGAGCTGCGCCGGCGGCTCGCGCCGAAGGGGCCCGGACGGGCCACGCTCGTGGTCACCCGGACGGCCCTGGGCCCTGCCCCGGGGAGCCCGGGACGGAGCGGGCCGGGCCCCGCGGAGCAGCGCGTCGTGATCGTCGTGGAAACCGTAGACTGATGGCTCCGCGGGCCTCCCGGCCCGCCCCCGACCGGGCGCCCGCCCCTCAACAGCACGGAGGACCTGCCGCGTGGAGATCTCGTTCGCCCGCTCCCACCAGTCGACGCTGGGCGTCGAGTGGGAGATCGCCCTCGTGGACGGCACCACGGGAGACCTCGTCCCCCGCGGCCGGGAGACGTTCGAGGCGGTCCTCGACGCCCACCCCGCCTGGGGCACGGACGGCGACCATCCGCACCTGACCGGGGAGTTCCTGCTCAACACCGTCGAGCTGGTCACCGGGGTGTGCCGGGACGTCGCCCACTCCACCGAGCAGCTGTCCACCATGATGGACGAGATCCGCAAGGTCACCGATCCGCAGGGCCTCGAGGTCTTCGCCGCCGGCACCCACCCCTTTGCGCGCTGGCAGGACCAGCAGGTCACCGACAAGCAGCGCTACCACAAGCTCGTGGACCGCACCCAGTACTGGGGGCGGCAGATGGTCATCTACGGGGTGCACGTGCACGTGGGCCTCGACTCGCGGGCGAAGGCCCTGCCGGTGCTCGACGGGCTGCTGACCTACTACCCGCACCTGCTGGCCCTGTCCGCGAACTCGCCCTTCTGGGCGGGCGAGGACACCGGCTACGCGTCCCAGCGCTCGATGATCTTCCAGCAGCTGTCCACGGCCGGGCTGCCGTACCACTTCCCGTCCTGGGACGCGTACGAGCAGTGCATCACGGACATGATCGCCACCGGCATCATCGAGGAGATGAGCGAGGCCCGCTGGGACGTGCGCCCGGTGCCCCGGCTGGGCACCGACGAGGTGCGCTTCTGCGACGGGCTCTCCACCCTGTGGGAGGTGGGGGCGCTCACGGCGCTCACCCAGTGCCTCGCGGAGTCCATCTCCCGGGACGTGGAGGCGGGCCGGCCCCCCGTCCGCCTGAAGCCCTGGCACATCCAGGAGAACAAGTGGCGCGCCGCCCGCTACGGCCTGGACGCCGAGGTCATCACCGACCCGCGCAACATCGAGCGGGACCTGCGCGAGGACCTGACGGCCCTGCTCGACCGGCTGGAGCCCGTGGCCGCGCAGCTCGGCTGCTCGCGGGAGCTCGCCGACGTGGAGCGGATCCTGCAGCAGGGCGCCGGCTACCAGCGCCAGCGCGCGGTGGCCCGGGCCCACGACGGGGACCTGCACGCGGTCGCCCTCGACATCGTCCGCCGCACCCGCGAGAACGACTGACCGGACGCTCCGGCACGGCCCGCTAGACGCGGGGCACCGTTCGTCCCCTGGTTGCAGGCATGGCGAACGTGACCGGCGCCGCCCCGGCCCGCGCCATCTCGGCAACCACCGGGCCGACGGCGCGGCTCGCCCCCGGGGGACGAGCCGCGCCGAGCCGGTCAGACGGACACGGTGGTGACCGGCAGGGAGGAGTCGGCGGCGAACTCCAGCCCGGAGGGTGCACGGCCCTCGGCCACGACCCGGGCGGCGAGCGCGGCGACCATGGCCCCGTTGTCCGTGCACAGCGGCAGCCGGGGGATCACCAGCTCGATCCCGTGCGCGGCGCAGCGCTCGGCGGTGAGCTCGCGCAGCCGGGAGTTCGCGGCCACTCCCCCGCCGAGCAGCAGCGTCCCGAGACCCTGCTCCGTGCACGCGAGCACGGCCTTGCGGGTGACCACGTCGGCCACCGACTCCTGGAAGGACGCCGCGACGTCGGCGACCGGCACCGGCTCGCCCCGCGCCTCGTAGCCCTCGACGACCCGGGCCACGGCGGTCTTGAGCCCGGAGAAGGAGAAGTCGTAGCGGTGCAGGCCGGGCCGCTCGGCGGAGCCCATGTACTTGCCCGCGCTCAGCCCGCGGGGCAGTCGGAAGGCGGCCGGGTCCCCGTCCCGGGCGGCGGCGTCGATGGCCGGGCCACCGGGGTAGTCCAGGCCCAGGACGCGGGCCACCTTGTCGTAGGCCTCGCCGGCCGCGTCGTCGATCGTGGCCCCGAGCAGGCGCACGTCCCGGCTGAGGTCCTCGACGGCGAGGATCTCGGTGTGCCCGCCGGAGACCAGCAGCGCTCCGAGGTCGCGGGGCAGGCCGTCGTCGAAGGCGCCCTGGAAGCCCTCGATCCCGGAGTCCTCGAGCAGGCCCACGCTGACGTGCGCCACGAGGTGGTTGATGGCGTAGAGGGGCTTGTCCGTGGCCACGGCGAGGGCCTTCGCGGCGGCCGTGCCCACCATGAGGGCTCCGGCCAGTCCGGGCCCGGAGGTCACCGCGAGGGCGTCGAGGTCCTCCAGGCCCACGCCCGCCCGGTCCAGGGCCTCGCGCAGGGCCGGGACGATGGCGTCGAGGTGGGCGCGGGAGGCGATCTCGGGGATCACGCCGCCGAAGCGCACGTGCTCGTCCATCGAGGAGGACACGACGTTGGCGAGCAGGGTGCGTCCCCGCACGATTCCCACGCCGGTCTCGTCGCACGAGGTCTCGATGCCCAGCACGAGGGGTCCGTCGGTCATCGGGTCTCCTCCGTCGGGGCGGCCGGTGTCTCGGGGGCGGTGAGGTCGAGGCGCATGATCAGCGCGTCGGCGCCGTCCCGGTAGTAGCGGGGGCGGGTGTGGATCTGCTCGTAGCCGAAGCGGCGGTAGAGCTGCTGGGCGCGCGGGTTGTCGGCGCGGACCTCGAGCAGCACCTCGGTGGCCCCGAGCTCCCGGGCCTGCGCGTGCAGGGTGCGCAGCAGGGCGGAGCCGATCCCGCGGCCCTCGTGCTCGGGGACCACCGCGATGGTCTGCACGTCGCCCACGGGGCGGATGCACATGAGCCCCGCGTAGCCGACGATCTCACCGTCCTGCTCCGCCACCCAGTACCAGCACACGGGCTGGGCCAGCTCGGCGGTGAACATCTCCAGCGGCCAGGCGTCGACGGGGAAGAGCCTGCGCTCGAGCGCGTGCACCGGCGCGAGGTCCGCGGGGACCATCCGGCGCAGCGTCCAGGAGCCGGGAGCGGGGGCGGTGCTCACGCGCTCGCCCGCTTCCGGGGGCCGGGGACCTTCGCGTCGGACTCCCGCAGGTACAGCGGGGTCGTGTCCGGGGACAGCTCCTCCCCCCGGGTCGTGCGGCGCGCGGCGGCGAGGCCCAGGGACGACGCCGTGGGCTGCGCCGCGGCGAACTCGGGCACGGGACGGGCCAGCCGGTCGGCGTAGATCCCCGCCCCGCGGCCGTAGGCGGGAAGCGCCGGGAGCTGCTCGGCGGCGGCCACCCCGGGGCCCCCGGCCGGCCGCGGACCGTCCTCGGCGGCGGCGAACCGGGCCCAGTAGACCTCCTTGCGCCGGGCGTCGGTGAGCACGAGGAACTCCTCGTGACCGGCCGCCCGGGCGTGCCCTGCGGCGTCGTGGGCGAGGGCTTCGAGGCTCATGAGACCGTGCAGCGGCAGGTCCCACGCGAAGGCGAGCGCCCGCGCCGTCGCGATGCCCGCGCGCAGGCCGGTGAAGGGCCCGGGCCCGGTGCCGACGAGGACCCCGTCGAGGTCGCGGCCGGTGACGCCGTGGCCGGCCAGCAGGTCACGGACGGCGGGGGCCAGGACCTCGGCGTGGGAGCGCGTGTCCGGGCTCGCGAAGGAGCCGAGGACCTGGCCCGCGCCGGTCACGAGGGCGGCGGAGGCGACGGCGGAGGAGTCCAGGCACAGGAGGAGCACCCGACCAGTGTAGTGCCCGCCCCCGGGGGCGCCGCCCGGCTCAGTCCAGCCGCGGCGGCCCGTCCGCCCAGCGCGGGCCGATCCCGGTGAGGGTGATGCGGCGGGGCTCCTCGTCCCTGTCCTCGTCATCGTCCTGGACCTCGGCCGCGGCCCGGTCCTCGGCCGCGTCGCCGAGGTCGCCCGGGGGCTCTCCGGGCCCCGACGGCGCGCCGGGGCCGAGGGGATCGGCGCCCACGGCGCGCTCCAGCACGATCTCGAGGCGGGACTCGGCCAGGTGCTCGACCTTCCCGCTCCCCCACTCGACCACGGTGACGGCCGTGTCCGCCGTGTCCTCCAGGTCGATGTCGTCGACCTCCGCAGCGGAGCCCAGCCGGTAGGCGTCGACGTGCACGAGGTCCGGGCCGCCGGGCCGGGGTCCGTCCGGGACGTTGGGGTGGCGGCGCACCAGCACGAACGTGGGCGAGATGATCCCCGCGCGCACCCCCAGGCCCCGCCCCAGTCCCTGGGTGAACGTGGTCTTGCCCGCGCCCAGCTCGCCGGTGAGGACCAGCAGGTCCCCGGCGCGCAGCTGTTCGCCCAGACGCTCGGCCAGGGCCTGGGTCCGCCCGGGCCCGTCCACGGTCACGGTCCGCGTCCACTCGCTCATGCCTGCTCCTCCTCGCTCGCCCGGTCCTCCGTGGCGTGCAGGTGCACCCGGGGCACGCGGGGCGAGACGCGGGTGACGATCTCGTAGTTGATGGTGCCGGCGGCATCCGCCCACGCGCTCGCCGAGGGGTTCTCCCCCGCCCCGAACAGCACGGCCTCCGCCCCGAGCAGCCCGTGCTCGGGGGCGGACCGTCCCGGCACGCCGAGGTCCACCACGATCTGGTCCATCGCGACCCGGCCGACCTCCGGATAGGTGCGGCCCTGGATCCGCACCGGCCCGCCGGTGCCGGAGCGCGGGACGCCGTCCGCGTAGCCGAGCGGGACGAGCGCCAGGGTGGTGGGCCGGTCGGTGACGTAGCTCAGCCCGTAGGAGACGCCCTGTCCCGCCGGCACCTCCTTGACCGCGCTGACCGTGCTCCGCAGCGTCATGGCGGGCACGAGACCGAGCTGCTCCGGGGTGCGGTCCACGAACGGGGAGAGCCCGTAGAGGCAGACCCCGACCCGGACCATGTCCAGGAGCATGTCCCCGGGGCGCTCGAGCCCGGCGGCGCCGAGGAGACCGGGCGAGTTCGCCGCGTGCCGCAGAGCGGGCCGGAGCCCGGCGGCCCGCGCCGTGGCCACCGCCGCGCGGAAGCGCTCGAGCTGCTCCTGGGTCTCCGGCCGGGAGGGCTCGTCGGCGACGGCCAGGTGGGTGAAGACGCCGGTGACCCGCACGAGCCCCTCGGCCTCGGCCTGCGCGGCCGCCCGCACGAGCTCGGGCCAGAGGGCCTCCGGCGAGCCGTTGCGGCCCAGGCCGGTGTCGATCTTGAGGTGGATCCGTGCGGTGGTCCCGAGCGCACGGGCGGCCTCGGTGATCGGGGCGAGCTCCCAGCCGCTGACGCCCAGCTCGACGTCGGCGGCGAGCGCCGCCCGGAAGTCGGTGTCCACGGTGTGCAGCCACGCCAGCACGGGGGCCCCGATGCCCGCGGTCCGCAGCGCGAGGGCCTCCCCGACGTGGGCGACGCCCAGGGCGTCCGCGCCGGCCTCGAGAGCCGCGCGGGCCACGGGCACCGCACCGTGGCCGTAGGCGTCGGCCTTGACCACGGCCATGAGCCGGGCGGGGGCGGCGAGGTCACGGAGCCGGCGCACGTTGGCGCGGACAGCGGCGAGGTCGACCACGGCGCTGCGCTCGAACCGGGGCGGAGGGGGGAAGGCGCCGCCGGACGGGGCGGTCGGGACGGGGTCAGCACGGTTCACGGATCCCATTGTGGCACCGGGCCCGCCACCGCCCGAGCCGGGGCGGGCGGGTTCCCCGGGCCCTCCGCACCCCGCGGGCACCCGGGCCGGGACCCCGGGGCCTCCGGGCCCGGACGCAGGGGCCTCCGGGCCCCCGCGGCCGGAGGCTACAGTTGAGCCGTGTCCGCCGCGCCCCGCCACGTCCTGCTGATCAGCCTGCACACCTCTCCCCTCGAGCAACCGGGGTCGGGGGATGCGGGCGGGATGAACGTCTACGTGCGCCACCTCGCCGAGGCCCTCGTGGACGCCGGCCACACCGTGGACATGGCCACCCTCAACCGGGACCCCGGCGCCCCGGCGGGCGCCGGCGTGCGGAGCGCCCGCATCCGTGCTGGGCTGCGCCTGCTCACCGTCTCGCTGCCCGGGGCCGCCGGGGCGAGCAAGGAGGACCTGCCCGGGTTCACCGCGGCCTTCGCGGACGTGCTCGGCGCGGAGGCCGACCGGCCCGACGTCGTGCACGCCCACTACTGGCTCTCCGGCGCCGCAGGCCGGGAGCTCGCCGACGGCTGGGGAGTCCCCCTCGTCCTGACCCTGCACACCACGGCGCTCGGGAAGAACCTGCGCGCCCGCACCGGGGAGGGGCTCGAGCCGGCCTCCCGCGCCGAGGCCGAGGCCGAGCTCATCGCCCGGGCGGATGCCACGGTGGTGAACACCCGGACCGAGGCGCTGCAGATGGTCGAGCTCTACGACGCCGACCCGGCACGACTGACCGTGATCACCCCGGGCGTCGACCTCTCGGCCTTCTCCCCGGACGCCGCCCCCGGCGAGCCCCGCCGCGCCGACGAGCCGCCCCCCGGCACGCCCGGCCGACCGCTGCGGATCCTGTTCGCCGGGCGTCTGCAGGCGCTCAAGGGCCCGCACGTGCTCGTCGACGCGCTCGCCCGGATCCGGGAGACCGACCCCGGCCTGCCCGTGGAGCTGGACGTCGTGGGGGTCGGCACCCGCGCCTTCACGACCGTGCTGCGGGAGCGCGTGCGGAAGCTGGGCTTGGAGGACGCCGTGCGCTTCGGGCCGGCCCTGCCCGCCCCGCAGCTCGCCGCCCGGATGCGCCGGGCCGACGTCGTGGCCGTCCCGTCCTCCTCCGAGACGTTCGGCCTCGTGGCGCTGGAGGCCCAGGCCTGCGGCACGCCGGTGCTGGCCACGGACGTGGACGGGCTGCGCACGGCGGTGCTCGACGGGATCACCGGCCGGCTCGTGCCCGACCGCGACCCCGGCTCGTGGGCGCGGGCCGTCGTCGCCCTCGCCGGTGACCCGGCCGCCCTGGAGCGCATGGGCGGGGCGGCCGCCCGGCGCGCCGAGGACCACTCCTGGGAACGGACGGCCCTGTCCACGGCGGACGTCTACGCCCGGATGCGCGCCCGGGCGGGGATACGCGACGGTAGCGGCCGGGGCCTGAATACACTCGAACGGTGACGACCTCCCCCCTCTCCCCTGCAGACCTCGCCCGCCACCTCGACCGCCACCGCATCACCGGGGAGGTGGCGACCCCCCGGGAGGCGAACCTGCGCAACATCCAGGGCTTCCTCGACGGTGACCAGCACCAGCACATGGGCGTGGTGCGCACCCGGGAGTGGACCTTCGACGACGTGTTCGCGCTCATGCGGGACCGGGTCGGGATCTCTCCCGACCGGGCGCACGCCGAGGGCCAGGACACGATCTCCGCGGAGCGGGCCATCGCCGGGCTGGAGCGCTACGCGCGGGTCCTCGGCGAGGTGGTCGCCGCCGGCGGCCGCGTGCTCTTCGCCACCGGCCATCCGGCCGGGCTGTTCCCCGTCTACGCGCAGCTGGCCCGGGTGGCCCGCCGCGCCGGTGCGCACGTGGTGCAGGTCCCGGACGGCTTCCCCTTCGAGGACGGCGACGTCCGGCAGATCGAGAGCGTCGTGATGGTCGAGCAGTACGGCGGGCTGCGGCACACCCACTTCCCCGGGCCCATGTCCCTGACCCTGGAGAAGCTGCGCCGCGACGGGCAGAACCCGCCCGACCTCGTGGTCGCCGATCACGGCCTCGCCGGGGCGGCCGGCTCCCGGGGGCTGCGGACCATCGCGGTCGCGGACTGCAACGACCCGGGCGTGTTCGTGGCGGAGGCGCAGGGCCAGGTCGAGGTCGCCGTGCCCCTCGACGACAACCTCCCGCCGCGCGTCTACGAGCCGCTCACGGCGTTCGTGCTCCACCGCGCCGGCCTGGCGGACTACGTCTGAGATCACGGGAGGCGCAGGACCCCCGCACCGGGGTCGGTGCGGGGGTCC
>NZ_BAAGPL010000006.1:0-7054 GCF_054784195.1 Kocuria himachalensis
TCCGACGATCAGGACTGGCGACAACTCGCCCATTCGCCAGGGTACTGACGCTACCGTCCGCCTGTCCCGGATGGCCATGGGCACGCCATGAGGGTGAAGCTGCCCGCGTCGTCCTCCGCCGGGCCGGTCGAGGCCTCTGACCTGCAGGAGTCGCCGGAGAACTGTGTTGGAAGTAGGGTGACGATCAGACCTTCAGCCGAGGGTCCTTCCCCGCACCGAAGGAGAGCGAAGATGCGCAAGACCGCAGCCACCGCCGCCCTTTCCCTGGCCGCATTGACCGGCGTGGCAGCCCCTGCCGCTGCCGCGGAAGTGGCCGTTCCCGCCACCACGACCCAGCAGAGCGAAGACGACAACGGCGAGATGGGCCTGTGGGGCCTGGCCGGCCTGCTGGGCCTGGCCGGTCTGGCCGGACTGAAAAGGAACAAGAAGGATCACACCGATCGCGGCTACAACACCGGTGTGGATGGCCCCGGCCGCTGAATTCTCGGTGGTGCAGACCTGAGAATCCGCACGCTTGAAGCACAAGGGCCCGCTTGTTCACGAGCGGGCCCTTGTGCTGTCCCCGGTTGACCAGGATCGGGCCGGTTTCGGCCGTTGATCTCCTCGCCGTCCCAGTATCAGATTGTTCATTGGTGAGGGATGGCCTGAGGTCGCCGCCCTGCTGCCCGCCCTGAGGTCATTGCTGCTGTCGCTGGGCCTGGGCGTGTAGTCGTTCCTTGGCCCGGGTCCGGCGGAAACGCTCCAGTTGCGCCATGACCTGCTCGCGGGTGAACCGGTCGTGACGGGCGTGCTTTTTGATCTCCCACGGGTAGTAATAGGGCTCCCAGGCGATCTCGTCGTCGGTGCGCCAGTGCCCGCCCGCCAGGTAGCGCACCACCGTGTTGGCCAAGGCCATCACCGGGACCGCGAACAGGGCCCCGGGGATGGCGTAGAGGATGGCCCCACAGGCCACGGCCAGGAACACTGCCAACGGGTGCAGGGACACTGCCTTGCCCATCAGCAGCGGCTGCAAGACGTTGCCCTCGATCTGCTGCACCAGCAGCACCACCGCCAGCATGAGCAGCGCATTGGTGAATCCGTTGGCCACCAGCGCCACCAGCACCGCAACAGCCCCGGTGGCCACCGCTCCCACGATGGGAATGAAGGAGCCCAGGAACACCAGGATGCCGATGGGCAGCGCCAGAGGCACCCCCAGCAGAGCTGCCCCGCCCCCGATGCCCACGGCGTCGACGAAGGCCACGAACCCCTGCATCCGGGCGTATTGCACCAGTGATCCCCACCCGTGCCGGCCCGCTCCGTTGATCGGCCGACGGACGTGGGACGGGAACAACCTGACTACGAACAGCCAGATCCGCTCTCCGTCCATCAGGAAGAACAACAGGGTGAACACCATGATCACCAGGCCGGTCAGCACGTTGCCGGCCGTGGCGCCGAAGGACACCGCCCCGGTGAGGATGGCTTGGCTGTTGTCCTGGACGGTGGTGCCGAAGTCGTTGATCCAGTCGTTGACGGTGCTCGCGCTCAGCTGCAGCGGCCCGTCCTCGAGCCATTCGAGCAGCTGCTGGGTGCCTGCCACCACGCTGCCGGACAGTTGGGCGAAGCCCAACACGATCTGCCGGCCGGCGATCACGAGAAGACCCACCACCACGCCGATCAGCCCCAGCACCACCAGTCCCGCCGCCATCCCGGCCGGCACGTGCTGGGCCCGCAGCCTCTTCACCAGCGGGAAGAGCAACCCGGCCAGCAACCCCGCGATGAGCACCGGGATGATGACCACCGTGATCCGGGCGAGCAGATAGCCGGCCAGACCCACCGCCGCGAGGATGATGATCAGCCGCCACGACCACGCCGCGGCGACCCGCACCGGAACGGTGACTCCTCCGGCGGCGTCGCCGTGGACCGGCGGCAGCTTGTTGCTGCGCCCAGGAGCCAGCGGACGCTGGGCGCCGTGCGATGTCGAGGGCATGCTCACATCCTGGCACGCCCACCGATCACCACGGTGCGGGTCGAATCCGCCCCTCTCGGCCCTGACCGTGATCGGCTGAGCGACCGGTCACCGGCACCGGGTCGGCAGATCATCCCGCCGCTCCTGTGGGCGTGCCACGTGGAGATCGGGCCTTACAGTGTTGCCTTGGACCTTGGCCCGTGTGGTGGTGCCGGCGGTGCAATAGAAGCAGGACCGATCTGCTGATGCTCAAGCAACCGGTCGTCGGGTGCTCGGTTCACCCTGCACAGGACAGCAGATGCGATCGGGCCAGATCGCCAACCATCGGCGTTCTACCTGACGCGTTGAGTGCTGCTCGTCTTCTGCGGGCCTGAGAGACGGTGGCGAGACCATGAAATGGGGTGCGCGGTGTCTGATGTGGATCGTGATCTGCCGTGGACGGCGCTGCCGCCGGCGCTCACGCCGCTGCTGACGGGGCATGTGCCCGCCTTCACGGAGGAGTTGCTGTCGGGGGTGCACCGGGACGTCCCGGTCTACGCCCCCTCCTTGGACGGTCCGTTGCGGGGCGAGATCCAGCGGGGGGTCGAATCCGCCCTGACCCGTTTCCTGGACCTGGCCGGAACCGCCCAACCGGCTCTGCGCGATGAGGATCGGCTCGTCTATGAGCTGCTCGGCCGGGCCGAGGTCCATCAGGGCCGGCTCATGGACGCCCTGTTCGGCGCCTACCGCTCCGGGGCCCGCACCACCTTGCGGTCGATGTCGAAGGTGGCCATGGAAGCCGGGGCCGAGGCCTCGGTGCTGATCGTTTTGGCGGAGTCGGTGTTCGCCTACATCGAGGAGCTCTCCGCCGCCAGTGCCCAGGGCTACGCCCTGGAGCAGTCCGAGCGGGCCGGTGAGCAGGACAGGCTGCTGGACACGGTGGCGGAGATGCTGATCCGCGGCCACGTCGAGGAGGACGTCGTGCGCGCGGCCGTGCTCGCGGCCGGCTGGGCCCTGCCCGAGCGGGTGGTAGTGGTGACCCTGCCCGCCGACCAGCGCACGGGGCTGCGATCCCGCCTGGGCGCCCGCGTCCTGTTCACCACCCGCCCCGGCGACGTCGTGGCGGTCGTGCCCGAGCCCTCCTCCCCGACAGCGCGCCAGGAGCTGGGGCGTGCCCTCGCCGGTCGCAACGCGGTGGTGGGTCCGGGGCGCCCCTGGCAAGCAGCACCTGACTCCTTGCGCCTGGCTGTGATGGCCCGGGACCTGCTGCAGCACAACCCCGAGAAGGAAGGACCGGTGTGGGTCACGGAGCATCTCGCCCAGCTGCTGCTGCTCAGTGACCGCGCCATGGTCGAGGACCTCACTACCCTGCGGCTGGCCCCGCTGGAGCAGTTGCGCCCCGCCCAGCGGGAGCGGCTGGGGGCGACCCTGTTGTCCTGGCTCAAGCACCACGGGCACCGCGCCGCGATGGCCGCCGAGCTGGCCGTCCACGAACAGACGGTCGGCTACCGGGTCAACCAGCTGCGCGAGGTCTTCGGGGAAACACTCAACGACCCGCAGACCCGGTTCGAGCTCGAGCTCGTCCTGCGCGCCCGACCCCATCAAAATCCCTCCTGAGCAACGATCACTGCGGTGCCGGGTCTGCCGGCCGTGGCACCCGGGTGCCGATGGTGGCCGCACCCACCGGTCCGGCCAAGCACACACCCCGGTGAGGTCACAGAATCGGACAGTTCAGTCGGCTTGATGGAAGAAGCCCTACTGCAGCGCGATCCGTATCGCACACGGTCGATTTGGCTTCAGGACTGGCACCATCTCGATGACCTCGCCTGGCGGGCTAGCCTCTAACCGGCCATATGTAAAGTGCAGCTTGGTGGTCTGGGTCCTCACTGCATCAACCGGCGTCCTTTTCCACCGTTGGGGTGTCGCAATCGCTGCGGTATTCCATCGGTTGTTTCCACCTGTCTGCGCCCGTCCTCGGCACGGCGCCCGAGGCCGCCCATAGGGTGGTGTCAGACAACCGATGGCGTATCCGCCGCAGGCTGAGGAGAACCGATGAGCCGTGAACTGTCGTCCGCTGTTGATGTCCTGGTCGTCGGTGGTGGTGTCGCCGGCTTGTCGGCGGCGACCTGGTTGGGCCGGTACCAGCGCTCCACCCTGGTGGTCGATGCCGGTGAGCATCGCAGCCGGTTCACCGACCACACCCACGGGTTGCTGGGCAGGGACCCCATCAGCCCGCAGACTCTGCTGGCCCAGGCCCGCGCCGGGCTGGACCAGTACCCCCACGTGATCCTCCACGACGGAACGGTGACCGCCCTCGAGCGCACCCAGGACGGCGGGTTCCTGGCCACCGTCGACAGCGAGGAGATCACTGCCCAGCGGATCGTGCTGGCCACCGGGGTGCGGGATGAGTTCCCGCGGATTGCCGGCTTCGAGGACCACTACGGCACGGATGTCTACCACTGCCCGGCCTGCGACGGGTTCGACGTCCGAGACCAGGCGGTGATCGTACTGGGCACCGGGAGTCACATGCCCGCCTATGCCTCGGAGATGCTGGATTGGTCCGACACCGTGCGGGTCGTCACCGACACCACCGACCGGGCCTTCGCCGAGGACCAGCGCGCGGCTCTGCACGAGCACGGGATCGAGGTCGTGGACGGCGTGGCCGAAGCGCTGCTCGGGGCTCCGGGGGCGTTGGAGGGCCTCCGGCTGGCCGACGGGAGCCTGGTGGAGGGCACCACGGTGTTCTTCTCCTACGCCCACCACGCCACCAACAGCCTCGCCGCCCATCTGGGGTGCGAGCTCGACGACGAGGGCCACGTCGTCGTCAACTCGTGCCAGCTCAGCAGTGTTGAAGGGGTCTATGCGGCCGGGGACATCGCCCCGGGCCTGCAACTTGTGCCCATTGCCATGGCCCAGGGCGTAGCCGCCGGAGTCGCCTGCGCCACCTCCCTGCATGGTCACGGCACCACCGGCCAGGCGCCCGATCCGGCCCCGCCCACCCACCGGTTCACCACCGAATGACCACAGGCAGTCACCGGTGAGAGGACCCACGGCGCTGAGACCGGCCGGGGTCGGGTCCGAAGCAACAACTCTGCAGCCGATGTGGCACTGTTCACCTGTGCTGTGCCCGGATGCGTACCGATCGTCACGGCCCCGCCGGCCCACGCCGCCGCAGGGATGGAGACTCACCGGACCGGGTGTTCACCGGCATCTTTTGCTGTGGTCCTTGACCGGTGACCACCCACGAAGGCCCTTGTTATGACTCGAGTAGGTACCCATAGGCAGGGTGGGACGAGTTCTTCCACCAGTTTCTACTCGTCCTCCTCCCGAGCCCATAACGGGCTCATGTGCAGCGGCAGGGGCGGAACCTCCTTCTGGCTCTGCTGGCCGCTGCACAGCCTGCGACCGTTCGGTCGAGCCTGAGGCGGCGATTGCTCCCTGGGTCCAGGACGCACGAAGTTTGTGGGGACCTTGTCTGCCGCCCGTTGTACCCATGGGTCCGGGGTGCAAATCCTGCAAATGCCTGGTCGGTCTGGAGCGACACGCGTACCGTGGGGAGAGGTCAAGAAGGCGGCCATGAGACGAAGTGCATGCGACGAAGGATGCTCTCATGGACCACAAGATTTCCGTGCTCGTCCAGATCGACCTCAACGGGACCTATGTGCGCCTGGTCGTGACCGGGTGCCTCACCGAGGCCAACCAGCACGTCCTGTACCCGCTGATCCGCCGCGCCCGGACGCTGATCCCCCCGGTGATCGTCAGCATCGACCTCAGCGCCGCCACGCATGTGGAGCCGACCGCGGTGGACCTGCTGCGCTGGGCGATCGACCACGACGAAGCCGCGGACGGGGCCAGCCCGGTAGAGCTACTGGTCCCCAACCACCTGCCCGCCCACCGGTTGGCTCCGGTCCGGACCAGTCGCCGCCTGCAGACCTCAGATCTAGGGGCGGCATGACACCGGTCGCCACGCACACCGCACAACGGTGCCCCAGGATGGGCACGTGGCTGCCCGTGCGCGGGGGTGCCCGGGCATGACCAGGACCGCGCGCATCAGCTCCCCGGCACAGCTGGCCGAGATCAATCGGGTCCTGAGCTCCCTGAGCCAGCGGCTGGACACGGTTCCGGCCCGGGCAGCCGTGGCCGCGATCGCCCAGGCGGGCGTCTATCACGTCAGAGGCGCCCGGTGGGCCAGCGTGAGCGTGGCCGGAAAGGGGCGGTTCCGCACTCTGGTGGCCACCGCCCCCATGGCCGCCGACGCCGACGCCCTCCAACACTCCACCGGTCAGGGCCCCACCGTGGACCCGGCACTGGAGGGCGCCGTCCACCTGGTCGGAGATCTGCCCCGGGACCGCCGCTGGCCCGTGTTCACCGCCCAGGCCACTCAGCACCTCGGTGTGGCGGGTCTGGTGGCCTACCGTCTTCCCCTGCCCAAGGAGCCGGGCACCACCGTGGGGCTGACCCTGTACTCCGACGCCACTGATGCCTTCGACGCGCCGGCGCTGTGGGCCGGGAGCGTGCTCGCCTCTCAAGCCGTGGCGGCGGTCTCAACCGATCACCACCACCGGCGCACCGAACAGGCCCAGGCCATTGCCCGAGAGGTCGGCACCGCCACCGGGATGCTGATGGCCCGCTACGAGACCTCCCGCGAGGAAGCACTGCACACACTCCGTGCAGCGGCCCATAACAGCCACCGCAGCCTCACCGAGGTCGCCACCGAGATCATCGACACCGAAACCCGCCGACCATGCTCCAACCGGCAATTGTTCGCCCGCTGAGACGGAACACCCGCATCAGAGCCGGACACGACCGTAAGGGAAACCATCACTGCAACCCGGGAGTCCTCAACGGTCCACCGCGCCCTCGGCGAGGTTGTCGCGCCGCCTGTGGGACGGTCGCTCCTGGGTGAGACAGTAATTCGATCAGCTTGCTTCCCATTGGGTGGGTAGCTGGCTAGCGTGGAGAGCACCACTGGTCGAGCGGTGCCTAGCTTCACGCCGGTCTCGACCAGATCACGGCAGTCGATGACGGAGGTCAGGATGTTCTTGCACCAGCAGAAGCTCCAGTACAACGCCACCCCCGAGGCCCCGGACGCGGTGTACGCGCGCAAGCTCCAGGAGGTGATCGGCGGGC
>NZ_BAAGPL010000006.1:7080-112917 GCF_054784195.1 Kocuria himachalensis
GCCGCCGAGGAGTTCGGCCACATCGAGATGCTCGCCACGATGGTCGCCCAGCTGCTGGAGAAGGCCCCGGTGGGCATCACCGAGGACGCGATCCAGTCCGATCCGGCGGTGGCGGCCGTGATCGGCGGAACGGACCTGCAGCACGCGATCGTGGCCGGGGCCGGGGCGCGACCGGTGGACTCGATGGGCAACCCCTGGTCGGGGTCCTACGTGACCGCCTCCGGGAACCTGCTGGCGGACATGAGCTCGAACGTCAACGCGGAGATGCAGGGCCGGGTACAGGTCGCGAGGCTCTACCACATGACCGACGACAAGGGCATCCGGGACATGCTGTCCTTCCTGCTGGCCCGCGACACCATGCACCAGAACCAGTGGATGGCCGCGGTGAAGGAGCTGCAGGCCGACGGGCTGGAGCAGATGCCGGTGCCCTCCAACTTCCCGCAGGCTAAGGAGGCCACCGAGTTCTCCTACGACTACTACAACTTCTCCGACGGCACTACCGCCGCCGAGGGCTCCTGGGCGTCCGGGCCGACCCCGGACGGCAAGGGCGAGTTCGGGTACAAGGACGAGCCCATGGCCGGGGTGCCGATGCCCCCGCCCACCCACCCCGATGCCCGGTTCTACGGCACCACGGAGCAGCCGAACCTCGTGGAGAAGGCCGCCGGCACCATCCAGGACAAGCTCAAGAAGGAGTAATCCCCACCGGGGCCAGTTGCCCGGCTCCTACAGTGCGACCGATGAGAGGAACGACCATGACTGCTTCCACCAACCGGAGCGCATCTCGCCGCTCCCCCGTCCAGACCGCCGCCCTGCTCTACGGGGTCGTCTTCCTGCTCGTGGGTGCGGCCGGCTTCATCCCCGGGATCACCAGCAACTACGACACCCTGCAGTTCGCCGGCCACCACTCCCAGGCCATGCTCATGGGCCTCTTCCAGGTCTCCATTCTGCACAACCTCGTCCACCTGCTCTACGGCGCCGCCGGCATCGCCCTGGCCCGGACCGTCTCGGGGGCGCGGAACTACCTGCGCTGGGGCGGTGCCGTCTACCTGCTGCTGTGGCTCTACGGGCTGCTCATCAACAAGGAGTCCACCGCCAACTTCGTGCCCCTGAACACCGCCGACGACTGGCTGCACCTGCTCCTGGGCCTGACCATGGTCGGGCTGTCCTTCCTGGACCGGAACACCCACGACCGGACCACCGGCAGGGCCCGCACCTGAGGTCCGCGGCCGGGCACCTTTCGTGTCCGTGCTCCACGGGAAGCGGCTCCCCGCCTGCGGGGAGCCGCTTCCCGTGGGTCCCCGGGGACGGACTCCGCTCCCGGTGCCACGAGGGTGCTGTCAGGAGAAGGTGGGGTCGACGGTCATGCCCTCAGTACACGCCCTGGGTCTCCCGTCCGCCCTTCCCCTGCTCGAGAAGTCCACCCCGAGGCACCCCGGCCGAACCCAGGAGCGGACCCGACTCGTCGCCCATCGCCGGTGAGGTCGGCTCGGCCGCGGCGCCCTTCCCCATGCTCACCACCGGCCCCTCGCCTGCCCCGTGCCGGCGTCGAGCAGTAGCGGCGATCCCTTGCTCCGGTGACGCAGGCGCCGGCGCAAGACGGCCCGGGAATGCCCGGCGGTCCGCAGCCGGGACCCCGCGTAGGACACCCCGCCGCGCGCCCGGACGGCCACGGCCGCCCACACGCACACCGACCGCTCCAGCACCCACAGCGGAGCCCACAGCACCGTGCCGGCGGGAAAGACCTGGACGCCCCCGGCCCGGCGTCGACCCATCTCGGCCACCCCGCACACGGCGAGGGTCCCCGCGGCCAGGCCAACCGGGTGCCGCACAGCCCAGCACATCAGTGGCAGCAGGGACAGCTCGGCGAGCAGACGATGAGGCTGGGCGAAGTCGTCGTAGGCCTGACGGACGCGCTGGCCGAGGAAGTGGGACACGGTGGGCGGCACCCGGCCCACCAGCACGTCCAGGGCCACCTTTTCCCGCCCACCGGCCGCGCACACGGTACGGACGAGCTCGAGGTTCTCGAACAGGACGTCACCGTCGTAGCCGCCGGCGGTGAGCAGGACCGATCGGCGCACCCCGAGGGTGCCGGGCCAGTCCCCGCCCAGGGCACGGTTGAGCAGGGCACGCCCGGAGTCCCACCGGGCCTGCCAGGGCAGTTCCACGTAGTAGTTCTGCGGACGGACCACCTCGGCATCCTCCAGCAGCCCCACGATCCGTTCCAGGGTCGCCCGGGTGTGGCGCACGTCGTCGTCGGCCACCACGATCCGCTCCTCGGCCGCACGGCGCACGCCGGTCATCACCCCCGCCACCTTGCCGTTGGCGCCCGGCCACAGCTCCGGGCGGACGTGCTCGACCGACTCCGGCAGCGCCCTGCGATGGGCGGTGAAGAGTTCCGCGGCGGAGCCGTCGACGACCGTGACGGGCAACCACGTCACGACCTCGGCCAGGTAGCGGGCGAGCCCTGCCAGATCGGCGTCGTCGGCCCACTTCAGCGGCAGGACGTAACGGGCATCGGCCAGAAGACCGGAAGCGGGGGGATCCGGAACGGGGCGCCCGGGAGCCCCCTCGGCCGGGGCTTCATCCCGGCGGTCGGCCTTCACGAAGACGGTGTGGTCCACGAGAGCATCCTTTGTCGACAGCGACGCACTGCGGGCCGGCTGCTCGACCACTCCTCACCCTAACCACACTCGGGTTCCTGAAGCCAAGCATCCCGAGAAAGAACTCTCCTCCGACCGGCCGGAGCGGTGCCCGGGTGCGGTGGATGATCAGCGCCCACGTCGAACACCGAACGGCCTCGATGGGCTGGCAGTCCCCCTTGTCATCGATGTGGTGAGACCGCTGGCAGTACCGTCAGGGCCCCACTCTCGTTGACACCAGGTTCAGCCTGTGGCCATGACGTACTCGCATGCGATGAAGGATGCGTTCATGGACCATCAGCTCGCGGTACTGGTTCAGACCGATGTGGGCGGGGCCTGTGTCCGCCTGCTGGTGACAGAGTATTTGACCGAAGCCAGTCAGCAGGCCCTGTATCCGCTGATCCGCCGAGCCCGGATACTGTTTCCGCCGGTGGCTGTCACCGTTGACCTCACCGCTGCTGCGCAGGTGGAGGCGGCGGGGGTGGAGTTGTTGCGCCGAGTGGTGGACCGCGACGGGACCATAGGCGGGGTCGGCCCGGTGGACATCTTCCTGCCCGCCGAGCTGCCCGACCACCCTTCCGGACCGTACCGGATGACGCGTCATCGGCAGGGCCTGGGGTGGTCACCGGCATAAACCCGAGCAGACCTGTGTCGCGGCCGCCGTGGCCGATGGGTCTTGCGCCCCGGTCAGTGGGGACTTCTCATCGCCGGGCTTCCCAGAGAGTGATGGTCGTTCTAAGCGGCGGAGGCCGTGGTGCGGTTGTTGGTGGGCTACCCGCCACGCACCCACCAGGTGTCGTGGGCGCCGGGGTCAGACCGGAGCCGGGGGTAGGGCCTGTTGCAGCAGCCGGGCCAGGATGGGCAACCAGACCAGCTGTGTTGCGGTGGTGAGCAGGATGGAGCCTAGCGCGTCCCCGGGATAGTGCACCCCCAGATACACCCGGCTCCAGCCCGCCGCCACGGCCAAGGCCAGGGCCCCGACCAATCCGGCGGCCCGTATTACCGTCCCGTGGTGCCAGCAGAACACCAGTACCAGCGCCCACCCCATCCCCGCGGCCAGGGAGACGTGGGCGCTGGGGAAGCTGTGCGGGCCCACCTCGCTCAGCTGCCCGAACAGGGCCACACCGCCGGGTCGGGCCCGCTCCACGACCGGCTTCACCACAGCCGTGGCCAGCCAGCCCGGCACGGCCAGGGAGATGAACACCAGCGCCCGGACCGGGGCCCCGTCGTCCACCACCCACAGCACCAGCCCAACCAGGACCAGCCAGCCGACGCCCGCCGGCACCGACAGCCCGTATTGAAGCGCCAGGGCCGCCACGTCCAGGGCCGGTGAACGCCGCTCCTGCACGGCCGCGATCACCTCTGCACCGGTCCCGGCCACACCGAACTCTTTCAGCCACACCCCCAGCACGATCGAGGCCGCTGCGAGCAGGACCCCGACCGGCACGGCCCCCCACGCAAGCCGCGGCAGTTCCATGACGCACCCTGGCCGGGACGGGCCCGGCCATGGACGGCGCAGCACATGCCGGATCCTCCGTAGCATTTTCCCGCACCGGGGTCTGTTCAGCCCGGTTGACCGCGGGTGGGTGGGGTGTTGCGGGTCAGCCACCGGTGCACCTGCCACCGACCGGGCCGGGTGCGGGCCCGCTCACCGGCCTGCACCAGTCTGGAGCGCTCGATCACCCCGGCCACTCGGGCCAGAGCCCAGCTCGCGGCCTCGGCCCCGGACCGCACCCGGCCGCTGCGCACTCGGGCGGCACGGTCCAAACGGTCGCGGGAGCGGTCGAGCACACTCAACGGCAGCGCCGCGATCACGTTGCCCGGTGGGCGGCGTGAGACCGCCACGTGCGGGCGCGTCGGGGCGGTGTGGCGCACCACGGTCCAGGCCGCCCCCAGCCGTCGCAATCGCCGGTCGTCGGCGCCCTGACGCAACCGTGGGAGGAGGACGTCTTCCTCCTCGCGGATGTCCAGACGCAGCTCCGCAGCCAGCTCGGTGATCAGTTCCTCACGGCCGGGCTCGCCCGGGCCGGTACGCTCCAGTTCGGCGGTGAGCTCGCTGAGCTTCTGGTGGCCCTGCTCGATGTGCAAGGTCAACGCCTCCCCGTCGGCGGAGACCGCCCGGAGGGCCGGCCACACCACGGTCTCCTCCGCATAGGCGTGGGTGAACACCAACCGCCACAACCGGGTCAGCACCTCGTCCTGGGCCTCCCCCGAGGTGGACTCCACCCGCTGGAGCAAAGCTTCCTGCTCTGCGTGCTCCCGACGCATCCGCACCAGCACACTGGAGGCACCACCCAGCTCCTCCACGGTTTGATCCGCGATCGATGTCATAGTCGGCTCCTCGTCCGCTCCTGTTCATCCCGCCGTAGGTGGCCTCCGCGGCGGGTGGACGTGCTGCTCAGGGTTTGCTCTCACCGGAGTTCCGGTCCTTGTCTACCTGTCCCGGGGGTCTAGGGAACGGTGGTTCACGACTGGTCCTGGCGGGTGGCGATGGCACCGTCGTCGACCGGGGACTGCTGCGGGGACTCCGCCGCGAGCTCGGGGTGGTGCAGGTCGATGGCGGGGCGTTCGGATCGGATCCGGGGCAGGGCGGTGAAGTTGTGCCGCGGCGGCGGGCACGACGTCGCCCACTCCAAGGAGTTCCCGAAACCCCACGGGTCGTCCACCTCCACCTTGGTGCCGTGGCGCCAGGTCGCGTACACATTCCAGAAGAACGGGATCATCGACAGACCCAGCAGCATGGAACCCGCGGTGGAGATCTGGTGCATCCAGGTGAACCCGTCCTCGGGCAGATAGTCCGCGTAGCGGCGCGGCATCCCGTCCACACCCAGCCAGTGCTGGATCAGGAAGGTCATGTGGAAGCCCACGAACAGCAACCAGAAGTGGATCTTGCCGACCCGCTCGTTGAGCATCTTGCCCGTCCACTTCGGCCACCAGAAGTAGAACCCCGAGAACATCGCGAAGACGATGGTGCCGAAGAGCACGTAGTGGAAGTGGGCCACCACGAAATAGGAGTCGTGCACGTGGAAGTCCAACGGCGGGGACGCCAGGATCACCCCGGTCAGGCCGCCGAAGAGGAACGTGAACAAGAAGCCCAACGCCCACAGCATCGGGGTCTCGAAGGTGATCGAGCCCCGCCACATGGTGCCGATCCAGTTGAAGAACTTCACCCCGGTGGGTACCGCGATCATCATGGTCATGAACGCGAAGAAGGACAGCATCACCGCCCCGGTGGCATACATGTGGTGGGCCCAGACCGTCACCGACAGCGAGGCGATGGCGATCGTGGCGAACACGATCCCCTTGTACCCGAACAGCGGCTTGCGGGAGAACACCGGGAAGACCTCCGAGACGATGCCGAAGAACGGCAGCGCCAGCACGTAGACCTCGGGGTGGCCGAAGAACCAGAACAGGTGCTGCCACAGCACCGCTCCCCCGTTGGCCGGGTCGAAGATGTGCCCGCCCAGGGTGCGGTCCATGCCCAGCGCGAACAGTGCCGCGGCCAGGGGCGGGAACACCATGATCACCAGCAGCGAGGTGATCAGCGCGTTCCAGGTGAAGATCGGCATCCGCCACACCGTCATGCCCGGAGCGCGCATACACAAGATGGTGGTGATGAAGTTGACCGCCCCCATGATGGTGCCGAAGCCGGACAGGGCCAGGCCAAACACCCACAGATCACCGCCCACCCCTGGGGTGAACGAGGCGTTGGACAACGGGGCGTAGGCCGTCCAGCCGAAGGCGGCAGCGCCCTGCGGGGTGAGGAAGCCGGCGGTCGCGATCAGCGAGCCGAACAGGAAGAACCAGAACGCCAAGGCGTTCAGTCGCGGGAACGCCACATCCGGGGCACCGATCTGCAACGGCACCATCACGTTGGCGAAGCCGGCGAACAGCGGGGTACCGAACATCAGCAGCATCAGCGTGCCGTGCATGGTGAACATCTGGTTGTACTGCTCTTTGGTCTCCAGGACCTGCATCCCCGGGGCCCACAGCTCCGCCCGGATCAGCAGCGCCATGACCCCGGCGATGCAGAAGAACCCGAACGCCGAAATCAGATAGTGGTAACCGATGAGCTTGTGATCGGTCGTCGTCAACATCTTGACGATCAACCGCCCCGTGGTCTGCGGCGCCAGCACGGGCGCGGCCTCGGGGCGGCGCTGCTCAGCGGTGTACTCGTAGATGGCCATCACGGCACCCTTCAAAAGGCACAAGTACCCCGCTGCTGGAGCTTGTCAGCCAGCTTATGCATGCCGACCCACCCTGGGAAGAGACCCCACCCGAGCACGTACTCAACGACCGGGCCGGGGGCATCGCTCTGACCAGCTCAGTCCCCGGGTGAAACAATCCACCACGGTTAAGGCCGCAAAGCATCCCGTTCCTCGGTTACGTGCCGACTGGGAATCAGGCGCTTTGAGACTTTGTGGAAGGGTCTTCTCCTCGGCGCATCACCGGCAGGTACTCGATCCGGTGGGCCAGGCCGTCGAGGCCGGTGCTGACCGAGCGCAGAACCGGCGCCCCACGCCCGGGCTCGCGCAGGGCCGCGGCGTCCACGAGGTCCCGGAGCCGGTCCAGCACCGACAGCGGCACGGCCGCGACCACGTTGCCGGGCGGGCGCCGGGCCACCACCGGGTGGGCGCGGGTGGGCGCGGTCCGCCGGACCACCTCCCAGGCCAGGCCCAGACCGCGCAGCTGGGTGCGGTCCAGCTTCTCCTGCAGGCGTGGGAGCAGCGCGTCTTCCTCGTCGCGCACGTCCTCCCGCAGGACTTCCACCAACCGGGCCAGCACCGGCTCCCGCGCCGGGTCACCCTCCGCCAGGGTCTCGAGGGCGGTGACGAGCTCGTTGACCTCCTGGTGCTCACGCTCCACCTCCAGGGTCAGCTCGTGGCCGTCCGGCAGGACCCGGCGCATCACCGGCCACAACACGGACTCCTCGGCGAAGGCGTGCGGGAACACCAACCGGTAGATCCGCAGCAGCACCTGCCCTTGGGCCGGTCCGGTCGTACCCTCGAGGTCCTCCAGCAGGTCTTCCAGCTTGACGTGGTCACGCCGCTGCCGGGTCAGCACACTCAACCGCCCGCCGAGCTCGTCGACCTTCTGATCAGCGATGGATCGCATCATGATGTCCTTTCCGAAAAAGCCCATTCCAAGGCCGGCCTGCTGGTATGGGCGGGCGCACGCAGACGGTCACGTCGCACCATGGTGGGGTTCCGGCTGGTGACCTTCCCTCCAAAACATAGTAAGGATACTTAGGCAGATGTCAGCGTCCAGCGGCCGGTGTCCTGTGGACGGTGTCCGGTGGTCGGTGGCCAAGCGCCCTCCCGGCCCTGTCCGCACGGGGAGAGTCCCTGTTACAGCGCCTGCGGCAGAAATCTCCCGTGTTTGCGTTCTGGTGGTTTTCTCCTTCCGGCCTGCGGCTTCCGCCTATTCGTTGTGGGGCCCACGATGGTGGAAAGGCGGTCGACAAGGAGCGGATCTGGTGCGGACTTTCGGTGTGGAAGAGGAGCTGTTGCTCGTCGATGCGGTGACCCTGAGGCCGTTGGCCGCCGGCGAGGCGGTGGTCGACCACCACGAACAACACGCGGGTTCGGGGGCGCACCGTCCGGGGGCCGTGTTCCCGGCCGCGGAGCCCACCGACGTGTCCCCCGGTCATGACCTGACGGTGGAGTTCCAGCAGGAACAGATCGAGGTCGTCGGCCCACCCCGGCTCACCTTGACCGAACAGATCGCCGCCATCCGAACCGGCCGGGTCCTGGCCGATGAGGCCGCCCGCGCGGTAGGTGGGCGGGCAGTGGCCCTGGCGACCTCGGTGTCTGCCGATCTGCCGCACCTGGTGCCGGAGGCGCGGCACCGCCGGATCCAGCAGCACGTGGGATTGCTGGCCGCCGAACAGCTGACCTGCGGGTTCCACGTGCACGTCGGCATCGACTCCCGCGAGGAAGGGGTGGCGGTGCTGGACCGGATCCGGGTGTGGTTGCCGGTGCTGCTGGCGCTGAGCGCGAACTCCCCGTTCTGGTACGGCGTGGACACCGGTTTCGCCTCCTACCGATACCAGGCGTGGACACGGTGGCCCACAGCCGGGGCCAGCGAGGTCTTCACCACGGTGTCCGAGTACGACCGGCAGATGCGCCTCCTGCTGGAGTCCGGGGTGCCGCTTGATGACGGGATGGTTTACTTCGACGCCCGGCTCTCGACCCGTTTCCCCACCGTGGAAGTGCGGGTGGCCGATGTCTGTCTGGACCCCGTCCACGCGGCGGTGATCGCCGCGCTGGTGCGCGCCCTGGTGGAGACCGCCGCCCGCGCCTGGCGCGCCGGGGAGGGCCCAGCCCCGGTGGGAGTCGCCCAGTTGCGGGCCTGGTCCTGGCGGGCCGCCCGCTCAGGGGTCGAGGGACAGCTGGTGAGCCCGACCACGGGTGTTCCGGTCGCGGCCGGGGAGGTGGTGGCCGAGCTGCTGGAGCTGCTGCACCCGGTGCTGGCCGAGGCCGGGGAGGACGAGCAGGTCCAGGCCGTGGTCGCGACCATGCTGCGCGAGGGGACGGGTGCCCGGGCCCAACGCGATGCCTACGCGACCCGGCACGACCTCCACGACGTGGTCGCCGCCGCCCTGCACATCGGCGGGCCCACCACAGCAGCACCGCAGTCCGAGCCGATGTGAGCGTGCACCACCGGCCACGCGATGGCCGGACCCCTGACCCTGCCCGCACCCGGTGCTCCGAGGCGGGCACCGATTATCCGCGCACCCTGGTCAGCGCGATGCCGGGTGCCTAGGCCCCAGCGCAGCAGCTACACCGCTGGCCTTTTCCACACCAATCCCTTGCAGTTCATCAACTGGCCATCGCATGCTTGAGAAGCGTCCCACAGTAAGGGTTCCTATGGATAAGCGCCCCGCACCCTCACACGCGGCCGACAGCGGCACCGCGGCTGTCGCGGAGTACGGCTACAAGCAGGAGCTGGAACGCGGCACCGGCCGGTTCGCCTCCTTCGCTGTGGCCTTCGCATTCGTCTCCATCGCCACTGGCATCTTCACCACCTACGGGTCGGTGCTCAACAGCTCCGGGGCTGCTGGCATCTGGACGTGGCCGATCGTGATCGTCGGTCAGCTCATGGTGGCGTTCGTCTTCGGTTCCCTGGCCGCTCGGATCCCGGTGACCGGCTACTCCTACCAGTGGATGTCGCGGCTGGCCAACCCGGTGCTCGGGTGGATCATGGGGTGGATCTCCTTCACCTTCTTGGCCATCGTCGTGGTGGCCGTGGACTACACCATCGCCTCGACCGTCCTGCCGGTGCTGTTGAACTATGAGGGCTCTTCAACCAACGCCTGGGTGATCACCTCGCTGGTCCTGGCCGTCCAGGCCCTGCTGGTGGGCTTCTCCACCCGCTGGACCGAAAAGGTCAACAACTTCGCAGTCACCGTCGAGCTGATCGGCATGGTCCTGCTCGTGATCCTCCTGCTGGTGGTCGGGGCCGTGGCGCGTGAGCTGAACGTGGGTAACCTCTTCGACACCGGAGCGGTGGGTGGAGAGGGTTACGTCGGCTTCGGCACCCTCTCCGAGACCGGCCCGTGGATGATGGGCACGCTGCTGGGGGCCTTCACGATCGTGGGCTTCGAATCCGCGGCCAACCTCGCTGAGGAGACCAAGGACCCCGCCCGTGTGGTGCCCCGCGCCATGTGGCAAGCGGTTCTGGCCTCGGGCGCCCTGGGCTTCATCTTCCTGATTGCCATCACCCTGCTGGCCGGTGACCCGGCGCAGCTGGCGGCCTCCCCCACCCCGGTTGCCGATGTGATCTCCCGGGTCCTGGGCCCCGTCGTGGGCACCGGGCTGCTGGTGCTGGTCGTCATCGCGATGTTCGCCTGCGGCATGGTCGTCCTCATGACCGGGGTGCGGCTGGTGTGGGCAATGTCGCGCGACGAGCGGTTCCCCGGCCACCAGGCCTGGTCAAGGATTTCCCCGCGGTTCGGCACCCCGCTGGCGGCCACCGGTTTCATGTTCGTGATCGCCCAGCTGATCCTGGCGATCTTCGCCTTGCGCCCCGATGCGCTCTTCGGTCTGTTCGCCGCGGCCACCTTGCTGCCGGCGATCATCTACGCCGCCACCGTGGCGCTCTACATCGTCCAGCGCAAGAAGCTGCCGGCCTCCCACGGCTTCACCCTGGGGAAGTTCGAGATCCCAGTGCTGGTGCTGGCCTCGGTGTGGCTGGTGTTTGAACTGTCCATCTTCCGCGATGCCTCCTTCTTCGCCTCCTGGACCTATGTGGCTCTGATGGTCGTCATCGGGGCGGTGTATTTGATCTGGCTGCTCGTGCGCCGCGGCGGTCCTGCCGGGCTGGCCATGCCGGACATGCACTCCGTCGACGCCGCTCTCGAGCACACCACCGCGCAGAACAGCATGGAACGCTACAAGTGACCGCCGTCCTGAGGTTCCCTCATCGGGCTCCGCGTTCGAGGGTGGTGAGAATCAGGGCGGCGGCTACGATGGCGCCGATCCGCGACAGTGAGACAGTCATGTGGCGCAGCGCTGGGTCAGCAGCGCGCTATAGCCGCGATGGTCGACTCCGAGATGGTCACTCTTGATGAGGGTGGGCACCGGCGACGCCGGCGCCCTGATAACCCTTGTCCGCCAGGGGGCAACCCGGCCGCGGCGGTCGGGTACAGGGCACCCAAGCAGAGGGTTCTAGCGGCGGTGATGCCGTGGGTCGAGCCAAAGTTTTACCGGGAAGACCCCGAGAAGAAAGCCGGTGGTCGACATGTCCCCGGGATGTTGCCTCCGAGTCTTTTGTGCTTGCCTAAGTACCAGACATGATTTCCTTTTTCGGTGCGTGCGGCCAGGCGACTGATGGGGATCAGCCTCCCGTCCAGACTCACCCGCCGGGCTGGGCAGATACTGCTGCGCCTACCAACCGGGCCGCAGCTGCTGGCCACCATGCTGCCCGCACTCCAGTAGCAACTCCGTCAACGACGGTCGAGAAGTGAGCAGTAGCGTCGCATCTGCCCAGTATTCGCCCGTCGTCGACACCGCCCCGGCTGAGCGAGTACTTGAGAACCTGTCCCACCGAGCAGCAAAGCCCCGAGGCGTGGTCGGAGCCTCCGCCCCACCACCCGAGAGCTGGCGCCCCCTTCTGCCCCCCCCCACGGGGGCTGGCCTTCCCCGACCAGGCCCGCTCCGCGAATCCGCCCCGCCACAAACCCCTGCTCGCGGATCTGGGTCAGAGACGTTCGAAGCCACGGCGTAGCTCCCAGTCGGTCACGGCGGCCTCGAAGGCCTCCAGCTCCACGTCGGCGTAGTTCACGTAATGCTCAACGACGTCCACCCCGAATATCTCCCGGGCCAGTTCGGAACCGGCCAGCAGATCCCGGGCCTCGCGCATGGTCGAGGGCACCACCGGGGCGTCGGACTCGTAGGCGTTGCCCTGCGTCACAGGCTCCAGCTCCAATCGGTGCTCGATGCCGTGCAGACCCGAGCCGAGCATCGCCGACAGCGCCAGGTAGGGATTGACGTCACCGCCGGGGAGCCGATTCTCCATGCGCGCGCTGGCCCCGCTGCCAACCACGCGCACGGCGCAGGTGCGGTTGTCGATGCCCCAGGCGACCGCGGTGGGGGCGAAGCTGCCCTTTGCGAAACGCTTGTAGGAGTTGATGTTCGGCGCGTAGAAGAGAGTGAGCTCGCGCATGCCCTGGAGCACCCCGGCGATGAAGTGGTCGTAGACGGGGCTGCGGGTTCCCCGTTCCCGGTCCCAGAAGACCAGTTCGCCGTCGGGCCCGCGCAAAGACATGTGGATGTGGCAAGAGTTGCCTTCACGCTGGTTGGGCTTGGCCATGAAGGTGATGGACTTGCCCTGACGGTGGGCGATCTGCTTGGAGGACAGTTTGTAGACGGCATGGTTGTCCGCGGTGACCATACCGTCGTCGTAGCGGAAGGCGATCTCGTGCTGGCCGAGGTTGGACTCGCCCTTGGTGGACTCCACAGTCATCCCGGCCGCGTACATCGCGTTGCGGATCTCCCGCAGCAGCGGCTCGACCCGCTGGGAGCCCAGCACGGAATAGTCCACGTTGTACTGGTTGGCTGGGACCAGGTGCTGGTAATTGGCCGCCCAGGCGTCCTCGTAGCTGGTGTTGTAGACGCAGAACTCCAGTTCGGTTCCGGTGAGCATTCGGTAGCCCCTGTCCTGGGCCCGGTCGAGCTGGCGGCGGAGCATGGAGCGCGGAGACATCGGGATCAGCTGGCCGTCGTGAGTGGTGAGGTCGCACTGGATCATGGCCTGGCCGGGGTTGTGCGGCATGAGACGGACGGTGTCGAGGTCCAGGGCAAACGCCATGTCCCCGTAACCGGACTCCCAGCTGGTGATGGCGTAGCCCCCCACGGTGTTCATCTCGGTGTCCACGGCCAGCAGATAGTTGCACCCTTCGGCACCCTCCTCCAGCACGGAATCCAGGAAGAACCGGCCGTGGACGAGCTTGCCCTGCAACCGTCCCTGCATGTCGGTAAAGGCCAGCACGACCGTGTCGATCTGCCCGTCGGTGATTTTCTGCCGCAGTTGCTCGACGGTCAGCATCCGGTCGTTGCGAGGATGCTTCGGTGATGTCGTCATGGGTCGGTTCCTTATGCCGTGGGACAGTGCGCGGGCGGAGGAGTTAGCGGGGAGAGTATCGCCCAGATGAGTGATTCCAAAGGGTAGGGGCCACTTCAGGTGCCGGCCGGAGCGGACACCAGGCGGGTGGCCACCTGTTCGATCTGCTCGGCGGCTTCCAGGCGAGTGGTCCAGGAGGTGGGCAGCCTGCTGTAGCCGTGCCGGGCCCCGATCAGCGCCCCGGTCATCGCCGCGATCGTGTCGGTGTCCCCGCCGCCGCCGATCGCGAAACGGAAGGCCGCCTCCGGCGCCTCGGCGCGGACCAGGAAGGCGTACACGGCCAGGGGGACTGATCCCAGGGCGCTGATGTCATTGCCCAGTGCCGCGGCCGCCTCCACGGCCGGGGCCTGCCGGGCCAGCAGGGCGCGGATCTCCAGCAGTTTCTCCTGCCAGACCACGGACTGGACCACGGGGCACAACTGGTCCAGGAAGGCCGCGGTGTCCAGCGGGACGGACGGGTCGCTGCGCAACGCCAGATGGGCGGCGGCGGCCTGCAGGGCCGCTCCGTGCAGGCCGTGCTCGTGGGCGTGGGTGATCTCCGCACTGATCCGCCCCAGCTGCGCCGCCTCCAGGGGGCTGGCGCTCACGGCCGCGACGGGGGCGACTCGCATGGCTGCTCCGTTACCCCAGGACCCACCGGGGAACACCGACACCGCGGCTTCGCGCCAGGAGACCCCGCCGAGCACGGCCGCCAGCACCCGGGCGGCGCCGACCCCGTAGCCGCGCAACGGATCATGCTGCCAGGCCACGGCGAAATCCGAGGCCAATACCGCCTGGTTGATACCCCTTTGGTGGCTGAGATGCTCGGCCAGCACCAAGGTCATCACGGTGTCATCGGTGTGACGGAGGGCCTGGGAGGAGAACGCCCACTGGGTCAGGGCCGTGGCCGGCACCACGGGTTGCCCCTCGAAGGGTGCACCGAGCCCGTCGCCGACCGCAGTCCCGGCCAGCAGACCCCCAACGCGGTCATGGAATGTTGGTGAGGACGTCATCACTGCCTCCTCGCGGCGAAGCACCAGATACGCGACGCCGACAAGTGGGCGCTCACGCCGCCTCGACCACCCGGGACTGCCGCTGCCGTAGCGTCTTGATGAGCCGGTCGGCCTGACGCAGGCCTTCGTCCAGCTTATCCCGCTGCTGGTCGGCCGGGGCGGTGTGCTCAAACCGTTTCTGGATCAGGGCACATCGGCGGGCCGGGGTCTGCGGGGCCTCGAGTGCGGTGAGGGTGGGCAACACCGCGGTTATCTGCTCCAGGGACCCACAGGGTCTTCATCCCCTGAATGCTCTGCAACAGCCGGTGGTCGTCCCCGGTGTAGAGACAGAATCCCCATCGGAGCGCCCCAAGTACGGCAGCACCCCGATGCAGTCGCAGTGACGTGGGCTCCGCAAAGACACTCCCGCCCGCTCGCCCAGCTTCAGCATGGTGCCGCAGGTTCTCTTACTCATGTGAACCCCTCCTCAAGCCGACCCCCCAAATCTACCCTCACGTTAGGGTAGATTTGGGGGTGGGTTACGCCGGCCGTCCTGGCCACCGGTGGGGACCCCCCGCACGGTGAAGGTCGGGGAGCTGGCCCAGGGCAACCCGGTGACCACCGGGGCCGACAACAGCGTGGACGAGGCGATCAGGACGATGACCGACCACCAGGTTCGCCACCTGCCCGCCATTGACGGCCACGACCTGGTCGGCATGATCAGCCAGGCCGACACCACCCGCTCCATGCCCGGAGGCCGTGTCGGAGAGAAGGCCCAGCTGGTGAATCCCGCTACCGGGACGCCGTGCTCGGCCGTGGATGTGGTCGCCCACCTGGTGCAGGTGGTGCGCCCGGTGCTGGCCGAGCAACAGGAGAAAGCGGCGGTGGAGGCGGTGGTCGCCGAGATCCTGTGCCACGACTCTGGGGCCCGGCACCAACCAGAGGCCTACGCGGCCCGTCACGATCCGGCCGATGTGGTGGCCGCCGCCCTGGTTGATACCCACCGCCCGGCCCCCGGCCCCGAGGGGTGGCAGGTGATCCCTGCTGTTCGACAGTGCCACCGGACCAGACCCCCGCCCGGATCGCCTCCGGCGATGACGGCGCTGGTCCCGCCGCGATCGGGTCGGTGGCCTCTGGTCAGGCCCGGGTGCGGGACCGTAGCCTGAGAAGGAGGTCCAGCAGCGGGCCGTGGCCCTCTCGTGGCGAAGGAGCCACCGTCATGGAACTGCAGCTGCACGTGCGCACCGAGAACGACCCGGCCGGCTCCCGGGCGCGCCTGGTCGTCACCGGGCAGCTCACCGAGTTCAACTATCAGATGCTGTACCAGGTGATCTGTCGGGCGCGCGCCCTGACCCCCGGCACACAGACTCTAGTGGACCTCACCGGTGCCGAACCGGTAGAGACGGCTGCGGTGGACCTGCTGGCGTGGGAGATCGACCACCACGACCCCGACGGGCCCCTCTCTCCGGTGGGGTTCGTGGTTCCGGGACCACCCGTATCCTCCTCCCGGACCGGTGCCGCCCTGGGGCCCCGCACCGTGTGGACCGGACAGGACATGGGAGGACCCGGCCATGTCCGCTGATGAGGCCATCAAGGACTACCTGGGGGCCCACGTCGATCAGCTGCTGGCCGGGTTGGTGGAGTGGGTGCGGATCCCCTCGGTGGCCGGGGTCCCGGAACGGGCCCACCACCTGGTGCGGTCGGCCCACTGGTTGGCCGGACAGCTGCGCGAGATCGGGTTCCCCACCACAGAGATCTGGGACGGGGTGCAGGGCCCGGCCGTCTACGGGTCCTGGTGCGCCTCCCCCGGGGCGCCGACCGTGCTGGTCTACAGCCACCACGACGTGCGCGCGGTCAAGGAGCAGAACTGGGACCAGACCTCCCCCTTCGACCCGGTGACCCGTGACGGGCGGCTCTACGGCCGCGGGACCTCGGACGCCAAGGGCCAGGTCACCGCCCACCTGTGGGGGGTGCGGGCGCATCTGGTGACCACCGGGCGCGAGGTCCCGGCGGTGAACCTCAAGGTCCTCATCGAAGGCGAGGAGGAGGCCGGCTCCCCCGGCCTGGCCCGGCCGATCCAGGACCACGCCCAGGAGCTGGCCGCGGACGTGGTGGTCTTCTCCGACACCCTGCTGTGGCGCGCCGACCACCCGGGACTGTGCACCGGGGTGCGCGGGATGCTCGGGGCGCACCTGGAGGTGCACGGCCCCTACACCGATATCCACAGCGGGGCCGTCTCCGGGGTCGCCCCCAACCCGGCCCTGGAGCTGGCCCGGTTGCTGGCCCAGCTCCATGACGCCCAGGGGAGGATCACCCTGCCCGGCTTCTACGACACCGTCGCCGAGATCACCGCCGCCCGCCGGGCGGAGCTGGCCGCGCTGCCCTTCGACGAGGCCGACTGGCTGGCCCGTTCCCACACCCGCAGCATCGGTGGGGAAGCCGGCTACACCGTGCTGGAGAGGCTGTGGGAACGCCCCGCTCTGGAAGTCATCGCACTGGTCGCCGGGGACCCGGTCGGGGTCTCGCGGGCGGCGATTCCCTCGATGGCGGCCATGGACCTGAGCATCCGCACCGTGGTCGGGCAGAAGGTGCACGAGGTGGCCGAGCAATTGCGCCGCTGGGTGGGCGAGCGGGTCGGGGACGGCTACGGGTACGAGTTGTCGATCTCGGTCGAGACCGCCCAGGAGGCCTACCGCACCCCCGACACCCCGGTCCTCGGGGCCCTGGAGCGGGCCATGGCCGCCGGCTTCGGCGTGGGTCAGGTCGGGCGGATGGGCAACGCCGGGGGCGGGCCGGCCGAGCTGCTGGCCACCACGTTGGAGGCGCCGGTGGTGTTCTTCGGCACCGGGCTGGTCGAGGACAACTGGCACGACAGCGACGAGAGCGTGCGCACCGACCTGCTGAGCGCCGGGGCCGCCACCCTGGCCCACCTGTGGGAGGACCTGGGACACCACGGCACCGGACACACCACCCGGTAAGACCCAGCACAGAAGCTCGAGCCGACATCGAGGGAGGAGCAGATGGACGACACCACCGCCGGGTCCACCCAGGCCTGGCTGCTGATCGAGGCCATGGATCGTGAGCGGTTCACCCTGGAAGCCCTGTGGTCGGGTTACCGCGGGCAGGGCGGGAGCGTGGAACAGTTCGAGATCGAGGCCTACCTGCATCAGTGCCTGCACCTACCGGCCTTCCAACGCGACATCCTCATCCACGCCGCCAACCACCTGCTCGAGACCCACCACCAGCCCCTGCTGCCCTACACCCGGGACCTGCTCCACGGCGCCGACACCGGCCCCGAAGAATAACCTCCCGGGAAGGCCCAGGACCAAGGCGCCACCTGAACCGGCTACTTCCCACCGCGACATTGGCATCCACCTGGGGACGGCGAGGGGTCGCGCAGCACCATCAACGGCGCCGTGGGGAAATGGTGCGGACCCCTGCCGACCCGAGACCGGATTCGTTCCCCCGCTTCCGGCGCCAGCGGTGCAAACCATGCAAATCCCTGGTCAGGACTCCTCTACGCCTCTAATCTGGGGTGAGGTCCAGCAGCCGGCCACGTCGATCCTCGTGGTAAGGAGCTGCCCCATGCACCGTGTACCTTCCGTGCCGGCCGGGCCCAACCTGGATGCCGGTGCAGCCTCGGCGCGGCCCGTCGCATGAGCCGGCTCACAAAGACGCCCATCGGCACATCAGCCCGCCCGCGGTCGGCTCCGTTGCCGCCGGCCCGGAAGATTTCGAGCACGTATTTGGCCCCGGCCGACCCGTTTCCCTCCGCCCTGGCGGAGCTGGAGCTGGTCGAGCTGCTCGTGCTGCATTCCAGGATCACGCGTCAGCTCGACCGCGAGTACCGCACCGACCCCGCCGGGGCCCATCCCATGACCTTGGACCGGGCCCAGGAGCTGGCCGCCGAGCTCGACACTTGCCAGGCGCTCCTGGCCCCCACCGGTCCCGCGCCCCGGGTCGAGCCTCGGCCCAACGCATCATGTGCGTACCGGGGAGCTGCCACGGCCGGCTGGCCAGCGACGACGCCGCTGATGCCGGAGCCAGGTGATCGCGCCGACACCGCCCGGACCGGACAATCCGCGGCAACCACACCCCGCCAGGCCGGGAAACCCAGTGACGGCCCGTCCCGCGCCAGGAAGAACGCCCTGAACGGCCACGCCCTCCGTGAGGCCGAGACCCCCATCCAGGACCTGGACCGGTTGCGACCCGGGGAGCAGATCGAGGTCTGGCACCACGGGCAGAGGCAGTGCGTGGGCACCGTGGACGAAACGGCCCCCTCCCTGGGTGTGGTGTGGATCCGTGAAGCCCTGGACGGCTATCGCCGCATGGTCCCCACCCAGGACACCGAGCTGCGATATCACCTGCCCGGCCCTCCTCAATGACGCCCGAGGGCGAGTACTCTGCTCGCCAGTGGTGTCCCCGGGTGCGACGGCCAGGCTCCGCCTTCTGCAGCCTTTACTTCCCCTACCCCGCCCATTAAGAACAGGAACCATGACAACCACGCTCATATTTGCTCCGCCCTGCGGCCCGGTGCACGGCTGGGCCGACGGTGAGGTGATCCGGGCGACCGGGATCCCCTATGCCACGGCCGGCCGATTCACCGCCCCCGCCCCAGCAACCGACTGGACGGAGCCTCTCGACGCCACGGCCCCGGCCCCGGCCTGCCCGCAGGTCCGGTCCCCCTTCCTCGAGGAGGTCCTCGGCGGGGCCATGGGGGCCCTGCCGCGCGACGAGCACTGCCAGCGGCTGTCGGTGACCCTGCCCCACGATCTGGCCCCCGGGGAGAAGCTACCGGTGATGGTCTGGATCCACGGCGGCTCCTACACCACCGGCGCCGGAGACGCACCCATCATGGACCCGGCCCGGCTCGTCGCCGAACAACGCGTGGTAGTCGTGACCGTCACCTACCGACTCGGGCTGTTCGGCTACCTCGGCTCAGGCCACCACCGCCCGGCCAACCTCGGGCTGCTCGACCAGATCGAGGCCTTCCGCTGGGTGCAGCGCAACATCACCGCCTTCGGCGGCGACCCGAACAACGTCACCGCATTCGGCCAATCCGCCGGGGCCGATGCGGTAGCCCACCTCATGGCCACCCCCGAAGCCGCCTCGCTGTTCCGCCGCGCCATTCTCCAGAGCCCCCCACTGGGGATCACCCGCGGGCGGGCGAAGATGAACGAAGTCATGGTGGCCGCGGCCGAAGTCGTCACCGCCGAGACACCGGCCGAAGAGGTCGTGGCCCTCCAAGCCGAGGTCGCCGCCCACGCCGCGCCCTTCGGGCTGATGGGCGCGATGGCCTTCGGCACCCAGTACGGCCACCACCCCCTGCCGGAGGAGGAGGAGATCGAGGCGGCCTGGGACCGGGTGGCCCCGCACATCGACGTCCTCATCGGTCACACCACCGAAGAAGCACGACTGCACGTCCCGGCAGCTCCCCGCCTGCAACGGTGGGTCCGCCTGCCGGTGCTCGGGCCGCTGATCCGTCGTGCTGTGGTGTCGCACGTGACCGCAGCCGTGTACTCCACCGCGATCCGCCGCTTCGCCACCCGCCACACCCGCGCCGGAGGCACCGCCCACACCTACCAGATCTCCTGGGCCGCTGCGGGCAATCCGTACGGGGCGGCCCACGCCATCGACCTTCCGCTGCTGTTCGGTCATGAGCACACCTGGGCCGGCACCGGGCTCGTCGCCGGTGCTGCGTGGGAGGAGATCGAGGCCCACGGCCGCCAAATCCGCCTGTTGTGGGCCGACTTCGCCCGTGGCACCCCGCTGGGAGCCAAGGGCGGGGTGCCGGGGGCGCTACGCTACCGGCGCGCCCAGGACCTACCCTGGGTCCCGGTGACCAGGCGGACCAGCGCAGCCCGGGGCGGCGAGACTCCGGTGCCGCCCGCCCGTGAACTCGTGACAGCCGACTACCCCAGCCTCTCGCCCCACCCGGACCTCGTCCCTGATCCCCTAGGCGCCACCCCATGACCGCCCTGCCTCAGGCCCGCCCCTCCGGGGAGACCTTGCGCGGGGCCGATACGCCCGCCGCTCGTGTCCTGGCTCGTGCGGCTGAGCACAGGGTGGTGATGCAAGCCCCCAGGACTGTAGTTGCCTGGGGCCTGATGTGCGGAGCACGGACCCTACTGGCACCGGCCGACGGTGCCTGGCTGGCCACCACCGGGTACACCGACGGCACCGTGACGGTGAGGGACCCGGCCACTGGCACTCCGGCCTGTGTCCTTCCCGGTCACGCGGAGTGGGTGAGCGCGGTGGCGGCCCCGGTCGACGGTGCCTGGCTGGCCACCACCGGGTACATCGACGGCACCGTGACGGTCTGGGACCCTTCTACCGGCACCCCGACCCATGCTTTCTCCGCCCACACCCAGTGGGTCAGCGCCATGGTGACCCCGGCCGGCGGCGCCTGGCTGGCCACCACCGGCAACAGCGACCGCACCGTGACACTGTGGGACCCGGCCACCGGCGCCCCGACCCGCACCCTGTCCGTCCCGGCCCACCGGGTGACTGCCATGGTCACTCCGGCCACGGGCACGTGGCTGGCTGCCGGTCACATCAACGGCGCCCTCACGATCTGCCACCCGGCCACCAGCACCGTGATCCGCGCCGCTTCCACCAGCCGTCTGACCACCATGGTGGCTCCCGACAACGGTGCCTGGCTGGCCACCAGCCATGTCGACGGCACCCTCACCATCTGGGACCCTGTCACGGGCACCGTCACCCACACTGTCCCCACCGGGCAGGTGAGCGCGATGGTGGCCCCCAGTGACGGCGCCTGGCTGGTTACCAGCCACCTCGACGGCACCGTGAGAGTCTGGGACCCAGCCACCGGCACCGTCATCCACACCCTCCCCGGCGACCCGTACGAGGTGACCGCGATGGCCGTCTCCCCCGGCGGTACCTGGCTGGCCACCAGTCACCTCGACGGCACCGTGAGGATCTGGGATCCCGGCAGCATGAGCACCGTGGCTGCCCTGACATTGGGAACAGCGCTGTCGCACCTGTCCATCACCGAACACGCACTGACGGCGGTAGGAGAAGGACAGCTCTTCCTGGTGCCCCTCCCGCAGCAACCTTCCTGATGGTTGTCATCCCGGGGCCTGGACGAGATGCGCCAAGCACACCATGGTGCGCACCTCCAGGGGTGAAAAACAGTGTTCCAAATGCTCCACACCACGTGCTGACAGGACAGCCCATCGACCAGTGCTCCTATCCGTGGCTCCTCCATCATGGATGATGTCTGCCCCGCCCCTTCGGTAGATGAAGCGGCTGGGCGCCTGGTCAGCCGCAGGTCAGCCGTCTAGCCTAGGAGAAGGTCCAGCAGTCGGCCACGAACCTTCCGAGGCTCAGGAGCCCTGTGGTGAAGCTGGAGCTTTCCGTGCGCTTTGACGTCACCCCGGACGAACAACAGGTCCGCCTGGTGACCACCGGGCGTCTGACCGAGAGCAACCAACAGATGCTGTATCCCTCGATCCACCGGGCCTACACCCTCGCCACCGCGACTGAGGTTGTCATCGATCTGAGCGCGGTCGAGCATCTCGAGATCGCAGCGCTGGATCTGTTGTGCTGGGAGGTCGAGCACTACCAGCCGATCCATCTCACCCATCCGGTGCGTTTCGTTCTGCCCGAGCCCCCACCGGCCAGCGGTCCTCCCTCCGCCCCCGGAAGCAGGACGTGACTCCTACAGCAGCGGGGCAAGTCAGCAGTCAACCGCCGTCCCAGCGCCCCTGTCGCTGGCGCACCTGGGACAGCAGCACCGATAGGTGACGGAGGGCTGCAGGTTCCCTTGACGCCGGCTGCCGCAGGGCGAGATCCGGATCGATTCACCATCTCCGGTTCTGCTCTGTCTGCTCTGTTGAGCACCTCCGATGATGGTGCGATGAGCAGGTCTTCTCCTGTGCCGGCGGCCCGTCCCGGCGGCGTTCGTTCACACCTATCGCGAAGCCAGCCCTTCTGTCCGCCTACGGACAGGCAAAAAGGCCTAACGACGTTCCGGTGACCCTCCCCTTACCCGTCGCCTGATCCGGGCTAGGGCGGTTTAGGGTGCTGGCACGATCCGGGGTCTGCCGAACAGTGTCTGCACACCGGGTGAGAACAGCACCGACTCTGGGAGACCGGTCACATCCAGGCCGGCCGCGCCGAGCAGCCTGTCGTCGAGATGGGTCAGCTCGCCCGGGTGCAACGGCCACGGCCGATGGGATACGGGCAGGAGAACGGTCCGGCCGGCGAAGCGGGTGTGCATCCAGTGACGGACGGTGAGTTCCGACGACAGCTCGTCATCGGCCTGCAGGCTGCGGTCCGGGCGGACGGCGAACGAGGACCCCGCCTGCCGGTGGCAGCGTTCGACGTCGTACCCGTAGACCGGGGCCGAGCCGCCCGTGACGGTGGTCCGGCATCGCGACCACACGTAGGGAATGCTGGCCGCGCGGGCCGCCAGGACCACGGGGAGCCGTGGGGCGTCCAGGGACAGGAACACCACCCCGCGCGAGCCGTCCACTGCACGGGAGTACAGGCGCACGTTGACCTCGGTGAAGGTCCCGAGGTAGGGCACCGGCAGGGCCGCCCCGAGATGCGTTTCGCTCATCCGGAAACCGATCAATCCCACCCAGGTGGACCCGTCGAACACGTCGGGCTCCACACCGGAGGGCATGTACGGTGCCGCCACGGAGGCGGGGATGCGCCAGTGCAGGATGACCGCATCAGACCACGACTGCTCCATAAGGTAAGGCGTGGGCAGCACCGGCCCGGCCGGCCACGGATCGGCGCCCTGGGAGCGGTGCCGTTGCATGGGGCCAACCTAGCAATCACCACCGAGCGCCTTCCACACCGGCTCCCTCGCCGACCCACCGGGAAGCGAGACCGTCGGACACCTGGTCAGCACCCGAGGAGCGGCCTAGCCTGGTAGGAGGTCCAGCAGTCGGCCACGATCCTCTCGTGGCCCAGGAGCCCGCGTCGTGGAACCTCAACTGTCCGTTCTCGTCGAGATCGACCCGGATGAACGACGGGTGCGTCTGATGACCGCCGGGCACCTCACCGAGACGAATCAACGGGCCCTGTACCCGTTGATCCGTCGCGTGCGGAGGCTCACCTGTGACACCGAGGTCGTCATCGACCTCACCTCGATCAAGCACTTCAAGGGCCCCGCACTGGACCTGCTGTTCTGGGAGGTCGAGCACGACGAGCCGGGGCACCCCGCCCGGCCGGTGCATTTCGCCCTGACCCAGCCACGACCGACCAGCGAACTTCCCTCCCCCCACGGGCCCCAGGCGCATCGGACCGGTTCCACCGCCTGGACGCCACCCGGCTCGAACACGGTCCTGGCCCACCGATTCTTCAGGAGGATTCGCCCCGCGGGGTGTGCCGTTTCGACCCATGCGCAACCGAGGAAAGGAACGACCATGCCCACTCCAGTCGCTCGACCCGAGGAAAGCACGACCCGCCGCTCTCTCGTTCGGACAGCGTGCCTGCTCTACGGGGTCGTCTTCCTGCTCGTGGGGGTCGCCGGTTTCATCCCCGGCATCACCAGCAACTACGACACGATGCAGTTCGCCGGCCACCACTCCGAGGCCATGCTGATGGGCGTCTTCCAGGTCTCGATCCTGCACAACCTCGTGCACCTGCTCTACGGAGCCGCCGGGATCGCGCTGGCCCGGAGCGTCTCGGGGGCGCGGAACTTCCTGCGCTGGGGTGGGGCGGTGTACCTGCTGCTGTGGCTCTACGGGTTGCTCATCGACAAGGAGTCCGGGGCGAACTTCGTTCCGGTGAACACCGCCGACGACGGGTTGCACCTGCTCCTGGGCGTGACCATGGTGGCCCTGTCCTTCCTGGACCGCCGAGCCCGCGCCCGGACCGCCGACCGGACCCGCGCCTGATACCGGGCCGGTGACCTCAGGCGTCACGCTGAGTGAGAGGTCACGGTGAACGGCTCCCCGCGGCTGCCCGCGGGGAGCCGTTCACTGTGGGGGTCGCTGTCAGCGCTCCGCCACCGCAGCTCCACCTCGCCGTGCGGCGAACGTCGGTGGACGCCGGGGTGGAAGGCGGCCACGCGGACACCACTGCCGCACGGCGGGAACGAGAGACTGGCCAAGCCCGGCCGTCCGCGCCCCACCGATGGTCATCCGGGAAGAAGGTTGCTCCAGCCCAGCCATTCCGCAGCCTGAAGCGCAATGTCGAGAGGAACAGTGTGGGCTCCGTCGAACTCGAGATAGGTGACGTCGTACCCATCCTGCTGCAATGTCGGCACGATGTGTCTGCTGGTGCGGTCGATGGGCAGGATCCGATCTGTCACGCCGTGGGAGATGAAGATCCGAGGACGTCCCACTCGGGCGGCGGAAGGCACGAAACCCGGGGAGAAGGCGATGACGTGACTGAACAGGTCACCGTTGGCCAATCCCAGCCCCAGGGCGTAGGAGGCACCGTCGGAGAATCCGGCGATGCCGATCCGTGCCTGATCTATCAGGACCACTTCGAACGCGCGGCGCAACGAGCGGTCGATGACCTCGACGTCCGGGCCGTAGCCGTTGCGGATCCCGTCCCAGGTCGATCCCCGCGACACCGGGGCCAGGACGACGACGGCGTACTGATCGGCGACTGCCTGTAGGACGGATAAAGTCCCCTCGGGAAGGCCGCCCGCCCCGTGCAGCGCTACCAGCAGCGGTGCCGGCTGGCCTGCCCGGGGCGAAGAGGGCACACAGAGCACAGAGTCCCGTTGTTCGTCCACCTCGAGGCTGTGCATCCCTGCAACGGCCGGGGCGGCGACCAACGCATCGTCAGGACGCGCCGACAGCGCAGCACGGTTGTGTTGATGACCCATCAGTTTCCTCCGTATCCGCGTAACTGGACACGCTCTCCCCCGGCATCACTCCGGGCGACCTCGAGGAGGACATGTCGAGCCGGGGGGGCGGTCAGCGATTCGACCCGGTGCCGTCCCGGCGAGAGAGTGCGGCGGCGACAGTGGCCAGCGCGCCAACGGCCAGCAATGACTTGGCCCGCGGATGGGTCTGTAGCCAGGTGTAGGTGCTGAAGCTGCGGGCGCGGGCGCTGAAGTCGCCCTCGGTGCGGTTGTCCTCGGTCCGTGGGGCGTAGAGCGTTCCGGGGGCACCGCCCGGGGCGGGGATGGTGGTGGCCTCCAGGGGAACGGCCCTGGCCAGCAGGGTGTCCATCAGACGTGGGGAGAGCATCTGCGTGCAGGCCATCATGCGCCCGCCCCCACCGGCGTAGAGATCCCGCACCGGGTGCTCGGCGGCGTAGAGCACGCACTCGGCCACCACCGAGGGCTGGTAGATCGGCGGTGGACCCGTGGGTTCGACGTCCATCGTGTGGGCCGCGCTGGTGAAGAACGGGGTGTTGATGGTCCCCGGTTTGATGCTGGTCACCGAGATCGGTGCTCCCTCGGCCATCAGGTCCCGGCGCAGCCCGTCGATCATCCCTTCCACCGCGTGCTTGGAGGCACTGTAGGCGCTGTGCCGCGGCAGGGCCACTGTCGACTCCACCGAGGAGATGGCGATCAGCGCCCCACCTCCGGCCTGGCGCAAGTGCGGCAAGGCGACCAGGGCCCCATGCACCTGCCCCAGATAGTTGATCTCCATCAGGCGGCGGAACTCCTCGGGCAGGGTCTGCTCGAAAGGAGCATGGACGAGCACGGCGGCGACGCTGACCCAGGTGTCGATGCGCCCGAAGGTCGCCACAGCGGTCTCGGCGACGGCCCGGACCTGGTCGTGGTCGGCGACGTCGCACACGACATAGGCGCCCTGCCCACCGCGCTCGGTGATCTCCTCCACCAATGACTGCAGACCGGCTTCACTGCGGGCGGCCACGACGAGCTTCGCACCCTTCTCGGCCAGGCGCAGCGCGGACTCCCTCCCGATGCCGCTGGAGGCTCCCAGTACGACGACGACCTGCTCGGCGATGGGCTTGAGCTTCATGATCAACACTCCTGTCCCGGTGGCCTCCCGCCAACCCCGGGCGCGGGCCGAAGGGATGCGCTGAGAACGCCTGTCCTCACCGTAGACAGGCACCGACCCGACAGCAAGGACACTGATGGGTGCGGGCACGGACGCAACACCCCCTGCGGTGCATCATCAAAGACGAACCTCTGCTGCAACGCGGCGGATCCTACAGTTACCTCAGGTCCCAGCAGTCCTGTCGGCCGTGCAGATACACTCTGATCCTTCTGTGCAGGGCACCTTCATCTCCTCAACGCATCATGCATGGGCGCGGCTCTGAGATACGACTCATCCCACGGGCGTCGATTCTCGGAGACGACTGCCACATTGCGTTGCGAGGTCGGGGTTACATGGGGTCTGGTCCTTGGTGCTCATCGGTGGATCACGGTAGGAGGCCTCGGCGACAGTTACCGGCGATCTTCATCAGAGTCGGCACGGTTTTCCGCGCCCTGCTCGGGGCGCCTCGTAGTAGCGGCCCAGCCAGCGGCACAGCCCGTCGAGGCCGGGGAAGAGCACGCGCTCGTTCCTGTTCGCCTTCACCGCACCATGGAGGCCGCGTCGTAGACGGCCCGTGTGCGGGTCACCATGCAGTCGACGGTGAACTCGTCCAGGTATCGTCGGCGCCCGGCTTGACCGTACTGGGCGCGCTTTTGGCCGTCGTCCAGCAGCTGTGCCAGTGCCGCGGCCAGTCGCTGGGCGTTCTCGGTGGGCACGAGAAGCCCGGTTTGGTCATGGGCCACGACCTCGGTCGAGCCGATCACCCGGGTGGCCACTACCGGCAGGCCGGCCTCCATCGCCTCGATCAAGGCCAGCGGCATTCCCTCCGCGCGTGAGGGCAGGACGAACACGTCGGCGGCGTTCAGGAGCAAGCGGGCGTCGGCTCGGTGGCCCGGGAGGTGCACCGTGCCGGTCAGGTCGCGTTCGACCACCAAGGCCTCGAGCTCCCGGCGCAGATCGCCCTCCCCTAGGATCACCACCTGCAGCTTCGGATAGTTCGGTTTAAGCACAGCAGTGGCTTCGATCAGGTATCGCTGCCCTTTCATGAGCGTGAGCCGGCCGGTCGACAGCACGACGAGATGCTCCGGTTGCAGCTGCAGCGCTGCTCTGGCCGTGGCCCGCCCCGGGGCGTCCCGGCGAGGTCGGATCCCGTTGAGCACCGTCACGAAGTGCTCCTCGCTCACCCCTCGTGCGGTGTAGGTGTCCCGGAGCCCCTGGGACACGGCGATCCGCCAATGGGCGAACGACGTGTTCTTGACCAGTTGCTCGGCCTTGGCGCGACTGTGAATGAGAAAGGGCTGGTGGTGGGTGATGATCACCGCCGGCACTCCGGCGGCCCTCGCCAGACGCAGCCCGTCCGGGTCCTCCCAGCCCCAGCCGGCGTGGCAGTGGAAGATGTCCATCGGATGAGCCGACAGGAAGTTGCTGATCACCTCCGGGTAGGTGGGATCGTGCGGACTGGGCAGCGCCACCGTGCGGGCTCCGCGGGCGGCGGCCTCCTCGAACAGCCAGCGGGCGCGGTCACTGGTGCGGCACAGCACCCACACGTCCATCTGCCCGGCCAGTCCTTCGATGAGGTCGAGCATGTGCATGCCCATCCCGGAAGGGTTCGCCGAGCGGGTGTACAAGCAGATGGACTGACGGACCCCACCGGCGTCCTTCCCCAGGACACTGGCGCCCGGGGAAGCGCGTGGTCCCGAAAACGGCCCCCTCGCCGCGGCGTCCAACATGTGACTCACCGTACCGTCGACCCTCGGTCAACACACCTGCACCGAAGGAAGCGCGGTAGGAATGTCGTGGTATTCCTAGGCGGCCGTGACACATACTTCCTCGGGGTTGGAACCGCCGGTAGTGTCCGGTGGGAATCCACGATGGTGCACCCGTGGGCAGCCGGCTCGGCGGGAAGAGGGACCGATGCGCGAGGACGTCCACAAGCGGTTGGCCGCCCGCAACGACAACGCACCCCTGGGCTCGCCGGAGTGGCTGGTGCGCCATGAACAGCACCGCACGCTGAGCCTGGTCCTGCCGGCCCGCCCCGAAACTGCCACCGTTGGTCACATCGTCGCGGCATTGCGAGCCGGTCCCCTGGACTGCGTGCCACTCATCGCCGGTCTGGTCCTCATCGGTTTCCGCTCCACCGACGGCACCGCCGCGCCAGCTGGCTCGGGGTCCGGGTGTTCCGTCAGGGCACGATCCTCCCCACATACGGCAACGTCCCCGGTAACAAGGCCCTCTCCGATCCGGTGCCCGGGAGGGGCGTGTTGCCCTTCCTTGTCCGACCATGGGCGGACCGGCTTCCTGGCCGCCGCCGACGGGTTCATGGGCTCCCTGAGCAGATCGGACGGCTTCGGCCCGCCGGCGTGCCGGGAGGCCGCCGAGCAGTGGACGCCGGCCGGCATGGCGCGGCAGCACCTGGACCTGCACACCCGACTGAAGGAGAACCTCTCATGACGCTGCGCATTGCCGTCGTTGGCGCCGGCCTGATGGGCCGGCGCCACGCCGAGGCCCTGCACCGCATCGGCGGGGCCCGCGTCGTGAGTGTCACCGACGCGCACGAACCCGCCGCCGCGACCCTGGCCGCCGAGCTGGGCGCGGCCTCCTTCACGGACCCCGACGAGGCCCTCGACGCGGTGGAGGTGGACGCCGTCTACGTCTGCGTGCCCCCGTTCGCCCACGGCCCCGCGGAGCTGGCAACGCTCAGACGAGAGATACCGCTGTTCGTGGAGAAGCCCGTGGGCCTGGGACTGGAGATCGCCGAGCAGATCGGGGCGCTGGTGGAGGACGCCGGCGTCGTGACGGGCACGGGCTATCACTGGCGGTCCCTGGACACGACCGACCGCGCCAGGGAGCTGCTCGCGGACGCGCCCCCGCTGCTGGCCAACGGGTACTGGCTGGACAAGCGCCCACCCGCTCCGTGGTGGGCGCGCACCGACCGGTCCGGTGGCCAGGTCGTTGAACAGCTCACCCACGTGCTGGACACCGCCCGTTTCCTCCTCGGGGAAGCCGTCGAGGTCTACGCCGCCGGGGTGCGCAAGGCTCCCGACGGTGCCCCGCAGGACCACGGCGACATCGACGACGCCACCGCCGCTACCGTGCGTTTCGCCTCCGGGGCGATCGCCACACTCGCCGCCACCTCGGTGCTCGCGGCCAAGCACCGGGCGGCCCTGCACACGGTCAGCCGGGGCCTGTACCTGGAGCTGTCCGAGGACGGGCTCACGGCGTTCGAAGGCGCGGCGCGCACTGACCACAGCCCTGCTGAGAGCCCACGGATCGCCGTGAACCGGGAGTTCCTCGAGGCGGTGCGCGGCGAACGGGAGTCGACGCGGGCGCCCTACGCCGAGGCCCTGCGCACCCACCGGCTGGGCTGCGCGATCGCCGAGTCGGCCCGCACGCGCTCCCCCGTGCGGCTGGAGCCGTCGCCGTGACCCCGCGCCGCAACCTCGTGGTCCCGGCCCGCGGGCGGATCGAGATTGTCGACGAGGAGCTCCCGGACGTCCCCGACGGCGGCCTGCTGCTGGAGACGCTCGCTACGGGGCTGTCGGCGGGCACGGAGCTGGCCTTCGTCAAGGGCGACCACCCCGGGCTGCACTCCCGGCACGACACCGAGCTCGGCCTCTTCCACCCGGGCGTGCCCGAGCAGGGCTACCCGGTGCGCCGGCTGGGCTATATGGAGGTCGCCCGGGTCGCCGAGACCCGCACGCCCGCCTTCCGGGCCGGGGACGTCCTGGCCACCGCCTACGGCCACGCCACCGCCCACGTGGCGGACCCGCTGATCGAGCACCTGGTGCCGCTGCCGGAAGACCTCGACCCTCTCCTGGGCGTCTTCGTAGCCCAGTTCGGCCCCATCTGCGCCAACGGCCTGCTGCACGCGGCAGCGGACACCGGGCCGGTGACTTCGCTGGGGGACGGCGTGGCCGGCCGGCTGGTCCTCGTCACCGGCGCCGGGCCCGTCGGGCTCGTCACCGCGCTGTTCGCCCGCTTCCTGGGCGCGCGGGAGGTCGCCGTGGCCGACGCCGACCCCCGCCGACGTGCACTGGCAGAGCGGCTCGGCTTCTTCTCGCTGAACCTCGACGACGACCCCGGCCGGACCCTGAAGACCCGCTGGCGGCATGGGCCGGGGGACCACGGCGCCGACGTCGTGTTCCAGTGCCGGGCCAAGCCCGGGGCCCTGCACGCGGCCCTGCGCGCCGTGCGCCCGCAAGGATCGGTGATCGATCTCGCTTTCTACACGGAGGGCGCGGACGCCGTGCGCCTGGGCGAGGAGTTCCACCACAACGGGCTCAGCCTGCGCTGCGCGCAGATCGGGCGCGTGCCGCGCGGACTAGGCCACGAGTGGGACCGGCACCGGCTCTCGGCGGAGACCGTGCGACTACTCACGGCCCACGCGGACGATGTGCGGGAGCACCTGATCACCGACGTCGAGGCGTTCGAGGACGCCCCGGCCCTCATGCGCGACGTTGCCACCCGGCGCCGCCATGTGCTCACAGCCGTGTTCACCATGGATAGACCCCGTCGGTGAACACCACAACCGCCCGCGCCCGCCACCCTCAGACTGTCGGCATGGGCAGTTCCCGGATGCGTCGGTAGAGGGTGGCCCGCGACATCCCCAGGTCCCGTGCCACCTGGGTGGCCGGCTCCCCGGAATCGATCAGCCGCAGCGCGTTGCGGATCTGGGAGTCGGTGAAGGTCTGCCTGCGCCCGCCGAGGTCCTTGCCGGCGGCCCGCCGCTTGGCCACCGAGTCGGTGATCCGCTCCCGCTTGATCTCCAGCTCCATCTGCGCCAGAGCGGCCATCACGGTGAACACCATCGAGCCCATCGGGGTGGCGGTGTCCACGTCTCCCCCACCAAGATTCAGCACCCGCAACCCGGCACCTCTCTCCCGCAGTGCTTCGGCGAAGGCAAGCATGTTCTGCGTCGACCGCCCCAGACGGTCCAGCGTGGTGATGACCAGCGTGTCGCCCGGCTCGAGCGCGGCCACGGCCTTGTCGAACTGCGGACGGGACGCGCGACCTCCGGACACTCCACTGTCCACGTAGATGTCATCGCGCCGCACGCCGGCGCTCAGCAAGTCATGCACTTGACGGTCTGCGTCTTGCTGCCGCGTCGACACCCTCGCGTACCCGATCAACTTCCCCACGTTCACCCCATCTGTCTCGCAACACAGGTTGAGTATCTGATTCTAGGGGCACGCATAAAGCACAAGGATGCGAGACAGGCCGAACCCCGGAAACACGCGCGCGCAAATTTGCCCGACGAGACGTCTCGCATCCCATCGGATGCCCGACGCGAGCACAACCAGCCGCGGTGCGGTGCTGCCGGACCGGCTCGTGGTGGACCGCCGGGCGTTCCGCCACCGCCTCGGGACGCCGCGATGACCGGTGCCGCCGCCCGGCTGTTCCGCACCGACCCAGTCAGCGGTTGCCTGCCGGGCACCCTCGCGGCACCTCGGGGCCGCGGCGGCACGGAAGCCCTTCCGCACGACCTGGCCGCCACGCCAGTCTTCCCCGGTCTCCTGGCAGCAACCCCGGGCTGGGCCCGTGCCCCCGCCGTGGCGGGAAGCCCCGATCAGGTGGCCCGCCGCGCGGATCGCTCTCGGCATCCGTCCGCCCGCGGGAGCGTGGTTGGCATCATGGGGTCATGAGTGAGATCAACGACCCCACACCACGCTCCGTCGAGCTGACCCGCACCGCCACCGGCCACTACACCGCCCGCAACTCCGAGGGGGCCGAGATCGCCTTCGGCCGGGGCGAGGGCCTGCTGTCTCCCGTGGAGCTCCTGCTGGCCGCCATCGCCGGGTGCTCGTCCGTCGACGTGGACATCGCGACCTCCCGCAGCGCGGAACCCTCGGAGTTCCGGGTCGAGGCCACGGGACAGAAGATCTTCGAGGAGAACGGCGCGAACCGCCTCGAGGACCTGCACCTCTCGTTCCACCTCTCCTTCCCCGACGACGCGCCCGGTCGCAAGGCGGCCGGCATGGTCGAGCGCCTCGTCACCCTCTCCCACGACAAGTACTGCACGGTCTCGCGGACGGTGGAGCACGGAACGGCCGTCAGCCATGACGTCAGCGTCGGCATCGACGGCCCCGCGGACGAGGCCCTGTAGACGCCCCCACGGGCGGCTCCGCCCGGGAGCGCTCGCCGTGCCCTGCTCCTGTCCCGCCGCGGGAACACGGACCGGCGGGGCGACCGGACCGACCTCCTGGTGTTCACCGGGAGGTCATGAGCCCGCCGCCCGAGCAGGTCAGGATGACCACGCCTACACTGCGCTGAAGAGACCCTGACCGGAGAGGAACGGCCGATGCCCGACGGAAAACGGCAGTGGATGCCCACCGATCAGTGGTCGGTGCGGGAGAACCTGCGGGAGTTCATCGACCACCTCACGCAGATGGGCTACACCGTGCCCCACGGGCACGAGGAGGACCCCGCGCTGATCGACCCCGGCGGCTCGGCGGTGGAGACCTGGCGGGAGGACCACCCCTACGACGAGCTGATGAGCCGGGAGGAGTACGAGCTCGAGAAGTACCAGCTCCAGATCGAGCTGCTGAAGTTCCAGTACTGGGGCCAGGACCACGACCTCCAGCACGTCATCGTGTTCGAGGGCCGGGACGCCGCCGGCAAGGGCGGGACCATCAAGCGGTTCACCGAGTACCTCAACCCGCGCGCCGCCCGGGTGGTGGCTCTGACCAAGCCCTCGGACCGCGAGGCCGGGCAGTGGTACTTCCAGCGCTACATCCGCCACCTGCCCACCGCCGGGGAGATGGTGCTCTTCGACCGCTCCTGGTACAACCGCGCGGTGGTGGAACCCGTGATGGGCTTCTGCACCCCGCAGGACTACGCCTGGTTCATGGACCAGGCCCCGGTGTTCGAGAAGATGCTCGTGGACTCGGGCATCCACCTCACCAAGCTCTGGTTCTCCGTGACCCAGCAGGAGCAGCGCACCCGGTTCGCGATCCGTCAGATCGATCCGGTGCGCCGGTGGAAGCTCTCCCCGCAGGACCTGGCCTCCCTGGACCGGTGGGAGGACTACACCGAGGCGAAGGAGGAGATGTTCCTGCGCACGGACACCGACCACGCCCCGTGGACCACCGTGAAGTCCAACGACAAGAAGCGGGCGAGGATCAACGCGCTGCGCTTCTTCCTGGACCAGTTCGACTACGAGGACAAGGACCCGTCGGTGGTCCATCCGGCGGACCCGCTGATCGTGCGCCGCGGCCGTGACGCCATCGGCGACTGATACTCGGATCGTGGAAGCGTGGCTGGTGCTCGCCGCCGGAGTCGGCTCGGGCCTCGTCGGCGGGTTCTACCTGGCGTTCTCCCTGGTAGTGATGCCGGCGCTGCGGCGCCGCCCCGCCGGGGAGGCGGCCTCTGCGATGATCGCCGTCAACCGGGCTGCGGGCGGGGCGCCGTTCCTGGTGCTGTTCTTCGGCACCGCCCTCGCCTGTCTCGCCGTGGTCGGCGCCGGTGTGTCCGAGCCCGGTGCGCCGGTCCGCGTGCTGGGCGGCCTGGCCTCCCTCGCGGGCTGGGTCCTGACCATGGCGGTCAACGTCCCGCTGAACACCAGGTTCGCACGCACCGATCACCGGACCGCGGCGTGGTCCGGGTACGCGCGGCCGTGGACGCGGGCCAACCACCTCCGGGCGGGCCTGTCCGTGCTGGGGGCCCTCGCCCTGCTCCTCCCCGTCCCCTGAGCGCTCGGGACCCCGGCTGCCGGGACGCGGAGCAGCGGTGTCCCGGCAGCCGGGGTCCCGGGCCGTGGTGGTCGTCGAGGGCTCCCGCAGCCGAGTGGCCGCCACCACCCGGAAGGGACTAGGAGCCGGGCCCGAGGTGTCCCCGCAGCCTGTCGAAGCTGTCCGTCCAGCCGCGGCGGTGCAGTTCCAGCCGCTCCGCGGTCGCGAAGGGCCCCTGGGTCGGGGAGACCTCCGTCGCACGGCCTCGGGCGTCCAGGGACAGGCGGACGATCGTCTCCTGGTCGTCCGCCGTGGGCTCTTCCCAGCGGAAGGTGTAGGCCAGGCGCGCCGGCGGGTCGATCTCGAGGAACTCGCCCGAGAGGTGGAACAGGTCCCCTTCGGGCGGTTGCATGGAGAGGCGGTAACCACCTCCCACCCGAAGGTCGAGTTCGGCCCCGGGCATCGTGAACCCGTGGGGCCCCCACCACCTCGCCAGGTCGCCCGGATCGGTCAACGCACGGAAGACCCGGTCACGCGGCGCCACCAGCGTGCTGCTGAGCGTCAGGAGCAGGCCGCGGTCGTGCTTCCTCATGCCGCCACTGTGGCACCCCGCGGAGACCCAGGGAAGACCGCGCGGACTGCCTCCCGGCCGGTCAGCCGGTGTTGCGCAGGCCGGCGGCCACCCCGTTGATGGTGATGAGCAGGGCGCGTTGCAGGCCCTCGTCGACCTCCTGGCCCTCGGCGTCCTGCTCCCGGATCCGGCGGAGCAGCTCGACCTGCAGGTAGGAGATGGGGTCGAGGTACTGGTCCCGCACCTCGAGGGTCTGCTTCAGGGTGGGGTTGCCGTCCAGCAGCTCCGCCTGCCCGGTGAGCCGGGCGAGCTCGTCGAGGGTGAGCTCGTACTCGCGGCGGATCGCCTCGAACACGTGCTGGAGCCGCTCGGGCACGAGCGCCCGGACGTAGTGGGCGGCGATCTCCAGGTCGGTCTTCGCCACGGTCATCTCCACGTTGGAGATCACGGAGCGGAAGAAGTGCCAGCGCTCCAGCATGGTGCGCAGGTCCTCCTCCATCCCCGCCTCGCGGGCGGCCCGCAGGCCCGAGCCCACCCCGAACCAGCCCGGCACGATCTGGCGGGACTGCGTCCAGCCGAAGACCCACGGGATGGCCCGCAGCCCGGACAGGCCCTTGTCCGACGACGGGCGCTTGGCCGGGCGGGAGCCGATGTTCAGCGCACCCAGCTGCTCCACCGGGGTGGCGGACAGGAAGTACTCCGGCAGGTCGGGGTCCTCCACCAGGCCCGTGTAGGCGGCGAAGGCGGCGTCGCTGACCACGTCCATGACCTCCCCCCACCGGTCCAGCTCCTCCTCGGTGGAGCGCGGGTCCTGGTGCAGCGCCGTGGCGCGCAGCACGGCGGCCAGGGACAGCTCCAGGTTCTCGCGGGCCAGGGCGGGGAGGGAGAACTTGTCGCTGATCACCTCGCCCTGCTCGGTGAACTTGATCTCGCCGGCCAGCACACCGCTGGGCTGGGCGAGGATCGCGTCGTGGGTCGGCCCGCCGCCGCGGCCCACGGACCCGCCGCGGCCGTGGAAGAGCCTCAGCCGCACGCCGTGCCGGGCGGCGACGTCGCGCAGCAGGCGCTCGGTCCGGTGGATCTCCCACCGGCTGGTCATCACCCCGGACTCCTTGTTGGAGTCGGAGTAGCCGAGCATGACCTCCTGGACGTTCCCGCGCGCGGCGACCACCCGGCGGTAGGCCGGGTCGGAGAGTAGCTCGTCGATGACCTCCGCGGAGCGGCGCAGCTCCTGGACGGTCTCCAGCAGCGGTGCGAAGCCGAGGGTGGCGCGGTCCTGCGCGCCGGTGAGGTCCACCAGCCCGGCCTCGCGGGCGAGGATCACGGGGGCCAGGATGTCGTCCGCGTCGCGGGTCATGGACACGATGTAGGTCTCGACGATCTCCTCGCCGTAGGTCTCCTGGGCCCGGGCGATCTCCCGGAAGACGGCGAACGTCCGGTCCGCGTCACCCTCGAGCTGCACGGCACCCGTGGACAGCCCCGGCGGGGCGAGCGGACGACGACCGGCGAGCTCCCCGGCGAGCACCGCGGCGCGCGCGGCGCGGTCCATGTCCGCGTAGGGCTGATCCAGCTCCCCCAGCCGGTCGAGCAGCTGCCCCACGGCCTCGTGGTGGGCGTCGGCGTGCTCGCGGACGTCCAGGGTGGCCAGGCCCAGGCCGAAGCCGGCGATGGTGCGGGTCGCCGCGGCGAGCGAGCCGTCGGCGGCGAGCGCGCCCGCGTGGTGCCGCAGCGAGCGGGCCACCACGTCGAGGTCCGCCACGAGCTCGGCGGTGGTCCGGTAGTCCCGGCCCGGTTCGTGGACGGTCTCCTCCGCGAACCGGCGGCGGGTGTTGATCAGTTTGGCCTTGATGCAGGTGAGCTTGAGCCGGTACGGCTCCTGCGCGTTGAGCTCCAGGACCCGCGGGTCCAGTCCGGGCAGGTGTGCCACGTCCCGCTCCACGGACTCCCGGAGCTCGGGGTCCACCTCGACGATCGCGGTGGAGGGGGACAGCCGGGAGACCAGCACGTCCAGGAAGCTCAGGGCGATGTCGACGGCCGCCTGCCCCTGCAGCTGGAGGACCCGGCGGGTCATCTCGGGGGTGACGTTGGGATTGCCGTCCCGGTCCCCGCCGATCCAGGACCCGAAGCGCAGCGGCGGGGGGCCGGCCGGCAGGTGCACGTCGTGCTGCGAGAGCTGGTCCTCGAGGTCCGCGAGCAGCACGGGCATGGTCTCGATGAGGACCTCCCGCAGGTAGTACAGGGCGTTGCGGGCCTCGTCGAGCGGGGTGGGCCGGTTCTGGCGCAGCTCGTCGGTCTGCCACAGGAGCTCGATCAGCTCGGCGAGGCGCCGGTCCTGGCTGCGGCGCGCGGCGGAGCCCTCGGGCGTCTCGCGGGCCAGGATGTCGGAGAGGTGCCGGATCTTGGTCAGCACGGAGCGCCGGGAGGCCTCGGTGGGGTGGGCGGTGAACACCGGCCGGACGTCCAGGCTGCCCACGGCCTCCCGCAGGGCGTCGGGACCGGCCTCGGCGACGACGTCGGTGACGGCCGCGGCGAGCCACCCCTCGTCCTCCGAGCGGCGGCCGAGCACGCGCACGCGGTGCACCTGCTCGGCCGCGTTGGCCAGGTGGAAGTAGTGGGCGAAGGCCCGCACCAGGTCCGTCGCCCGGTCGAGGGGCAGGGAGCCGAGCAGGTCGCGGACCTGGCCCGCGGCGTCGTCGGCCCCGGAGGCCTTGGCGTCCTTCGCGTCCTTGGTGAGCCGGCGGACCTGCTCGACCAGCTCCAGCAGCTCCTCGCCGCGCTGGCGGGCCAGGGTCTCCCCCAGCAGGGTGGTGATGCGGCGGACGTCCGCACGCAGCGGCGCGTCGATCACCTCGGCGCGGTGACGGTCGGGGGCGGCGGTGCGGTCGTGCTGAGTCGTCATGTCGCGGCTGCTCCTGGCTGGTCGGTCGTCGCGGTGGCGCGCACGACCGACGAGCGGTCGCGCCGTCGGTGCCTACCGTGCCACCCTACCCCGGGTGATCCACGTCGCAGGAGACGCCCCCGCAGAAGGCGCTCGTGGAAGGCCTCCGTGGAAACCCGTGCCGGGCGGACCCCGGGGGCGGTAGGTTCGGCGGTGAGCACACCCCGCACGCGCCAGGAGGCACCGGCCATGAGCCAGCACCCGCACGGTCCCGGCGGCCCGCACCGTCCGGGCGGCGGGCCGCCCCCGCAGTTCCCCGGCGGACCGGGAGTGCCGAACGTGCCAGGCCCCGGGATGGTCCCGCCCCGGCCGCCGATGACCGCCCAGCTGCGAATGCTGCTGCGGCTGACGCTGCTCTCGCTCGGGGTGAGCGTGGCGGACACGTTCGTGCAGGTCGTCGCGGGCCCCAGCACGCTCCTGCCCGGCATGGAGGATCTGGTGCGGGTCCCGGGGCTGCCCGGAGGCGGTCTGGCCGCCGTGCTCGCGCTCTTCGGCGTGGTGCTGACGACGGCGCTCTACGCGCTCGTCTGGTTCCCGCTGCGGGAGCAGCTGCAGTGGGGCTGGATCCTCGGCCTCGTCTTCTGCTCACTGGCCGTGCTCGGCGACCTCTTCGACCTGGCGGTGTTCCTCCTGGGCGGGCACCTGCTGCCCGGGCTGAGCACCACCGCCCTGGTGGCGGTCAACATCGTGTGGCTCGTCGCGGCGAGCCGACCCGGCGTGCGCGCGGCGCTGCGCTGACCGAGCGCGTCCCCGGCGAGAGGCGCGGCCCGGACGAGGTCAGGACCCGGCGGTGACCGGTGGGGCGGCCGACCACGGGAAGACGATCCAGTCGTCGGTGGCCTTCCACAGGTAGTCGGGGCGGATCACGGAGCGGGGCTTGCCGTAGATGACGGCGGAGCGTGCCTCGGCGCCCAGGCCGCGCAGCAGCTCCAGCACCAGGGCGAGGGTCCGCCCGGAGTCGGCCACGTCGTCGACGACGAGCAGCTTCCGGCCCGCGATGGACTCGGTGTCCAGCATCGGGGCGAGCAGCACGGGGTCCGGCAGGGTCTGGTGGACGTCCGTGTAGAACTCCACGTTGATGGCGTCGGAGAGCTTGACCCCCATCGCGTAGGACAGCGCCCCGGCCGGGAGCAGGCCCCCGCGGGCCACGGCGATGATGATGTCCGGCAGGAAGCCGCTGTCCACGACGCTCTGGGCGAGCTCCTGGGTCGCCTCACCGAAGCGCTCCCAGGTGAGGATCTCCTTGCCCTCGAGCTCGAGGGCGTCCGCGTGATAAGCCATGCGCTTCAGGCTACCGGAGCCCCGGACGGGTGGAACCGCGACCCCATTGGTAGTAAGTTCACTGATCAGATCGTTGCCCACGGGAGCTCCTCTCGGGATCTCCCCGCACCGGAGAGGACGCCATGACCCAGAACTCGGGGCAGGGCCGCACCGCCCTGCTCGTCATCGACATGCAGAACTCGTACTTCGACTTCCCCGAGCTCGAGGAGCAGCGGGAGTCCGTGACGGAGAAGGTCAACGAGCTGATCGCGGCGGCCCGCGAAGGCGGCTGCCCGATCCTGCTGATCCGCACCCAGCACGAGCGGGACCGCTCGACGTGGACCGTCAACATGCACGACGACGGGCAGGGCTTCGCGTTCCCCGGCACGGAGCAGTCCGAATACGTGGCCGGCCTCGACACCGAGGGCGGGACGGGGCTCGTCAAGACCCGGGACAGCGCGTTCTTCGACACCGACCTCGCGGCCCGGCTGCGCAACCTGGGCGCCACCCATTTGATGCTGTGCGGGATCTCCACGCACAGCTGCGTGTCCCAGACCGCGGTGGACGCGTTCGCCCACAACTTCCGGGCCGCGGTGGCCAGGGACGCCGTGGCCTCCGAGAACACGGACCTGTCCCGGGCGCTGCTGGCGTTCCTCGAGGACGAGATGCGCCAGGACATCCTGGACCAGGACGAGGCGCTGAACCGGCTGCGGGGCTGAGCACCGCGGTCCTCCTCCGGGCCCGTCATGACGCCGTGCGTCAGGCCCGCTCCCCTCCCGTTGCGCGGAGACACCGCGCCCGGGTCCGGCGCCACAGGCTTTTCTCAAGTGTGACTTTGCATATTCGCGACATCAGCACCGTCGCTACTTGAGGAGACATCATGAGCACCTCCACCAATCCCCGCGAACTGCTGCGGGACCCGCCACAACACCCCCGTGGCCGCCGCACGGTCGCCGCCGCCGCGGCGCTCCTGCTCGGTGTCACCGGCATCAGCGCCTCGACGGCCGCCACCCAGGTGGTCCAGCGCAACCCGGGCGGCCTGACCGCCGTGGGGCCGGTGAACACCGAGCACGGATTCCCCGCCTGGTACGAGGACAGCAGCAAGGTCCGCACGGAACTGTGCCTGGACGCCGACAACCCGCTGTGCGCCTTCCCGCCCGGGGACGTCCCGGATCCGCTGAAGCCCATCTCCTTCCCGGACAACTTCCCCGGCGAGGCCTTCTACATGCTCGCCGGGTCCGAGGTCGCCGTGCCCGGCGGCGGGGACGCTGTCCTCACCCTCGCCCTCGAGGCCGCGTTCGCCAACGAGAACCCGGTCCCCGGGGACCAGGTCGTCTTCGCCCGCCAGCGCATCGACGTGGACGACGCGGCGCCCAACACCACCCTGACCTTCCAGCACCCCTACGGCACCGTGACGGTCGACACCGACGAGCGGGGCCGCGGGCGCCTGGTGGAGGACGTCTCCCCCGCCATCGGCAACTTCAAGACGCCGCTCAAGGGCGACCTCGGACCGTTCCTGAAGTGGGACACCGGGGCGCCCGAGGGCTACCTGGGCAACCCCGACGTGGAGCACACCGTGACGGGCAGCCCGCTCGGCACGAACTTCTTCGAGGTGAAGACCTCGGACGGCGCCACCGCCCGCAACGACCAGTTCTCCGTGATGGGCAAGCTCTCCACCAACACGGGCGTGCAGGCCGACCGGGCCGTCGTCGGCGGAGGCCACATCGACGTCTTCGCCACCAGCCGCGGAGACCAGCTCGAGGTGGTCGGCCAGGACGGGGTCTTCGCGACCACGCCCATGGAGAAGGACGAGGGCGACTCCGAGCGTGCCTACGCCCGCATCGCGTACACGGGCGCCGCACCGGCGAGCGTGACGGTCCGGAACCTCGGGGACAAGCCCGTCAGCAGCGCCGAGGTCGCCGTCACCGACGTCTCGGTCGCCACGGCCGCGACCTACGACGGCACCGCGCTGACCGTCGAGGCGACGTCTTCCTCCGGGACCGCCCCGGAGGTCACCGGCTTCGGGAAGCTCACCGCCACCGGCACCGCGAACGTCTTCAAGGGCTCGTTCCCGACGGCCGCTCCCCCGGTCGAGGCCACGGTCTCCACCTCCGGGACGAGCCGGACCACCGTGCCCGTGGTCGTCACCGGCGGGGACGCCACCCCGGTCGGCGAGGCCCCGATCGATCCCGCCCCGGACCCCGGTCCCGTCACGGAGGGCACCACCCCGGACAATCCCGACGTCGTGCAGCCCGCGGCCACCGCGGCCGTCGCGGCCCGGACCGGCTCGGCGGCCCGGGGGATGGCCACGGAGCTGGACGGCAGCGGGTCCACGAACGCGGCCTCCTACGAGTGGACGCAGCTGAGCGGGCCCCAGGTGACGTTCAGCGACCGGACCGTGGCCAAGCCGAAGGTGGTGGTGCCGTTCTTCACCACGGTTGCCGCCACGGCGCCCGCGGCCGCGGACCAGGACCCGGTCCTCCAGCTGGTGGTCAAGAACGCCGCCGGGGTCGCGAGCGCCCCCGCGACGATCACCCTGAAGAGCGACGACGTGGTGACCGTCGCGGCGGCCTCCCGGCACAAGGTCGGCAAGGAGCTGCGGATCACGGGCACGGCCCTCGTCCCGGGTGCGCCCTCCCTGCTGAACCCCGCGACGTCGGTGAACATCTACAACACGACGTCGGGCAGGCCCGTCAAGATCGGCTCCGCGCCGGTGGACTCGCTCGGCAACTGGGAGTACCGGGCCAAGCCCGGCCCGGGCCAGCGGATCTCGGGCGTGCTCGTGCAGTCCACGCGCGGCGGAGAGGCGAGGGGGGTGGTGGGCACCGGATGAGCATCTGAGACAGCGCTCCCTCCAGCCGGCCCGTGCTCCGACCCCCTCGGAGCGCGGGCCGGCCCCTGTCGGTGCACTCCCGCCCGGACAGGGGCCGAGGGTCAGTGGGTGCAGCAGGAGCAGCCGGGGCCGCACGCGTCGGCGCAGTCCTCCGCGTCCTCGTCCAGCAGCACGGCCACCGGGGAGCAGCAGGCGTCCCCCCGCCAGGCCTCCAGACCCTCCCGCACCGCCACCGCGGCGATCACCAGGGCGGCGACCGGGTCGGCCCAGGTCCAGCCCAGCGTGCTGTTGAGGACCAGGCCCGCCAGCAGCACAGCCGAGAGGTAGGTGCACAGCAGGGTCTGGTGGGAGTCGGCCACCGCGGTGGCCGAGCCCAGCTCCCGGCCGGTGCGCCGCTCGAACCAGGACAGGAAGGGCATGACCACCAGGCTCACCGCCGCCAGCCCGATCCCGATCGGGGAGTGCTCAGGCTCGGCGGCCCCGAGCAGGGCGCGGATCGCATCGACGGTGACGAAGGCGGCCAGTCCGAGGAAGGAGAACGCGATCACCCGCATCGCCGCCTTCTCGCGGCGGTGCGGGTCGGGAGCGGCGAACTGCCAGGCCACCGCCGCGGCCGAGAGGACCTCGACGATCGAGTCCAGGCCGAAGCCGATCAGCGCCGAGGAGGACGCCAGGGCGCCCGCGGCCAGGGCGACGACGGCCTCGAGGACGTTGTAGGTGATGGTGCCGGCCACGATCAGGCGCACCCGCCGGTGCAGGACCGCCCGGCGCGCCGAGGTGAGGAAGCCCGGCCCCAGCGTGCGGGAGCTCATGCGCAGGCGCATCCGGCCGGGGAGCAGCAGGTGGGGTCCACGGTCACCACCAGCTCCAACAGCTCCCCCAGCGCCGTGCCGAGGCGGGGATCGGCCAGCCGGTACCAGGTGCTGCGCCCCTCCGCGGAGGCCGTCACCAGCCCGCATCCGCGCAGGCAGGCGAGCTGGTTGGACATCACCTGCTTGGACACGCCGAGGGCCCGCGCCAGCTCCGAGGGGCGGCCCGGGGCACCGCGCAGGGCCAGCAGGATGCCCGTGCGCGTCTCGTCGGAGAGGGCGGCGCCCAGCCGGGACAGCGCCGAGGCATGAGTGGGGGCGACGGAGGACATGCCCTCACGGTACACGTTCCCGTGTACTCAGGGCGTGCGGGTCAGGCGTCCCCGGTGAGCTCGTCCCCCGGCAGCTCGACCTCCGGCACCTCTCCGTCCTGCTCCTCGGCCTCGTCCCCCGCGGGCATGTTCTCGAGCGCCCCGGCCATCCGCAGGAAGTCGCCGCAGGCGAAGGGGGTCGTGGCCGGTGTCCAGGGCGTGGCGGCGTTGAGGAACGAGGAGCGGTCCAGGGAGAGGATGCCCAGGATCACCTCGGCGACGATCCGCCCGCCCACGGGCCCCAGCGTGCGCCCGCCCAGCAGCTCCGCCTCCTTCAGCACGTAGAACCACAGCGGGGCCCTGCCGTTCCAGCCGCGCTCCGTCAGCCCCAGGCGGTCGTTCGGGATCGGCGTCAGCCCCATGGCCCTGGCGACGTCCTGACCGGACGGCAGGCCGAGCCGCTTGCCGCGCAGCAGGTTGCGCTGGGCCAGGTCGAGGATCGCTCCGTCGACGTGCTGCACCACGGTGGGCGGGAGCTCCGACAGCGGCAGGGCGAGCTTCGTGTCGATCAGCCGGGTCATGTTGCGGTCGTCCGGCGCATCGACGCCGGGGAGGTCGAAGAAGTAGTTCCAGTCGGCCCGGGCGCGGGCGGGGATCGGCCGGGAGCCGCGGAGGTCGTGGCCCGGAGATCCGAAGAACGGGATGGTGACCTCGTCGTTCATCTCGTACTCCGCGCGGACCATGCTGTGGCCGAACCGGTAGGCGCCCACGGAGTACTCGATGGGCATCATCGGGCGAGCAGGGTTGCCCGGTCTGTAGAAGCGGCGGGCCACGGCCACCGGGCCCTTCCGTCCGACCGTCAGCATGCTCTGCACGAGGGGACGGCCCACCACGTGGGGCAGGAAGTCGTGCACGATCAGCCACTGGAAGTGCCAGCGCGTCAGGCGCCGCGCCTCCTCGAAGGACGCCCCGGAGTCGACGAACCGGTTGTGCGCCTGCAGGAAGGCGAGGTGGAACTGGGCGATGACCAGGTTCTCGTCGTTGCGGTGGTCGCCGAGGACCGCCGTCCCGTCCGCCCGGCGCGGCAGGTCCGGCAGTCCGTCCGGGGTCGCGCCGAGGCGCATCCGCCGCGGGTCCGCCGGGTCGTAGAGCTGGGGGTCCACCGCGGGGCCCCCGCCGTACACGGAGCCGAGGTCGAAGAACGGGGTGTCGAAGTTGACGAGGGCCTTCGGGTCCTGCTGCTGCACCGGCATCGGCGTGCTGTCCAGGGTCATGTCGTGGTCGATGAACTGCCCCAGGTAGGCGAACCCGGCCGGAATGCCGGGGTTGTCGAAGCCGTCGTTGCTCAGGGACACGTCGGCCAGGGGCGGCGTCCGGTCGATCATCCGCCCGGCCAGGCCGATCAGCAGCGCGTCGTCGGGCGCGAAGGCCGGCAGCTGCGGGAACATCACGCCGAAACGGCCCTCGGTCCGCCGGCCGGCCGTGACCGCGATCTGGGAGCCTCGGAGCTCACCGGCCCCGTGCCCCGTCCCACGGGACAGGACACCGGCTGCGGGTGCCGGTGTCGGCTTGCGCGGCGCGGCGCGGGCCACCGGGGCGGGCAGCGCGACGAGCCCGGCGGCCAGACCGGTGAGGACACCGCGGCGCGAGACACCGGGGCGGCCCGTCGTCGGGTCCTCGGTGCGCACGGGGTGCGGAGATTCCATGGTGCTTCCTTCCGGCACGGCCCGCCGCGGCGGGCACGTTGTTTGCTCCAGTGAATCCAGGGGTTCTTGGAAAAGTCTTGGACCGTGGCGGGCGCCGGGGCCCCCGTGCCGGTCACGGGCTCCGGGGCAGCAGGACCGTCGCCTCGACCGCGGAGGCGGGGATGCTCCCGTAGTCGCGGGAGTCCACGGACGGATACCGGTTGTCGCCCATCACGAAGAGGTGCCCCGGCGGGACCGTGACAGGGCCGAACCAGGTGGCGTCGATCCTGCTGTGGTCCACGAACGGCTCCGGGACCGCTTCGCCGTCGACGACCAGCACGGCGTCCTCGATCGCCACCGTCTGCCCTCCGCCGGCCACGACCCGCTTCACGGTGCTGCCGCCGTCCTGCGGGTCCGCGAAGACCACGAGGGAGCCCGGCGCGGCCCGCCGGTCCGGCGCCCCCGCCTTGAGCAGGAGCACCACCGTCCCCTCCGGCAGCGTCGGCTCCATGCTGTCGGAGCCGACGGCGAGGGGTTCGAGCAGCCACAGCCGGCAGGCGAGCACCGCCGCGGTGCCGAGCAGCACCGCGGCGGTCGTCCTGCGACCGGCCGGCGGGACGGTCACTTGCGGACCGGTTTTCCTCCGCTGCCCTTGCCCTTGCCCGAATTGGCCGGCGTGGGCGTGGGCGTCGGGGTCGGAGTCGGCGAGGGTGCCGGTGCGGAGGTCGCGGACGGCGACGGGGTGGGCGTCGCGGACGGGCTCGGCGTGGGGCTGGGCGCGGGAGCCGGGGAGGTCGCCGGGGCGCTGCCGTCGTCCCACTTCGCCGGCGCGGCCGTCATCGGGTCGGCGGGGTCCGGGTCGTCCTCCTTGAGCCCCACCCTGAACTGGACCATCATGTCGTGGTCCTCGTGGGAGAGGTTGTGGCAGTGGATCATGTAGCGGCCCTTGTGGGGCCCGAACTTCATGAGCAGCCGGACGGTCTCGCCCTCGCCCACGTAGACGACGTCCTTGGGCCCGCGCTCGTAGTTGAACGCTGACCGCCCGTTGCGGCTGAGGATCTGGAAGTCGACGAGGTGGATGTGCAGCGGGTGGTACCACCCGCCGGAGTTGTTCTCGAACTCCCAGACCTCCACCGCGTCGACGGCCACCTCGGCCGCGACCTTCTTGTAGCCGCTGGCGACGACCTCCTGCCAGGTGACGTCGTTGACCGTCCACATCCCGTTGGTGCGGTCCAGCTCGAACCGACGGGTCCGGGTGGACTGGGCCGGCTTCAGCGCCATCACCTCGTTGTGCACGGCCAGCTGCGCGGGGATCCGGTTCCACGTGGGGTCGGAGGTGTCCACCGGCTCGTCGACGACGTCGAACGCCATGATCTGGTGGGTGTAGTCGTAGTCCACGTTGTTGTCGTTCGAGAGGTTGCGCAGCTCGACGCGCTGCCCGGTCCGGTACTTGCGGAAGTCGATGAGCAGCTCGTAGCGCTCCGCACCGGCGTGCCGGTAGTTGTTGACGTACTGGGGCGTCGGCACCAGCCCGCCGTCCGTGCCGACGACGACGATCGGGTCGCCCGTGCTCAGGGTGGGGCGCAGGGACCGGGAGATGGAGGCGTTGAGCACCCGGAACCGGTAGACCCGCTTCTGGACCTTCATGACCGGCCACGGCCGCCCGTTGACCAGGATGACGTCACCCCACAGCCCGGAGTGACTGTTGTCGTCGTAGCCGAGCGATCCGTCCTCCGCGAACATCGCGTCGGAGATCGTGACGGCGACGTCGAAACGGCCCTGGGGCAGGAGCGCCCGCTCCAGGGGATCGTGCATGTGGTACTGCGCCGCGAGACCGGAGTAGGCGTTGAGCGCCGTGTAGTGCACGCCGTGGTCGTGGTACCAGAGGGTCCGCGCCGGCTGGAAGTTCGGGTAGTGGTAGTCCTTGTAGAAGCCCGGGTTCGTCACGTCGTTGGCGTACCCGTCGTACTGCGGGAGGGACGCCGACCCGTGCAGGTGCGTGGAGGTGGACAGGATGTGCCCGTCCAGGGGGTGCACGGAGGGCAGCTGGTTGCGCACGCGCAGCACCGCCTTGGTCCCCTGGTCGAGGCTGATCGTGGGCCCGGGGAAGATCCCGTTGTAGCCCAGGATCGGCGTGGTGAGGCCCGCTCGGGGCAGGATCTGGGCCCGCGCCGCACGCTCGGTGACCACGTAGTGGTGGACCGGCAGCCCGTCGGCGGGGTCGACGGACCGGGCGTGGGGCTGCAGCACCGGTGCCTGGACGAAGGGCGTCCGGAAGGGCCGGGGCATGTCGGCGTCGCGGAGCTCGCTGGCAGACTTCGCCTCCACGGAACGGGTGGGCACGGCGAGCGCCCCGGCCCCCAGCACTCCCAGTCCGCCGACCAGCAGGACGCTTCTTCTCGAGACGGTCATGGCTTTTCTCCTTCGAGCTGACAGGACGACGACGGGCCGGGTGCGCGCCCCGCACGGCGGGGCTCCGCAGCAGTGACGGCCGGCCGGGTCACCGAGATCGATGCAGTGGTCGTCGCAGGGGTCGTCGCGGTGGTCATCGGGGGCCACCACCGCGGTGGTGGTCCGTCCCGAGCGACAGCCGCGCGCTGCGCGGTCCCTCGAGGGTCAGCTCGAGTGCTCGGTCGGGGACCTCGAAGAGCAGCTCGGTCCGCAGGACCCCGCCCTGGAGGACCGTCTGCTCCTGGACGGTGGCGTGCACGGCGCGGGATGCTCCGCCGCCGAGGCGCTGCACCTCCCAGTCCGCGGCGTCGAAGTCGACGCCCCCGGCCTCGAGCGCGGTGAGCTCGAGCAGGACGCGCACCCGGTGGGAGTCGTCCTCGACGGAGGCGTCCCCGGCGGGCCCGTCCCCGGCCGACACGCCCCCGCCCGCGTCCTCCGGCAGGACGCCGTTGACGCGGGCGAGACCCCCGGGCACCGGGGCCACCGCGCCCAGCGGGGCGCCCGGCTCCTCGCCCTGTCCCAGCACGGCGCCGCCGAGGACCCCGAGGACGGCCAGGAGGAAGAGGGCGGGAAGCAGCCAGCGTCTGGTGCCCCGGCTCTCGGAGCGGGCCGGGGCACCGGCGGTCGGAAGCGTGGCGGAAGCGGTCATGCCAGCACGATGGGGAGCCGACCTTGGAGAAAAGTTGCCGACCGGCAGAGACGTCCGCCAGGACACCGCCGGCGGGGACACGGGGCGTCATCCGCCTCCGCTCCCGTGATCCGCCGGAGCCCCGGGACCCCCCGTTTTGGGGGGCGCCCCACCCCTCACCCGGGGCTGGCCCGGCGGCCGGCCCCGCCCCACACTGGGATTCACTTTCGGGAAGGGGGACCCGTGAAAACGACAGGTGCTGGTGGTGGAACGAGCGGATCGGACGTGCAGCTGTCCGTCCGCGTTCTGGGGCCGCTGGAGGTGCGCCGGGGGGACCGCGTGCTGACGGCCCGGGAGCTCGGCGGACCCAAGCAGCGGCAGATCCTGGAGATCCTGTTGCTGCAGCTGGGCACACCGGTGTCCAAGGACCGGCTGGTCGAGCTCCTCTGGGGGGACCGGCCGCCGACCGCCGCGCTGCAGAACCTGGAGAGCTACGTCAGCGTCCTGCGCCGCGGCCTGCAGCCGGGAGCGGGGCGGAGCGGACCGCTGCGCACCGCCAACGGCGGGTACGTCATGGACGGCGCGGCCGTGGACCTGGACCTCCGGCGGTTCGAGCTGGCCGTGGAGCACGCCGGTCGCCGCCGCCCGGAGCAGGCCTACGCGCTGTGGTGCGAGGCGCTCGAGCGGGCGGACGCGCCGCTGCTGGAGAACGAGCTGTGCTGCGAGTGGGCGGAGCTCCAGCGCGAGCTGCACGCCGCCCGCGTGCTCGAGGCCCGCGTCTCGGCCGCCGAGTGCGCTTTCGAGCTCGGGCTCCACGCCGAGGCCGTGCGGCACGCCCGCGCCGCTCTCGTCGAGGACCTGCTGCAGGAGCGGGCATGGACGGTCCTGGTCCTGGGGCTCGAGGGCTCCGGCCGTCCGGTCGAAGGGCTGCAGGCCTACGAGCAGTGCCGGCGGGCCCTGGACCACGAACTGGGGTGCGCTCCGTCCGTGGCGCTGCAGGCGTCCTACGCCCGCATGCTCCGGGCCACGGCGGCGACCGGCGACGAGCTGGGCCAGGTCCTGACGGCCCTGCTGGTGCTCCACGGCCGGCTCGGCGACCCGGATTGGATGCCCGGCCCCCGCGCTCCGCTCGCCCGGCAGGAGGCGGCCTCCGTGCTCCAGGCCTTCCTGGGCCGCTCCCTGAGCACCGCCGCGTAGAGGACTCGGCCATGCGACCCCACGAACCACGGCGCCATAGGCCATACCCCCTTGTCAACCACCGAAGTGGGTACAGAGGCCGACTTGCTCCGCAGGATTTGCGATCGCCATACTACCGACAGGTAGTACGGAGGGCGCCGGGGGGCTGGGCCGAGATGGACACTGACATTGCAGAGGGATGCGCCGCGCGCACCTCGATCCTGGTGGTCGACGACCACACCACGTTCGCGGAGCTGCTGACCGGCGCGCTGAGCCAGGAGCCGGACCTGCGCAGCGTCGGCGTGGCCGACGACGTCGAGTCGAGCGTCCGACTGTGCGCGGCGCTGCGGCCCGACGTGGTGGTCATGGACTACCACCTCTCCGGCGGCAACGGCGTGACGGCCTCCGCCCGGATCCTCCGGGAGCGGCCGGGAACGCGGATCGTCATGCTGACCGGGGACCCCACGCAGCACGTCCTCGAGGCCGCGGCGAGCACGGGGATCTGCGCCTTCCTGCCGAAGGACGGCTCGCTCGCGACCCTGCTCGAGACCATCCGCAACGCCCGCTGCGGCACGATGGCGGTCCACCCGTCACTGCTGGCCGCACCGGCCCGCCGCCCGGCCGCCGAGGTGCCGGCCCTCACCCAGCGCGAGCTGCAGGTCCTGCGCCTCATGGCCGAGGGGCACGGCGTGGGCGCGAACGCCCGGCTGCTGAACATCACCCCGAACACCTGCCGCGGCTACGTGAAGACGATCCTCGCCAAGCTGGGCGCCCACTCCCAGCTGGAGGCGGTCGCCGCCGCCTCCAGGCTCGGTCTGCTGACGGCCCGGTCATGAGGCGCCTGCTCTCACGCGTGGAGCGCACCACTCCTGCGGCCGAGGTCCTGCTCGAGGACTGGCCGGTGCCACCACCGCCGACGACCGACCGGTCCGAGGTGCGGGCCGCCGTGCGCAGGTTCCTGCTCACCGGGCTCGTGGTGCTGCTCGTCGCGGCCGTGCCGGCGACCTGGTGGATCCGGGCCGTCGCCGAGGAGCACGCCGTGCAGCACGTCCTGCGCATCACCCAGCGGCTGGCCAACTACGCCGTGGCTCCCCTGATCACCGACGACCTGCTGGCCGGCGGCCCGGCGGCCACGGCCCAGCTGGACGTCCGGCTCCAGCCGTGGCTGGACGACGGGGCCATCCGGCGGATCAAGATCTGGGACGAGGAGGGGACCATCGTGTACTCCGACGAGCACGAGCTCATCGGGCAGAACTACGGCCCCCCCTCCTGGGACGACGACCTCGTGGCCCGGGGGGAGGGAGCCGCCACCCTCGAGCACCAGCAGGACGTGGAGAACTCCCACGAGTCCGGCGCCGGGCAGCTGGTCGAGGTCTACGTGGGCTTCGTCCCCGCCGGCGGTGAGCAGCTGGTCTTCGAGGCCTACTACGACGACTCGATGGTGCGCGACGAGCAGCGCTCCGTGCTCATGGGCATGGCACCGGCGTTCCTCCTGACGCTGGCGCTGTTCCAGCTGGCCCAGCTCGCCCCTGCGGTCGGCCTCGCCCGCCGGATCCAGGACCACCGCACGGCGCGCGCGCAGCTGCTCCAGCACGCCGTGGACGCCGCCGAGCTGGAACGGGTTCGGGTCGCCCGGGACCTGCACGACGACGTCATCCAGGACCTGGCCGGTCTCTCCTACTCGCTGGAGGCCCAGGAGATGACGGCGGCGGCGCCCGAACAGCGCAGCGCGCTGGGCCGGTCCCGGACGATCCTGCAGGGCAGCCTGCGCACCCTGCGCGGGATCACCACCGCCCTGTACTCCCCGGACCTGCTGACCCTCGGGCTGCCCAAGGCCCTGGCCCGGCTCGCGGACCCGCTGGCCCAGCGGGGGATCGACACGTCCGTGCGGATCAGCCCCGCGGTGTTCCTCACCCCCGAGCAGGAGGGCATGTTCCTCAAGGTGGCGCGGGAGGCGTTCGCGAACATCTCGAAGCACGCCCACGCGTCCACGGTCAGCCTGCGGCTCGACGTGGAGCACGGCGTCACGGTGATGTCGATCAGCGACGACGGCACCGGTTTCGACGACTCCGGGGGCTCTCCGGAGGGCCACCTGGGGCTGCGCATCATGCGGGACATCGCCGACGCCTCGGGAGCCGCTCTGGAGATCCGCTCGCAGCCGGGCGTGGGGACCACGGTGCTCGCCACCCTGCCCCGCGACGCGGTCACGCGCCGGTTCTGAGCGGCCCGGCCTGCGCCTCGGTCCGGGGGTCGAGGCGCAGGCCGGGAGCACGGGGCGGGGCTACGCGGTGGCGCCCTCGGTCAGGTCGGCGGTCATGTCCTCGACGTAGCGGCGCACCTCGGTGCCGAACAGCTCGATGCTGCGGCGCATCCGGGCGTGGTCCAGGGTGCCCACCGCGTACTTGAGGTCGAAGCGGGAGGCGCCGAGCGCCGCCGAGGAGCGCACGATCTTGCGGGCGACCGTCTCCGGTGAACCCACGAAGTAGGCGCCCTCCGGTCCGCACATCGCGTCGAACTCCGCGCGGGTCAGCGGGCCCCAGCCCCGCTCCTTGCCGATCCGGGAGTGCGTGTAGGCCTGGTGCGGGAAGAACTCCTCGCGGGCCTGCTCGTCGGTCTCCGCCACGTAGCCCGGGGAGTGGAAGGCCACCGGCTGCGGCTCCTTGCCGAAGTGCTCGAGGGCCTGGCGGTAGTAGTCGGCGAAGGGCGCGAAGGCCGAAGGGCTGCCGCCGATGATCGCGAAGATGACGGGCAGCCCGTAGTGGGCGGCGCGGACCACCGAGTTGGGCGAGCCGCCCACGGCGATCCACGTGCGCAGCGCGCCGGCCTCGGTCTTGGGGTACACCTCCAGGCCCTGGATCGGCGCGCGCAGCCGGCCCTGCCATTCGATCCGGCCCTCGGCGCGGAGCCGGTCGAACAGCTGCAGCTTCTCCTCGAACAGCGCCTCGTACTCGTCCAGCGGGTAGCCGAACAGCGGGAAGGACTCGGTGAAGGAGCCGCGGCCCAGGATGACGTCGGCGCGGCCGGAGGAGAGGGCGTCCACGGTGGCGAAGCGCTGGTAGACGCGCACCGGGTCGTCGGAGCTGAGCACCGTCACCGCGGAGCCCAGGCGGATCCGCTCCGTGACCGTGGCGATGCCGGCAAGCACCGTCTCGGGCGAGGAGACCGCGAAGTCCTCCCGGTGGTGCTCGCCGATGCCGAAGAAGTCCAGGCCCACCTGGTCGGCCAGCACCGCCTCGGCCACGATGTTGCGGATCACCTGCGCCCCGCTGAGCATCCGCCCGTCCGGCCCGGGGTAGAGGTCGCCGAAGGTGTTGAGGCCGAGCTGGATGGTCATGCGGAGCTCCTCGTCACGAATTTTGTGGATACATCCATAAAAGTCGTCGTCGTGCGCGCTTATTCCGGCAGCGCCGCCGCGGCCGGAGTCCGGCTCAGCGGGTGAGCCACTCCCAGGCGGTGTGCTTCTCGGGACCGGGGACGCCGCTGACGATCCACGCGATGTCGTCGGTGGAGAGCGGGAACGGCGGCTCCCCCTCCTGGTCAGCGGGCTCGAGCTCGTCCACGTGCTCGAGGCTCCACAGCTCGGCGAAAACCTGGGTGGGACCGCGCCGGTCCACCAGCCGCTCACGGACCTCCTCGGCGAGCTCGTCCAGGTGGTCCTGCAGGAAGCCGGCGAGCTCCGCCGCGAACCCGTCAGCCCCCTCCTCCGCCGGGTCGATGTCCCACGTCTGCCGCACCACCGCCAGGACCTCGTCGTTGTCCAGGGGGGCGCCGTCCCGCCGGGGGTCGGGCGCCTCGGCCGGGGCCGGCTCACCGGCGGCGACGGCCAGGAAGCGCTCCTGGAGGACGAACAGCGCGGCGACGGTCATCAGGTCGCGCACCCGCCGGCCGAGGGCGTCGTCGTCCTCCGGTCCGGCGCCCGCGCCGGCGAGACCCTCCCAGGCGTGGCGCACCCAGGCACGGACGCGATCGGGCTCGCCCGAGCGGACCGACGATGGGCGGATCGAGGACGGGCGCCACCCGGCCGTCGCCGCCCGCCACCGGTCGTCCAGGGCGGGGTCCCCCGGCACGACGGGCTCGGAGGGGCCGGGGCGGTCGGTGGGCGGGTGGCTGAACACGGTGCGGCTCCTGGGTCGGACGAACGGGGCGCGGGGCGCGCGGTCCGGACCCAGCGTAGGACCTGCCCAGGCAGGGCCGCGGGCCCCGTCCGCGGCGGACGGGGCCCGCGGCGTCACCGGCGGAGCGGGGTCACCGCTCGGGGTGCACCACCATGGCGGAGCCGCCGTAGCCGCGCTCGGTCTCGGCCGCCGCCTCGAAGCGGTCGTCACCGAGGATCCGGATGGCGGAGGCGTTGCCGATCCACCGGCGCGGGGGCGGGACCAGCTGGTGGCCCAGCCCGCTGAGCTGCCGTCCGACCTCGGATTCGGCCAGGCCGAGGTCGACCTCCTCCGGCCCGTTGCGGGAGCTCAGCCGGGGCGCGGCCACGGCGTCGACGAGGGCGAGGTCCCGGTCGATGTGCCCGGTGAGGATCTGCGCCACCGTGGTGATGATCGTGGCGCCGCCGGGCGTGCCCACCGACATCCACGGCTCCCCGTCCCGGAGCACGATCGTGGGGCTCATCGACGAGCGGGGCCGCTTGCCCGGGCCGGGCAGGTTCGGGTCCGGCACGCCCTCGGTGACGGGCGCGAAGTTGAAGTCGGTCAGCTCGTTGTTGAGCAGGAACCCGTGGTCCGGGACCGTGATCCCGGAACCGCCGGTCTGCTCGATGGTCAGGGTGTAGGAGACCACGTTGCCCCACCGGTCGGCCACGTTGAGGTGGGTGGTCGAGACCCCGCCGACGGGCTCGGGCTGACGGGCCTGCGGCGTCCCGCACGCGGCGTAGTCCCCGTCGGGCTCCCCGAAGGCGATCGGACGCTCCTGGGCCGCCGCGGGGTCGAAGAGGCAGGCGCGCTCGTCGGCGAACTCCTGGCTCGTGAGCTCCTCCACGGGCACACCCTCGACGTCCCCGATCCACCGGTTGCGGTCGGCGAAGGCGGTCGCAGTGGCCTCCGAGAAGCGGTGCAGGTACTGGGTCTCGGAGACCTCGGCAAGACCGGCCCCGGTGCGCTCGTCGTAGGCCTCGAGCAGGTTGAGGGTCTCGGCCACCGCCATGCCGCCGGAGCTGGGCAGGCCCATGCCGTAGACCTCCAGTCCGCGGTACTCGGTGGAGACCGGGTCCTTGAGCAGGGCCTCGTAGGACGCCAGGTCCTCGGGGGTCAGCTCCCCGGGGAGCACCTCCACGCCCTCGGCGGTGGCCGGTTCACGGCTCGCGTCGACGATCGCCGCTCCGATCGCCCCGTCGTAGAAGGCGCCGGTGCCCTCGTGCCGGATCGTGCGGTAGGTGCGGGCGAGGTCGGGGTTGCGGAACACGGTCCCCACCGCGGGCGCCTCGCCGTCGCGCAGGAAGAGCTCGGCCGTCTCGGGGAACTTCCCGAAGCGCTCGGCGTTCTGGGACGTCTGCTCCTGGAAGTTCTCGTCCACCACGAAGCCGCGGGCGGCGATCCGTTCCGCGGGGCGCAGCAGCCGGTGCAGGTCCATGGTGCCGAACTCCTCGGCGGCGGTCTCCCACGTGGCCACGGTGCCGGGCACGCCCACGGACGCCCCGGAGCTGACCACGGTGGCGAAGTCGAGGGGCTCGCCGTCCTCGCCCAGGAACTCGTCCTCGGTGTAGGTCGCGGGGGCGGTCTCGCGCCCGTCGATCGTGCGGACCTCGCCGGTCTCCGCGCTGTAGTGGACGAAGAACCCGCCGCCGCCGATGCCCGCGGAGTACGGCTCGGTGACGCCCAGGGCGGCGGCCGCGGCCACGGCGGCGTCCGCGGCGTTGCCTCCCCGCTCCAGCACGTCGATGCCGACCTGGCTCGCGAGGGGGTCCACGGAGGAGACCGCGCCGCCGCCGCCGGTCATGGCGGGGACCTTGGGCAGCTCGGCGGTGACGGGCGAGCCCCGGCCTCCGTGCTGCCCATCGTCGTGCGCGACGGCCGCGGAGCCGCCGAGAACGGTGCCGGAGACGCCGAGCGCTCCGGCCAGACCCAGTGCGAGGTACCTCAGGGATGCGCGCATGGGTTCAGCCTGGCACCGGGGCCGCGCCCCCACCAGGGGCGACGCCTACATTTCGGCTACCGGCGCCGGCGTGCCCAGGCCCGGCGAAGACGCGATCAGCCGGTGCACCACCGTCTCGGCGTCCGTCGAGGGGTTGCCGAACCGGTGCATCGTGACGGACACGGCCTGCTCCGCCAGGAACGGGAGCATCTCCACGCGCGAGGCGCCGACCACCGGGTCGGCGAGCAGCGCGACCTCGGGCCGCTCCGCGAGCGCCTCGGCGAGGCCGGGCGCAGTGCCCACCACCCGGATCCGTCCGGCCCCGCTCGGGTCGGACCAGTCCGCGGCGACCCGGGCGAACGCCTCGTCGCCGCAGGGGTCCAGCACGGAGCGGAACAGTCCCTGCACCTCCGCGGGCATCTCCTCGGCGGGGGCGAGGACCGCGCGCGCGCCGGAGCGCACCGCGGCGAGCCCCACCCGGATCACGTCCGTGAGCGGGGCGTCCTCGGCGGCGCGCACGACGACGTCGCGCGGGCGGTAGCGGAACAGGTTGGCCTCGGACTGCAGGCCGGTGGGGTCGTGGGCGCGGCCGAACTCCCGGTCCCACCAGACCTGGTCCTGCTCGGCGCAGGCCGTCAGCCAGGCGGCGTCCGGCGCGGGCACGAGGGGACGGAGCTCGGCGAGGTGGTGGGCGACGGACTCGGAGGGCTCGGCGCCGGTCTCCTCGGAGGAGTCCCCCTCGGACGGGGCCTCCTCGGACGGGGTCTCCTCGAACGGGGCCTTCTGCCACGAGCCGAGCTGGACCAGGTAGTTCGGGCCGCCGGCCTTGGCGCCCAGGCCCACCGAGGACCGCTTCCAGCCACCGAAGGGCTGGCGCTGGACGATCGCCCCGGTGATGCCGCGGTTGACGTAGAGGTTGCCGGCCGCGACGAGCTCCAGCCACGTGCTGACCTCGTCGGGGTCCAGGGAGTGCAGCCCGGCGGTGAGACCGTACTCGACCGCGTTCTGCAGCTCGATCGCCTCCTGCAGGTCCGTGGCCTCCATCAGCCCCAGGACGGGGCCGAAGCACTCGGTGCGGTGGAAGAAGGAGCCCGGGGCCACCCCCGTCCTGATCCCGGGCCGCCACAGCCGCCCGGTGTCGTCGAGCTGCCGCGGCTCGAGCAGCCACTGCTCCCCCGGGTCGAGGCGGGTCAGGGCCCGGTGCAGCTTCTCGCCGGGTTCGGAGATGACCGGGCCCACCGAGGCCTGCAGGTTCTGCGGCCAGTCCACGACCATCGAGGACGCGGCGTCGAGCAGCTGCCGGCGGAACCGCCCGGATCCCGCCACGCTGCCCACCAGGATGCCGAGGGACGCCGCCGAGCACTTCTGCCCGGCGTGGCCGAACGCGCTGGTCACGAGGTCCCACACGGCCCGGTCCCGGTCCGCGCTGGGGGTGATGACCAGGGCGTTCTTGCCCGAGGTCTCCGCGGTCATCGGCCGGCCCGCCCGCCAGGACTGGAAGAGCCGGGCCGTCTCGTAGGCGCCGGTGAGGACGATCCGGTCCACCCCGGGGTGGGAGACGAGGGCCTGCCCCACCTCCCCCTCGACGGAGTCGACGAGCTGGAGCACGTCCTGCGGCACGCCGGCCTCCCACAGGGCCTCGACCACGGCGGTCGAGCAGCGCCGGACCTCCGGGGCGGGCTTGTGCAGCACGGCGGCGCCGGCGGCCAGGGCCGCGACCGTGGAGCCGGTGGGGATCGCCAGCGGGAAGTTCCACGGCGGGGTGACCAGCACGAGCCGGTCCGGGACGAACCGGGCGCCGTCCACCGTCTCGAGCTCGAGGGCGCGGCGGGCGTACCAGCGGCAGAAGTCGATCGCCTCCGAGACCTCCGGGTCCGTCTGGCCCAGGGTCTTGCCCGCCTCCGCGCCGGCCACGGCCAGCAGGTGCCCCCGGCGGGCGGCCAGGACGTCGGCCGCCCGGTTGAGGATCTCCGCGCGCTCGCGGGCGCCGCGGGCGTGCCACCCCTCGGCGGCGTCCCGTCCCGTGCGCACGAGCCGCTCGACGTCCTCCGCGTCGACGGGATCGGGCACGGGCAGGGCCTCGTACCACTGCCGGTCCGTGATCCGGGCCGCGATCCGGTCGGCCCAGGCCTGGTTCGCGGGCACGGAGACGTCGGTGTCCGGCTCGTTGCGGAACGGCTCCTCCAGCGGCAGGTGCGCGGACCCGGCGTCGGGGGCGGTGCGGTCCTGGACCCGGGCGGGGGACGGGGCGGCGTCGGCCCGCGGCTCCAGCGCCTCGAGGGCGGCGCGGAAGCGCTGCTCCTCCCGCGCGAAGACGTCGTTGTCCGGGGCCAGTTCGAAGATCCCCGACATGAAGTTCTCGTGCGAGGCGTTCTCCTCGAGCCGGCGCACGAGGTAGGACACGGCCACGTCGAACTCGGCGGGTCGCACGGCGGGCACGTAGAGCAGCAGCTGCCCGACGTCGGCGCTCACGGCCCGCGCCTGCTCGACCGCCATGCCCTGGAGCATCTCGAACTCGATCCGGTCCGTCACGCCGCGGCGCTCGGCGAGCAGGTGGGCGAAGGCGATGTCGAAGAGGTTGTGCCCGGCGACCCCCAGCCGCAGCCCCGTCATCCGCCCGGGCACGAACAGCCAGTCGAGGACCCGCTTGTAGTTGGTGTCGGTCTCCTGCTTGCTGCTCCACGTGGCCAGGGGCCAGCCGTGCAGCTCGGCGTCCACGCGCTCCATGGGGAGGTTCGCGCCCTTCACGAGCCGCACCTTGATCCCCGCGCCGCCGGCCTCGACCCGCGCCGCGGACCACACCGAGAGGCGCCGGACCACCGCGAGCGCGTCCGGCAGATAGGCCTGGACCACGATCCCCGCCTCGAGGCCCCGCAGCTCCGGGTGCTCCAGGACGCGGGTGAACACCTCGGTGGTCAGGTGCAGGTCGGAGTAGACCTCCATGTCGAGGTTGATGAACTTGCTCCCGGCAGGGGCCTCGGCCGCGGCCCGGTAGACCGGCAGCAGCCGCTCGACGACCTTCGCCACGGTCCCCTCGAAGCCCCAGTGGGACAGCTGCGGGACCACGGAGGACACCTTGACGGACACGTAGTCGACGTCCTCCCGGTCCAGCAGCGCCGCGGCGTCGGCGAGGTGCTTGTCCGCCTCCTCCCGGCCGAGGACCTCCTCGCCCAGCAGGTTGATGTTGAGCCGGTGGCCCTGGGCCGTCAGCCGCTTCACGGCCTGCCCGAACGGCTTGGGGCGGGCGTCGACGATCATGTGGCCCACGAGCTGGCGGAGCCTGGTCCGGGCGGCGGGGACGACCACCTGGGGCGCCGAGGCGGAGAGGGCGGCCCCGAGCCGGATCTGGGCGCGGTCCGCCGCGGGCATGGTGCGGGGCACGATCTCGGCGAGCGCGTGGAGGGCCCGCCCGGCGGCCCGCACGTCCTCGGTGCGCACCACCCGGTCCACGAAGCCGACGGTGAACTCGAGCCCGTGGGGGTCCTGCAGGACGGTGGCGAGCCGGTCGGCGGCGCCGCCGCGGCGCCGGCGGCCCTCGGCGGCGCGCACGAGCCACTCGCGGACCAGGGCGACGGCCTCGTCGGCCAGGGCGCGGGAATCGGGGACGGACGGGGCGTCGGCGGTCATGGCGGCACTCTCCTGGAGGCTCCGCCCGGCAGCGGTGCCGAGGCACTCCCTCGGCCGCCGGCCGTGTCCACCGGGCGTCACGGTGGCCGGTGAGTCCACGCTACGGCGGGAGCGGCCGGGGCGGAAGAGCCCTATCCGCCCGCCTGCCGCAGGATGTCCGTGGCGAGCCGGCCGAGGACGGCCTTGTGCGGGGCGAGCATGGCGTACCAGTAGGCGCGGCCGGCCGCGCCCGCCGGGCGGAACACCGTGGTCTGGCGGTAGACGAGCGTGCCGCCCGGCCCCGGTTCCAGGCAGATGTCCAGCCAGGCGTCCCCCGGCATCCGCACGACGGACCGCAGCCTGAGCCGCCGCGGCGGCTCGATGGCCTCGACCGTCCACCAGTCCAGGCGTTCCCCGGCCGACAGGTGGTCCGGGTCCTCGCGGTGGCGCAGCCGCCCGGGCGGGAGGCCCAGGCGGTTGGCCGTGGCGCGGGCGGCCCAGACGCGGTCGGTGCTGTACCAGCCGCGCTCACCGCCGATGCCCTCGACGACCGCCCACACGGCGTGCTGGTCCGCCGTGGTCGTGCGCTCCACGGTGTCGACGTAGAAACCCCGCGTCTGTGCCATGCCCCTATCCAAGCACGCGCTCCGGGCCCGGACGGGGATCCGGGCGGGAAGGGTCCCCGGTCCGGCGCGGGCGGGGCAGGGCGCGGCCGGGCGCGGCGCAGGGCGATCCTGCCCGGACGGACTCGAGGGTCCGGCCCGGACGGGTCCGGGGGGGCTCAGGCCGGGTGGATCCCGAACCGTGCCAGGTGCTCCAGCAGGCCGTCGGTGGTCTCGAGCCCCGGCAGCTCCTCAGGGGTCACCCAGCGCACGGCGTCGGCGTCGTCGCCGGGGCGCAGCGTTCCGCCGAGGAAAGTGGCCGCGACGTCGTGCACCTCGTACTCGAGGTCCGGACCGGCGGGAACGCGCACCACCCCCAGCTCGCGCTCCGCGCGCACCCGGGCCCCGGTCTCCTCGAAGGCCTCCCGGACGGCGGCCTCGGCCACGGTCTCGCCGGGCTCCACCCGGCCGCCCGGCACGCTCCAGCGCCCGCGCTGGGGCTCCCTGCCCCGGCGGATCAGCAGCAGCCGGCCGTCCTCCCCGACGACCACCGCGGCGGCGGCCCGGACGATGCGCATGCCCCGACCCTACCGAGCGCCGCGTCGGCCCGGGGTGGAGCCCTGAACAGCTCGCCCTGGGGCGCCGTGGCCGCCCTGGTCCGCCGTGGCCCCGGCGAGGCGCACGGGGGCGCGAGTAGAGTGCGAGTGCCGCCCAGCACACCGTCGTCCCACCGGAAGGGCCCTCCGTGACCGACTCCGTCCTGTCCCGCCTGCACGACCCCGCCCGGAAGGGCTTCGCCAGCGACAACCACGCCGGCGTCCACCCCGAGGTGCTCCAGGCCCTCGCGACCGCCAACGGCGGCCACGTGGGCGCCTACGGCGCGGACCCCTACACCGAGGCGCTCCAGGACGTGGTCCGCCGGCACTTCGGGGAGCAGGCGGAGTGCTACCCCCTGTTCAACGGCACCGGGGCGAACGTCGTCGCGCTCGCGGCGATGACCGACCGCTGGGACGCGGCGATCTGCACGGCCACGGCCCACGCGCACGTGGACGAGTGCGGGGCCCCCGAGAAGGTCGCGGGCGTGAAGATGCTGGCCGTGCCCACGCCGGACGGAAAGCTGACCCCCGAGCTGATCGACCGGGAGGCGCACGGCTTCGGCTTTGAGCACCACGCCCAGCCGCGCGTCGTCACCGTCACCCAGTCCACGGAGCTCGGCACGGTCTACACGCCCGAGGAGCTGCGCGCGGTCTGCGAGCACGCGCACGGACTGGGCCTGACGGTCCACCTGGACGGCGCCCGGCTCGCCAACGCCGCCGCGGCCCTGGACGTCCCGCTGCGGGCCCTGACCACCGACGCGGGCGTGGACGTGGTCTCGTGGGGCGGGACGAAGAACGGGCTGATGGGCGCGGAGGCGGTCGTGGTGCTCACCCCGGACGCCGTGCGCCAGCCCCGGTTCGTGCGCAAGCTCTCGACCCAGCTGGCCTCGAAGATGCGCTTCGTGTCCGCGCAGCTGCTGGCCCTGCACACCGGTGACCTGTGGCTCGAGGCGGCCCGCCGGGCCAACGCCATGGCCCGGCGGCTGGCGGCCGGGATCGCGGAGGTCCCCGGCGCCCGCGTGACGCAGACCCCCGAGGCCAACGCGGTCTTCGCGGTGCTCCCGGCCGGGACCACGGCCCGGCTGCAGGAACGCTGGCCCTTCTACGTGTGGGACCCGGCCGTCGGCGAGGTCCGCCTGATGTGCTCGTGGGACACCACCGAGGAGGACGTGGACGGGTTCGTGGCGGCGCTGCGGCGGGACATGGTCGCTGCCGCCTCCTGATCCTGGGAGGCCCGAGGGAGCCTGCCTGACCTGGGGATCGCACCGGGGTGGTGCAGTCCCCGGGGAACCGGTCGACGGCTCAGACGATCCCGGAGATGATGTCGTCCACGACGCGCTCCGCCCACCCGTCGATCCGGTCCGGGCGCTGCTCGCGCAGCGGGCCGTGGACGACGAGCTCGGCGAAGCCGTGCACGGTGCTCCAGCAGGCCCACTCCGCGCCCTCCCGCCGCTCGGGGGAGAGCTCGCCCGCCACGACCATGCCGTCGAGGGCCTCCACGAGCAGCGCGAACGGAGGCGGCCGGCGGCCGGGGGCGTCGTCGAGCACGCCGTCGGGCGCTCCGCGGGCTCCGAAGAAGGCCGTCTCGAACCACCCGGGCTCGGTCACGGCGAAGGCGATGTAGCCGAGTCCCACCCCGCGGAGCCGGAGCCGTGCCCGGTCCCGGGGGTCGGCCTCCCCCGCGGCCGCCATCCGCGCGCGCATCTGCTCGGCCATCCTGTCCTGGATCTCCTGCGCCACCGCGGTCAGGAGCGCCTGCCGATCGGCGAAGTGCCGGTACGCGGCGTTCGGCGAGACGCCCACCTGCCGCGTGACCTCGCGCAGCCCCAGAGCCGTCGCCCCCCGCACCCGCGTCGCGACGAGACCGGCGTCGACCAAGGCCCTGCGCAGATCGCCGTGGTGATAGGAATCCCGGGTCCGTGGCACCCTTGACCCTCCTCCCGACCGGTGTGTACGGTGTGCACACTCTAGTTGTTCACGGTGTCCACTTGAAGACGGCGCACCGGCTGAGCACGGACGGAGGAGACCCGGCATGCGGGCTCTGGTCATCACCCAGAACATCACCCTCGACGGCTCGGTCGAGATGCTCGACGACTGGTTCGACCCCTCGGGGGATCCGGACCACCTGGCCCTGACCCGCCGCCAGGGTCAGGACACCGATGCCTGCCTCCTGGGCCGGCGGACCTTCGAGGACTTCCGCGGCTACTGGCCGCTGCAGACCCACGACACGACGGGGATCACCGACTATCTCGACCAGGTGCAGAAGTACGTCGTGTCCTCGACCATGACGGACCCGCAGTGGCAGCACTCGACGGTCCTGACCGGCGACCCCGTCGAGCAGGTGCGGCTCCTGAAGGACAGACCCGGCAAGGACATCGTCTGCACCGGCAGCATCACCCTGACCCACGCCCTCATCACCGCCGGGCTCGTCGACGAGTACCGGCTGTTCACCCACCCCGCCGTCCAGGGCCGCGGCCGGCGGCTGTTCCCCGACGGGCACGTCATTCCCCGGCTCCGGCTGCTCGACGCGCGATCGTTCGGGTCCGGAGTCACCTACACCGCCTACCAGCCGGTCCGAGGCCGGACACAGGAGGACACGTCATGACCAGTGCAGGACGGCCCCGCGTCGTCGATCAGGACACCTGGCAGCGGGAGCTCGACGCGCTGCGCGTCCGGGAGAAGGCCGCCACCCGCGAGCTGGACGCCATCGCGGCGCAGCGCCGCCGGCTGCCCATGGTCGAGCTGCCGGACTACACGCTCGAGGGCGAGGACGGGCCGGTGCGGCTCGTCGACGTCTTCGCCGGCAGACGGCAGCTCATCACCTACCACCACATGTGGTTCCCCGGCGAGACCTGGCAGTGCGGCGGCTGCACGGGCTTCACCTCCCAGTTCACCCGCCTGGACTTCCTCGACAACTACGACGCTCGGTTCGTGGTGGTCACCCAGGGCCCGATCGACGAGGCCCTCGCCTACCGCCGCCGTGTCGGCAACCGCATGACCTGGTACTCGACCGCCGGCAGCCCGTTCGGCGCCGACGTCGGTGCGCCTCCGGGAGGCGGCTTCGCCCTGAACGTGTTCTTCCGGGACGGCGACACCGTGTACCGCACCTGGCACAGCAGCGGGCGCGGCGTCGAACAGGTCAGCCACACCTTCCCGCTCATCGATCTCCTGCCCTGGGGACGCCAGGAGGAGTGGCAGGACTCCCCCAGCGGCTGGCCGCAGTCGCCCACCTACAGCGGGTGGCTCGGGTCCGAGGACGTCGCCGCCCTCTACGGCGAGGAGTCCTGACGAGACCGGGCGGCCACGTCACGGCGTGGCCGCCCGGTCTCCGGCAGGATCACACCGGGGTGACGTAGGCCCCGGAGATCCCCCCGTCCACCAGGAACGTGGCGGCGTTGACGAACGAGGCGTCGTCGCTGGCCAGGAACGCGACCGCCGCGGCGATCTCCTCCGGCTCCGCGAACCGCCCGGCGGGCACGTGCACGAGCCGGCGCTGGGCCTGCTCCGGGTCCGCGGCGAACAGGTCCTGGAGCAGGGGGGTGTTGACCGGACCGGGGCACAGCGCGTTGACCCGGATCCCCTCCCGGGCGAACTGCACGCCCAGCTCCCGGCTCATCGACAGCACCCCGCCCTTGGAGGCGCTGTAGGAGATCTGGGAGGTCGCCGCGCCCATGACGGCCACGAAGGACGCGGTGTTGACGATCGAGCCCTTCCCCTGCTCGCGCATGTACGGGATGGCGTGCTTGCAGCAGTGGAAGACGCTGGTGAGGTTGACCTCCTGCACCCGCCGCCACGCGTCGAGGCCGGTGTCCAGGATCGAGCCGTCGTCGGTGGGGTTGATCCCGGCGTTGTTGAAGGCGATGTCCACCGATCCGTAGGCCTCGTACGTCGCCGCGTAGAGCGCGATCACGTCCGCCTCGTCCGCCACGTCGGTGCGCACGAACAGCCCCCCGACCTCCTCGGCGGCCGCCTCCCCGGCCGCGGGGTTCAGGTCCGCGACGACGACGTGCGCGCCCTCGGCGGCGAGGCGGCGGGCCGCGGCGAGGCCGATGCCGCTGGCCCCTCCCGTGATGACGGCGCTGCGGCCGACCAGGCGGCGGGCGTTGACCTCCATGGGTTCTCCTTCGATGCTGGGGGTTCGGTGGTGGGGGTTTCCCCGGGACGGGACGAGTGGTGGTGCAGGGGGCGGCCGGTGGCGTCAGTCGGTGGCGAGGAACACGTTCTTCGTCTCGGTGAACGCCTGCGGGGCGTCGGGGCCGAGCTCCCGGCCGAAGCCGGACTGCTTGAAGCCGCCGAAAGGCGTCCAGTAGCGCACCGAGGCGTGCGAGTTGACGGAGAGGTTCCCGACCTCGACGGCGCGGGACACCCGCAGTGCCCGCCCGACGTCCCGGGTCCAGATCGACCCGGAGAGCCCGTACTCGGTGTCGTTGGCGATCCGGACGGCGTCCGCCTCGTCCTCGAAGGGCACCACGGCGAGCACGGGGCCGAAGATCTCCTCCCGGAACACCCGGGAGTCCGGGGACGGGGTGAGCACCGTCGGCGGGAACCACCAGCCGGGGCCCTCGGGGGCGGTGCCGCGGAAGGCGACCGGGGCGTCGTCGTCGAGGAAACCGGCCACGGAGTCCCGGTGCGCGGCGGAGACCAGGGGTCCCATCTGCGTGCCCTCGTCCCACGGGTCCCCGCAGGCGAAGTCCCGCACGGCGGGCTCGAGCAGCTCCAGGAACTTCTCCAGCACGGAGCGCTGGACGAGCACCCGCGACCGGGCGCAGCAGTCCTGGCCCGCGTTGTCGAGAGCCCCGGCGGGGGCGGACGCGGCGGCCTGCTCCAGGTCCGAGTCCGCGAAGACGATGTTGGAGTTCTTCCCGCCGAGCTCCAGGGTGACGCGCTTGACCTGCTCCGCGCACCCGGCCATGATCCGCCGGCCCACCGCCGTGGAGCCGGTGAACACGACCTTGCGCACGGCGGGGTGGGTCACGAAGCGCTCCCCCACCACCGAGCCCTTGCCCGGCAGCACCGTGAGCACGCCCTCGGGCAGCCCCGCCTCCAGCGCGAGCTCCCCGAGCCGGATGGCGGTGAGGGGGGTGAGCTCGGCCGGTTTGAGCACCACCGTGTTGCCGGCGGCGAGCGCCGGGGCGAAGCCCCACGCGGCGATCGGCATGGGGAAGTTCCAGGGCACGATCACGCCCACCACGCCCAGCGGCTCGTGGAAGGTGAGGTTGACCCCGCCCGGGACCGGGATCTGCTGCCCCGAGAGCCGCTCGGGCGCCCCGGAGTAGTAGGTCAGCACGTCCCGGACGTTGCCCGCCTCCCAGCGGGCGTTGCCGATGGTGTGCCCCGCGTTGCGGACCTCCAGGCGGGCGAGGTGCTCGAGATCGGCGTCCACCGCGTCGGCGAAGCGGCGCAGCAGCCGGGCGCGGTCCGCGGGGGCGACGGTCCGCCAGGTCTCGAAGGCCCGCCGGGCGCGCTCGATGGCCGCGTCCGTCTGCTCCCGGGACGTCAGCTCGACGGTGCCGACGACCTCCTCCGTGGCGGGGTCGATGATCTGCGTGGTGGTCATGGGATGCGGGTGTCCTCTCGCTGTAGAGCGTGGTCTGCCCGGCGGGTCTCCCCGGGCCGGTCCCGCTGGGCGCGGGCGTAGCCGTGCGCCACGCGGACGAACCCCTCGAAGAGGCGGGAGTCCTTCCGGTTCTCCTCCGGGTGGAACTGCACGCCGAGCGTCCAGCCGCCCTCCGTGGTCTCGACGGCCTCGACCGTCCCGTCCGCGGCGCGGGCGGTCACCACCAGCCCCTCGGCCACCGTCTCCAGGGCCTGGTGGTGGTAGCACGGGGACCACGCCGTCTCGCCCAGCAGCTCGCGGCAGCGGCTGCCCGGCTCGGTGGCGAACTCGACCTCCCCGTACCGGCCCGGTCCGGGCTGGTAGCGCGCGGCGTTCTCGTTGACGTCCGGCAGGTGCTGGATCAGCGTGCCGCCGAGCGCCACGTTGAGGATCTGGGCGCCGCGGCAGATCGCGAACAGGGGCACCCCGCGCTCCAGCGCCGCCCGGGTCAGGGCGAGGTCGTGCTCGTCCCGGGAGGGCTGGGACGCGGTCAGCTCGTGCCGTTCGGCGCCGTAGAACCGCGGGTCCACGTCCACGCCGCCGATGACGACCAGCCCGTCCACGAGCTCCAGCACCCCCGGGTCCGTGCCCACCGGGGGGAGCAGCAGGGGCGTGCCCCCGGCGGCGGCGACCGCCTCCACGTAGGCGCCCGGGACGATCGCCGCCACGGAGCTCCAGACCCCCCAGGACCCCTCCTGGTAGTAGGTGGTCAGGGCGATCCGCGGCCGGTACCCGGTGCCGCCCGGCTCAGAGGCGCTCGAAGCCACGGCGCAGCTCCCAGTCGGTGACGGCGGCCTCGAAGGCCGCCAGCTCCACGTCGGCGTAGTGCACGTAGTGCTCCACGACGTCCTCGCCGAACAGCTCCCCCGCGAGCTCCGAGCCGGCCAGCAGGTCCCGGGCCTCGCGCATGGTCGAGGGCACCACGGGGGCGTCGGACTCGTAGGCGTTGCCCTCGGTCATCGGCTCCAGCTCGAGCTCCTGCTCGATGCCGTGCAGCCCGGAGGCCAGCATCGCGGCCAGCGCCAGGTACGGGTTCACGTCGCCGCCGGGGAGCCGGTTCTCCATCCGGGCGGACTGCCCGCTGCCCACCAGCCGCACGGCGCACGACCGGTTGTCCACGCCCCAGGCCACCGAGGTGGGGGCGAAGCTGCCCTCCACGAAGCGCTTGTACGAGTTGATGGTGGGGGCGTAGAACAGCGTGAACTCGCGCATGGTGCGCAGCACCCCGGCGATGAAGAGCTCGTAGGTGCGGGACCGGGCGTCCCGCTCGCGGTCCCAGAAGACCAGTTCGCCTCGGGCCCGCGCAGGGACATGTGGATGTGGCAGGAGCTGCCCTCGCGCTCGTTGGGCTTGGCCATGAAGGTGATGGACTTCCCCTGCTGGTGGGCGATCTGCTTCGAGGCCAGCTTGTAGACCACGTGGTTGTCCGCGGTGACCATGCCCTCGTCGTAGCGGAACGCGATCTCGTGCTGGCCCAGGTTGCACTCGCCCTTCGCCGACTCCACGGTCAGTCCGGCCGCGTACATGGCGTTGCGGATCTCCCGCAGCAGCGGCTCGACCCGCTGGGAGCCCAGCACGGAGTAGTCCACGTTGTACTGGTTGGCCGGGACCAGGTTCCGGTAGTCGGCGTTCCAGGCGTCCTCGTAGCTGGTGTTGTACACGCAGAACTCCAGCTCGGTGCCGGTGACCATGGTGAAGCCCATGTCCCGGGCGCGGTCGAGCTGGCGGCGCAGCATCGACCGCGGCGACATCGGGATGGGCTGCCCGCCGTGGCCGGTGAGGTCGCACTGGATCATGACCTGGCCGGGGTTGTGCGGCATCAGCCGGATCGTGTCGAGGTCCATGGCGAACTCCATGTCCCCGTAGCCCGAGGACCAGCTGCTGATCGAGTACCCGCCCACGGTGTTCATCTCCGTGTCCACGGCCAGCAGGTAGTTGCAGCCCTCGGCACCCTCGTCGAGCACCGAGTCCAGGAAGAACTGCGCGTGGTTGAGCTTGCCCTGGAGCCGGCCCTGCATGTCGGTGAAGGCCAGGACCACGGTGTCCACGAGCCCGTCGGCGACGTGCTGCCGCAGCTGCTCGACGGTGAGCATCCGGTCGTTGCGCGGGTGCTGGGGAGTCTCGGTCATGGGTCCGGTCCTTCGTCGCTGGGATCGCTGAGGTGGCTGGGGTGGGAGGCGGGCGGGGCGGGGAGTCAGTGCAGGTCCGCCTCGGCGGAGCGGATCTGCGCGAACTCCTCCTCGGGGGCGTGGCCCACGAGGCGGTGCCGGCTGTAGAACCAGTAGTAGGCGAGGAACACCACGAACACGAGGGCGGTGATGGACGCGGCGAGCACGTCGACCAGGAACGTCGCGACCACGGCCACGAGCGCCAGCACCAGGGCGATGCCGGTGGTGACCACGCCGCCCGGGGTGCGGTAGCCGCGCGGGAGGTCCGGCTCGCGCAGCCGGAGCACGATGTGGGAGAGGTTCAGCAGCACGTAGGAGACGGTGGCGCCGAAGACCGCGATGTTGATGAGCAGTCCGCCGTCGCCGGTCACGGCCGCGAGCACGAAGCCGATGGTGCCCGGCACGATGAGCGCCACCCACGGGGTCTTGCGCTTGCCGGTCAGCGAGAGGAAGCGGGGCAGGTACCCGGCCCGGGAGAGGGCGAACAGCTGCCGGGAGTACGCGAACATGATGGAGAAGAAGCTCGCGACCAGCCCGGCCAGCCCGGCGTAGTTCACGATGGTCGCCGTCACGCTGTCCGCCCCGGCCGCGGTGCGGATGGCCTCCGGCAGCGGGTTGTCCGAGGTGCTCATCGCCTCGGAGCCGGCCGCCCCGGGCACCAGCACCAGCATGAGCGCGCCGGAGACCAGCAGGAAGGCCATGGCCACGATGATCCCGCGCGGCATGTCCCGGCGGGGGTCGGCGGTCTCCTCGGCGGCCAGCGGCACGCCCTCGATCGCCAGGAAGAACCAGATGCCGTAGACCAGGGCCGCCATCGCCCCGGCGTAGCCCATGGGCAGGAACGCGCTCGCCCCCGCGGCGTCGTTCGGGACGATGTCGAAGAGGTTGGCGGCGTCGAAGTGCGGCACGAGCGCGACGACGGTCACCCCCAGCGCGAGGACCGCAATCACGGTGATCCCGAACATCAGCTTGAGCGCCTCGCCCACGCCGTACATGTGGATGCCCATGAACACCAGGTAGGTCACGAGGTACACGGGCCAGGAGTTGGTGATGCCGAACAGGCCCAGCGCCTCGATGTAGCCGCCGATGAACGTGGCGATCGCCGCCGGGGCCACGGCGTACTCGATGAGCACGGCCATCCCGGTGGCGAAGCCCCCGAGCGGGCCGAGGGCGCGGCGGGCGAACCCGTAGCCGGCGCCCGCCGTGGGGAGGGTGGAGGAGAGCTCGGCGAGGCCGAAGACCATGCAGGTGTACATGAGGCCCATGAGCACGAAGGCGATGAGCAGCCCGCCCCATCCGCCCTCGGAGAGCCCGATGTTCCAGCCGGAGAAGTCCCCGGAGATGACGTAGGCGATGCCCAGGCCGGCGAGCAGGACCCAGCCGGCGGCGCCGGACCGGAGCTGGCGGTGCTGGAAGTACTCGTCGGTGCGGGCGGGCTGTGCTGGGGATTCGGGCATGGGACGATCCCTCCGGAGTTCCTCAAAGGTCTGAAAACAGACGTTTGGCGCGAGTGGTCACAGTCTGTGGGCTGCCCCGCGCCCCGTCAAGACCCCGTGGCGGGACGCCGGGCTGTGCACGGGGCCGCGTCGCGGTGTCGCCGGTCGCACGGATGCCGCAGAATGGTGGGCATGAACCAGACCAGCCCCTCAGCCCCCGACCGCCCCCGCTCGCAGCACTCCGGCCCCCTTCGCTCCTGGGCCCTCATCGCCATCACGGCGGGCTTCCTCGTCTCCGCGGCCCTGATCATCGCGGTGGGCGTGGTCGCCATCGATCTCACCCACTAGCACCTCGGCCGGTCGTCCCGGCCGGGAGGAGCGCCACCGTGAGCGATCCCGTCCAGCACCCCCGCATCCGGCCCGTGCGCCAGGGCAACGCCTTCGAGGAGGCCGTGGAGCGGATCCTCGACTCGATCCGGCTCGGTCTGTTCCGCAGGGGCGAGCGGCTCCCGCCCGAGAGGGAGACCGCGGCGATGCTGGGGATCTCCCGCGCCACGCTGCGGGAGGCCCTGCACGAGCTCCAGTCCGCCGGGGTCCTGGAGGTGGTGCGCGGCCGGTACGGCGGGACCTTCGTGACCGGTCGCACCGCCCTGCCGGACGAGACGGTCCCCCCGGCGGACCCCGCGGACGTCGAGGACGTGCTCGTGTTCCGCGCCGTCGTCGAGCCCGCCGCGGCGGAGCTGGCCGCGGCGGCGTCCCTCAGCGCGGCCGCCCGGGAGCACCTGCTCGCGTGCCTCCGGCAGGTCGAGGAGAGCCTCCCGGAGGACTACCGTCCCGCCGACGCGCGCTTCCACATCGCCGTGGCCGAGCTGAGCGGCTGCCCCAGCCTGGTCCGCGCCGTCGCGGAGGTGCGATCGCGGGCCAGCGACCTGCTGGACCGGATCCCCGTGCTGGCGGTCAACCTCGAGCACTCCGACCGCCAGCACCGCGAGCTCACGGACGCCGTGCTGGCGGGCGACGCCCCCGCCGCCCGGGCCGCCTCCCTCGCACACCTGGAGGGCACGGCCGCGCTGCTGCGCGGCTTCCTCGGGCACGGGAGGCGGTCCGACGACGACGCCCCCGGGGACGACCGCGGCCCGGCGTGACCCGTCGCCGCGGGAGGAACGGGCCGACCCGCGCGACCGCTGCCTGTCCTCGTCCGCAGTGGCACGGGGGCGGCGCCGCACAAGGAGCCGGCTGAGATGACACCCGTCGGAGCCGATCCCGTCGGGACCGGCGAAGGGGTGTCCTGCCGGGGGCGCACGCCGGCGGGCGCGGCCCTGCTGCGCGGCGCGGCGGCGGGGCTGGAGCGGATCCCGGACACGAGTTCACAGCGGAAGGCCGTGTCGTTCGACTGCGCGACCCTGACCGCGGCACGCCGCCCGGATCAACTTCTTCCGGGACGTCATCTGCTCCATGGAGCTGCTGTGGCCCGAGCTGCTCGAGGTGAACCTGCAGGAGACGGTCCCGGAGCTGCGGATCCCGGTGTTCTTCGTGGAGGGACGCCACGACGACCGGTGACCTGCGGCTCCTCCGGCGGGACGCCGCCGGGGTCGGACACGGGCGGACCGTTCCGGCCCGCCCGTGTCCCGTCCGCCGGTCAGACGAACAGCGCGGTCACCCGCATGAGGGTCATCGTCACTCCGTAGGCGAGCGGGACCCCGACGAGGACCCAGCCCAGTGCCAGTCGTGCACGGCTCATGTCATGCCTCCTTCGCGGCGAGCTCGGTGTCGGACGGTGCGGTGCGGTGCTCGGGCTCGTGGTACTTGGCGTCCACCGGCCTCACCAGGAGATTGGCGACGAAGCCGATGACCAGCAGTCCGACCATGGTCAGCAGCGCCGGCTGGTACGCCTGCGCCGTGAGCTCCCCGGGGGTGCCCTGGGCGTCGAGGAACGCGTTCACGATGAGGGGCCCCGCGACGCCCGCGGCGGCCCAGGCCGTCAGCAGGCGGCCGTGGATGGCACCCACCTGGAAGGTCCCGAAGAGGTCCCGCAGATAGGCCGGCACCGTGGCGAAGCCGCCGCCGTAGAACGAGATGATGACGAAGGCCAGCAGCACGAACAGCAGCGTGGAGGACGAGCCGAACAGCGCCAGCACGGTGTAGAGGAGCGCCCCGACGCCGAGGTAGACCATGTAGATGCGCTTGCGGCCCAGCACGTCCGAGGTGGTGGACCACACGAAGCGCCCGCCCATGTTGCCGATGGACAGCAGGCCCACGAAACCGCCGGCCACGGCCGCCGTCACGAGGGAGGCGCCGTCCGCCTGGCGGAAGAAGTCCTGGATCATGGGGGCGGCCTGCTCGAGGATGCCGATGCCGGCCGTCACGTTGCAGAACAGCACGATCCACACCAGCCAGAACTGGCGGGTGCGGATCGCGTTGCGGGCCGAGACGTGGTTCTTGGTGACGAGGGCCTTCGACTCGACCTTCGAGGGGTCGAACCCCTCGGGCTTCCAGTCCGCGGGGGGGACCTTGATCGTGAACGCCCCGAAGAGCATGTAGGCGAGGTAGACGACCGCGAGGGTCAGGAACAGCTTGCCGACGGCGTCCCCGCTCGCCACCCAGCCCTCGGTGCCGGAGTTCGGGTCGTAGAAGTTGAGCAGGGCCGCGGAGAGGGGGCTGGCGATCAGCGCGCCGCCGCCGAAGCCCATGATCGCCATGCCCGTGGCGAGGCCGGGGCGGTCCGGGAACCACTTGATCAGCGTGGAGACGGGTGAGATGTAGCCGATGCCCAGGCCGATGCCGCCGATGAACCCGTAGCCCAGGTAGACGAGCCAGAGCTGCTCGGTGAAGATGCCGAGGGCACCCACCAGAAATCCGCCGGACCACAGCAGTGCCGCGGTGAACATCGCCTTGCGCGGCCCGCCGGTGTCCACCCACGTGCCGAAGACGGCGGCGGACAGCCCCAGCATGACGATCGCGATGGAGAAGATGATGCCGATCTGGGTGAGGCTCGCGTCGAAGTGCGTCACCAGGGCGTTCTTGTACACGCTGGTGGCGTAGGCCTGACCGATGCACAGGTGCACCGCGAGGGCCGCCGGCGGTATGAGCCAGCGGTTGAATCCCGGTGGTGCCACCGAGTGCTGCCGATCAAGCCATCCCATGCCCCGACTCCTCATCTGCTGCGGACACTGCGCGAAAGGCACGTTCCGGACGGACCTCGTCCGTCCGGCCCGGCGCCCAAGGGTGAAGCATGTCACATCAACGAGAAAAATGGGAAGCAACCTGCCGACCGGCCCTGCGGACCGGGTTGCTCAGCTGCCGCGGAGGGACCGCCACGCACGCCGCCAGAAGGCGACGAACCCCTTTCCCGCCACGACCTGCTCGAGCCGTTCGATCTGCCGGGTCTGGGCGTGGACCACGTCCAGGAGCTCGTGCGCCAGCTCCTCGGCGGCGTCCAGCCGCCGGTGCAGGGCGCCGGCCTCCTCTGCGGCCGCGCGACGCAGGTAGAGCGGCAGGCCGATCCCGTGCTCCGCGCTCCACTGCCTGAGGTGGCGGTCGCGGACCGCCGGCTCGCCCCGCGCTGCGGAGGATCCGCCCGTCCGGCCCCGCTGCGCGGGCGGGCGGGCGGGGAGCAGGCCCACGGTGAACGTCTCGAGGAAGCGGAGCGTGAACTCCCAGACCTCCGCCGCGTCGAGGGTCTCGTCGTAGTCGCCCAGCACCCCGTGCACCGCCCGCCGGTACAGGAACGGCGAGTCGACCGCGGTGCGGTCGCCGTCCAGCACGTCGGTGAGGGTGAGCACCTCCCGGTCGGGCGGCACGAGATCCCGACCCGGCCGACCGGGCGGGACGTCCTGGCCGGCCCCGGATCGCTCCCTGGTCGAGACCACGACCCCGTCGTCGGTGACGAGCGGGTCCTCGAGATGGGCCACGGCGCGCTGCAGGAGGGCGGGCGGCCAGGGCTCGGCCCCGTGGTGCAGGAGGACGAGCTCCGACTCCCCGGCCCGCAACCCGCGGTTGGCGGCCGCCGCGGGGCCGAGGGCTCTGCGGTGGCGGAGGACCGTGACGCGCCCCGCGAGCTCGTCCCGCCGTGACGCCAGGGCCTCGTCCACCTCGGCGGCGTCCCCGCCGTCGTTCACGACGACCAGCCGCCAGTCGGTGAACGTCTGCGCCAGGAGGTCGTCGACGGCGCGGCCGAGGCGCGCCGGGCCGTCGCGGTGCCGCAGCACGACGGCGACGGTGGGCCGCTCGGGCGGCACCTCCGGAACGGTGTAACGGCGGCGGAGAGCACGCACCACCGGAGCACCGACCCCGCGCGGCGCGGCCGCCGTTCCCCGCGCGGCCTCCGGCTCCCGTCCGCGGAGCGCCCCGGCCACGTCGTCCCACCACCGGGCCGCGGCCTCCCGGACGGCCGGCTCGGCGTCCGCCAGCGCGGCGCGCACGGCCCCCCGGTGCTCCACGGCCTCGGTCGCCCACTGCTGGACGGCGGCACGGGTGTCCCACGCCACGTCCCCCGGGGTGAGCAGTGCTGCCAGAGGGACGACGCCGTCCTCCAGCCCCCACCGGCTCAGCACGCCGTTCATGCTGTCCAGGGAATACTTGTCCGGGGCCACGGGCAGCACGACGGCGTGCACCGCCAGGCCGAAGGCCGCGCCGCGGGCGCACGTGGTCAGGACCCAGTCCGCCCGCAGCGCGGCGGGGTCCGCCTCCCCGGGGTCCGTGATGACCCGGCGGACGTCCTCCCGCAGCAGCGCGGCCACGTCCGCCGCGAACTCCTCGTCGGCCGAGGCGCCGCCGCAGGCCAGGAGCGTGACCGCCCCTCCCGTTCGGTGCACCAGAGCATCCAGCAGAGCGGCGAGCACCGGGGCGACCTGCTCCGGCGGAAAGGGACCGGCCGGCCGCCCCACCACGGCGACGACCCGCGGCGGCGCCGCCGGTTCCTCCGGCTCCCGCCGCTGCCGGGTCGCCCCGTCCGGCGCCCGATGCTCCTCGGCCGGTCTCTCCGGCTCCCGCCGCTGCCGGGTCGCCCCGTCCGGCGCCCGATGCTCCTCGGCCGGTCTCTCCGGCTCCCGCCGCTGATCTGTCACCCCGCCCTGCGCGGGCGGGCGTGCCGGGGCAGGGGGACCCGGGAGAAGGAGTGCGTCCTCCCAGCCGAGGCGCAGGCCGGGGTGCTCGGGGCACAGTCGGCGGGCCACCGCCAGGGACGCCTCGTTCCGCACCCCCACGAGGGAGGCGACCGAGAGCAGTCGGCGCACGGCCTCCTCGGGGAAGGGGCCGGTGTCGAGACCAAGCCCGACGACGACGACGGGCCGGCCGGCCTCGGCGGCGGTCCGCGCCTGGTCGAGCCAGGGACGGAGCTGGGAGTCGTCCACGAGGGCGTCCGACCCCAGGCCGGCCAGCAGCAGCGCCTCCGCCTCGGGCCGCCGTGCGGGAGCACCGTTCCCGGGCCCGGCCTCCGGGAGGTCGCCCCCGAGCTCCGGGAGCACCGGATCGGTCTCCGGGTCGACGAGCCGGGCGTCGAGTCCGCGCAGGGCGAGTTCCCCGAGGAGTCCGTGGAGCTCGCTCGCCGCTCCCGCGCGGAGTCCTGGCCCGGCCGGTCCCGGGAGAACGTCGATGTGCATGACGGAACGAACCTCTCCTCGACTGATGCGTGCTCCCCCATTCTCCCAGCCGCGGCCTCCCCGGTTCGCCCGGGGCACGGGCGAGCCGGCGCCCGCCGCCGGCCGGGCACCCCGGCACGACAGGTCCGGCGGCGCGCGGTGGGCGGGGTGCGGTGGGCGGTGGGCGGTGTGCGAAGTTGCAGGTCCGCACGGAATCGCCTTGCCCGCGCGCGGGTGGGTCCGCCACTGTGGAGGAACACACTGCACCATCTCCGCCGGCGACGCCCGCCCGGAGGATCCCCCGCCCTGACGCGTCAGCTGCCCCGCCAAATATTCCGATCAACGAATATACCGATGGCCGCCGGCCCCGTCCCGGGACGCGGACCTCTCGTTGCCGGAACGGGCCGGCGATCCCCGGCCGCGGAGATCCCGCCCACCTCACGGCGGGAGACCTCGAGGAGCCCCACCATGTTGAACGCCGCCGTGATCAGCCCCCAGCCCATGACGCGCATCGCGATGCAGCGCGAGGCCGTCGAGCACCCCGAGCACGGCGTGCGGGTGAGCACGGTGGCCGGGACCGTCCCCGACTTCATGGCCGAGCCCCCGGCCGAGGAGATGGTGGTCCTGCTGAGCCTGAACACCCTGGACGGTCGCAGCCTCGTGCAGAACATCACGGACCTCACCGCGCAGGAGCACACCGTGGTGATGCTCGTGCCGCCGGCCGACCTCGTCCGGGTCCGGTCCGCGTTCGCCTGCGGGGCGGCCGGAGCCGTGGGCAAGTGGGAGCCCATCAGGACCGTCTTCCGGACCATGCGCCTCTCCCGGCAGCTGGGCCACTTCGTGAGCGACGTGCTCCAGTCGGCCCTGGCCGAGCTGCCCAGCAGGGCTCCGGCAAAGCTCTCCGCCCGGGAGCGCCAGGTGCTCACGCTCTACGTGGAGGGCCTCCAGGAGCAGGAGGTGGCCGGTCTGCTGCAGATCGCGGAGTCCACGGTGGAGGAGCACCTCAAGCGCATCCGCCGCAAGTACGCCGTGGTGGACCGGCCGGCCCGCACCAAGCTCGAGCTCTACAAGCGGGCCATCGAGGACGGCATCATTCCCCCGGTGCTGCCACTCGCCTGAGCACGGTCCGGCCGCCCCGTCCGGCCACGGACCGTCCTGTCCGGCCTCCGCCCGGCGGAACAGTGTCCGGACCGTTGCGCCGGGACCGTTGTCCCGTGTCGAGGTCGCTCCTACCCTGGTGACAGCACCATTGCGCGCCGTTCCGCATCCCCCCGCACCGGAACTCCAGCCCCGGCGGGGTCGAGCGCCCGGACCGCTCCGAGTCCGCCCGAGACCCGTCCGGCACCGCCGAGGACGGTCTGCGCACCGTCGTCGAGCACGAGCAGCAGCCCGGGGGCGCGTGCCCCCGCCCACAGGAAGCCAGTCCCATGAATGCCGTGGACCGCGGGGAGCATGAGCACCAGACCGCCCGAGAGCTCGAGAAGCTGCGGACCCGTCTGACGGGGACGCTGGTCGAGCCCGACGACCCCCTCTACGACGAGGCGAGACGGGTCTGGAACGGCATGGTCGACGTGCGACCCCGGGCCGTCGTGCGGGCGGGCGCCGTGTCCGACATCGATCCGGTGCTGGCCGCCGCGCAGCACACGGAGCTGCCGCTGGCCGTCCGCGGCGGCGGGCACAGCGTGGCCGGCCACGGGACCGTGGAGGGCGGACTCGTCCTGGACCTCGGCGCCCTGCGGCAGGTCGAGGTGGACCCCCGGACCCGGCGCGTGACCGTCGAGCCGGGCGCGACCCTCGCCGACGTCGACCGCGCGACGGTCCCGCACGGGCTGGCGGTGCCCCTCGGCGTGGTGAGCGCCACCGGGGTCGCAGGGCTGACCCAGGGCGGGGGCGTCGGCTGGCTGACGCGCAGCAACGGCCTGAGCCTCGACAACCTCGTGGACGCCGAGGTGATCACGGGGACCCGGGAGCACCTGCACGCCAACGCGGAGCACAACCCGGACCTGTTCTGGGGCATCCGCGGCGGCGGGGGGAACTTCGGCGTCGTGACCTCCTTCACGTTCCGGGCCCGGGAGCTGCCCCCGTCCGTGCTGGGCGGGAACCTGTTCTACGGGCGCGAGAAGTGGCGCGCGGCCCTGCAGGCGTTCGCCCGCTGGACGGCCGACCTGCCGGACGAGATGAACGGCATCCTCTCGATCCTCCGGCTGCCGCCCAGCTTCGGGATGGGCGACGAGCCCTGGCTGATCATCGCTTTCGCCTGGATGTCGCCCGACCACGCCGAGGGCCTGCGCCTGGTCGATCGGCTGCGGTCCGACGCCCCGCCGGACGAGGAGGAGGTCGGCCCCGTGCAGTGGGGCGAGTGGCAGTCGGCCATGGACGAGCTCTTCCCCAAGGGGGCGCGCGGCTACTGGAAGAACGCCTCGTTCTCCCGCCTGGATGACGAGGTGGTCGACGCCCTGCTCGGCGTGGCCTCCGAGATCACCTGGTTCGGCACGGGCATCGACGTCCACCACATGGAGGGGTTCTTCGGGCGGGTGCCCGCCGGCGCCACCGCCTTCCCCAACCGGTCCGCACGGTACTGGCTCAACGTCTACGGCTTCTGGCCGGACGCCGCCGAGGACGTCCGCCTCACGGCGTTCGCGCGGAAGGCCCACGCCGCCGTGGAACCGTTCGCCGACGCGGGCCTGTACGTGAACTTCCTCGGCGCCGAGCAGGGCCCGGTCACCACCGAGGCGGCACGCCAGGCCTACGGGGAGCGGACGCACAGGCGTCTCGTCGAGCTGAAGAACCGCTACGACCCGGGCAACCTGTTCCGCCTCAACCACAACATCCTGCCGAGCGGCGCCTGACGGCGCCCGTTGCCGGAAGGGGCCCGGTCGGCGCCTCCTGCCAGGAGGTCGGGGCCCAGGACGCCACGGATCGCGCCTGAGGGCTGGGGTCAGGGCGCGCCGAGCAGCCGCAGCACGGCCGCCGCGACCGCCCCCAGGACCACGACCAGCAGGAACGGGGCCCGCAGCATCAGGGCCGCTCCCGCCACGAGCAGCGCGCCCAGCCGGGCGTCGAGCACCAGCGCCTGGCCGGAGCCGAACGCGTTCATGACCACGAGCGCGGCGAGCAGGCCCACGGTGACGGTGCCCGCCATGCGCCCGACGCGCGGGTCGTCCAGCACCCGGTCCGGCAGGAGGTAGCCGACGAGCTTCAGGGCGTAGGCGAGCGCGCACGCCCCGAGCACCCAGACCCACATGCTCACGCCCCCGCCTCCTTCGCACCGGGAGCGGACGGCGCACCGGGGCCGGACGCCGCGCCGGCGCCGGACGCCGTCCCGGCCGAGCCGGCCGCGCGGGAGCGGCCCAGGAACGCCGCGACCACGGCGGCCACGAGGATCGGCAGCCCCGCCGGCAGCACCGGGATCGTCAGGGCTGTGACGAGGCCGCAGACCACCGCGACCGCCACGGGCTCCCGGGCGCTCAGCCGCGGCCACAGCAGGCCCAGGAACGCGGCCACGGCGGCGCCGTCCAGGCCCCACCGGGCGGGATCGCCCAGGGCGTTGCCCAGCAGGGCGCCCAGCACGGTGAACAGGTTCCAGAGCACGAACACGCCCAGGCCCGCGGTCCAGAAGCCGCGCCGCTCCTCGACGGGGTGGACCTGGGAGGACGCGGCCGCGTTGGACTCGTCGATGGTGACGTGCGCGGCGAGGAGCCGGCGCCAGCCGCGCGGGCGGACGAGGGCGTTCATGCTCATCCCGTAGACGGCGTTGCGGATCCCCAGCAGCGTGGCGGCGCCCAGCGCCGAGGCGCCGGCTCCCCCGCCCGAGACCACGCCGATGAAGGCGAACTGGGAGCCGCCCGTGAACATGAGCGCGGACAGGGCGACGGTCTGCCAGAAGGTCAGTCCCGCCGCCACGGACAGGGCGCCGAAGGAGATGCCGTACAGCCCGGTGGCCACGGACACGGACAGCCCGATCCGGACCGCCGGCGAGGACCGCCAGTCGGCCGGAGCCGCGTGGCTCACGAGGCGCCTCCGGCGGCGACGACGGACGACCCGCCCGTGCCCGGCACGGGCTCCCCCACAGCTTCGGCCACGGCCGCCCCCACGGTCTCGGCCTCGGTCTCGTGCGGCGCGTCCGCGGCGCGGCGTCCCTGGGCGGCGTCGAGCGCGTCCAGGGCCTGGACGAGGGCGAGGTGGGTGAAGGTCTGCGGGAAGTTGCCGGTCATTCGCCGGTGCTCGGGCGACCACTCGGTGGAGAGCAGTCCGAGGTCGTTGGCGCGCGACAGCACGGAGTCCACGAGCTTCCGGGCGCTGTCCGAGCGGCCCGACCGCGCGTACTGGGCGGCGAGCCACAGGGACGCGCCGAGGTGCGGGTTGTCCTGGCCGGGGAAGCCGTCCACCCCGATGACCCCCGCGTACGCGTCGGGGTCGTCGGGGTCCACCGGGCCCAGGACGTTGCGGTAGCGGTGGATGAGCCCGCTGGGATGGCGCAGCTCCTCCTCGATCCGGCGCACGGTCCCGAGCATCCGCTCGTCGTCGTAGGCCACGAAGCCCACCTGCGGCAGCTGGAGCAGGGAGGCGTCCACGGTCTTCGCCCCGTAGTACTGGACGAAGGAGCCGACCTCGGGGTCGTAGCCGCTCGTCCAGATCTCCTCGGCGAGCGCGTCCCGCAGCTGCTCCCACAGCGGCGCGTCGCCGGGCAGGCCGTGCACGCGCACGGCGTCCACGCCGCACTGGAGGGCCGCCCACATCAGCACGCGCGAGTGCGTGTAATACTGCCGTTCGCCGCGCATCTCCCAGATGCCCTGGTCCGTGACCTCGTAGTTCTCCACGACCGAGCGCAGCATCGCCTGCTGCAGGGGCCAGGAGAGGTGGTCCTCCACGGCGCCGCGCCGGCGGAGCCTCTCGAACACCACCATGACGTGCCCCACGGCGTCCGACTGGTGCTGGCCCGCGGCGCCGTTGCCCTCGCGGACCGGCCGGGAGCGCTCGTAGCCGGGCAGGTCGAGCTGGTGCTCGCGCCCACGGCGCTCCCCGGCGACCCCGTAGATGTTCTGCAGGTCGTGCGGGTCGCCCGCCACGGCGCGCAGCAGCCAGTTGCGCAGCTGCGCGGCCTCCCGGTCGTGGCCGTGGTCGAGCATGACCTCGAGGGCCATCGCGGCGTCCCGCAGCCAGGCGAAGCGGTGGTCCCAGTTGCGCTCCCCGCCGACGACGTCCGGCAGGGACGTGGTGGGGGCGGCCACGAGCCCGCCCGTCTCCTGGTGCATCAGCGCCCGCACCACGAGCAGCGAGCGCCGGACCACGTCCGAGCGCCGGGCCACGGCGTGGCCGCGGACGGGGACGATGTGCACGGGCTCGTCCTCCCCGGCGGCCGGCGGGGAGTACAGCCCGGACCAGTCCTGCCACAGCTCCACGGTGCGGGTGAGCTGCTCGTTGACGTCGACGGGGGCCGGGGGCGTGCGGTGGGACGGGAAGTGGGTGAGGACGAAGTCCCGTGCCTGGCCGGCGGAGACGGTGAAGGTCCCGCGGTGGCGGCGCTCGTCGTCGTCGTCAGTGGACTCGGGGAGGGGCTCCCCGCGCAGCACGAGGGCGTCCGGGCCGGCCATGGCCACGAGCATGGGCGGTGCGGGGTCGCCGCCGGCGGGGTCCTCCTCCCCCTCGAAGCGACTGATCCAGGGGACCACGGCGCCGTAGCCGAAGCGCACCCGCAGCTCGTGGTACATCTCGACCTCGCCCGTGAGGCCCTCGACGCGGCGGACCACGTCCGTGCGGGAGGTCAGCGGGAGGAAGTCGGTCACGCGCACGGACCCGGAGTCCGTGACCCACACGGTCTGCAGCACGAACGTGTTCTCCACGTAGAACCGCTCGGCGACCTGGGCGCCGCTCTCCTCCTCGTCGAGGACCTCGCCGTTGGGCCCCTCCGCGACCGTGCACGCGGGGGCGAGCAGCCACCGCCCGTGGTCGGGCTCCCCGAGCAGGGCGCCGAAGACCGAGGGGGAGTCGAACCGGGGCGCGCACAGCCAGTCGATGGACCCGGTGCGGGAGACGAGCGGACCCGTGCGCATGTTCGAGAGCAGGGCGTAGTCCTCGATCAGTGAAGCCATGCCTCAAGATTGGCACATTGCCGGGCCGCACCGGGCCGGACGCTTGAAGGATACCCCCGAGGGGTATACAGTGACGGCAGGACGACCGAGGAGGACCCATGACCCAGACCCTGCCGCCGCACGGGTACACCCAGGACAAGGACGCGTACCTCAAGCGCCTGCGGCGCATCGAGGGCCAGGTCCGCGGCATCCACCGGATGGTCGAGGAGGACAAGTACTGCATCGACATCCTCACCCAGATCTCCGCGATCCAGTCGGCGCTCAAGGCCGTGAGCCTCGGCCTGCTGGACGAGCACCTGAACCACTGCGTCGTGGGCGCCGTCGAGGCCGCCCAGGAGTCCGGGGACGTCGCCAGCGTCGACGACAAGCTCCAGGAGGCGTCCGCGGCCATCGCACGCCTGCTCAAGAGCTGACCCCGCCCCACCGGACGGACGCACCGCCCCCACCGGACCACCCCGCTGAACGAACCCACCGAACCCCCGAGGAGACCATCGTGCAGACCACCGTCAACGTTTCCGGCATGACCTGCGGCCACTGCGTCATGTCCGTCACCGAGGAGCTCACCGAACTCGAGGGCGTCGAGTCCGTCGACGTCGACCTCGTGGCCGGCGGGGTCTCCCCCGTGGTCGTGACCTCCACCCGCGAGCTGTCGGAGGACGAGATCGAGAAGGCCGTCGAGGAAGCGGGGTACAGCGTTGCCTGAGACCCGCACGGCCGTCCCCACCGAGGTCGCCGGGCCGCTGCGCACCCTCGAGCTCGAGATCACGGGCATGACGTGCTCCTCGTGCGTCAGCCGGGTCGAGAAGAAGCTGGGCAGGCTCGAGGGCGTCGACGCCTCCGTCAACCTCGCCCTCGAGACCGCCACCGTCCACGTGCCCGAGGGCGTGAGCGACGAGCAGATCGTCGAGACGGTCGAGAAGGCCGGGTACGGGGCCGTCGTCACGAACGCGCCCGGGGACGACGACGCCGGTCCCGCGGAGCGCTCCGACGCCATGACGAGGGTCGCCGGGCGCGAGGCGTCCTCGCTGCGCTCGCCCGAGTCCCTGCGCCGGCGCCTCCTCGTGGCGGCCGCGCTCTCCGTCCCGGTGTTCGTGATTTCGATGTTGCCCGGCTTCCAGTTCCCGCACTGGGGCTGGGTGGTCGCGGTCCTGAGCCTGCCGGTCGTGACGTGGGCGGCGTGGCCGTTCCACCGCTCGGCGGCCATCAACGCCCGGCACCTGACCTCCACCATGGACACCCTCGTGTCCCTGGGCGTGTCCGCCGCGTACCTGTTCTCGCTGTGGAACCTGCTGCGCGAGCCCGGCATGACGGCCGGCGCGATGCTCGGCCACACGATGGACATGAGCGGGCACCAGCTCTACTTCGAGACCGGCGCCCTCGTCACCGCGTTCCTGCTGCTGGGCCGCTGCCTGGAGGCCCGGGCGAAGGCCCGCTCCGGCGAGGCGCTGCGCGCGCTGCTGGAGCTGGGCGCGAAGGACGCGGTGGTCCTGCGGGACGGCGTCGAGACGAGCCTGCCCGCGGAGCAGCTGCGCCCGGGGGACCTGGTGGTCGTGCGCCCCGGCGAGAAGATCGCCGCCGACGGCGTGGTCGTGGACGGCCGCTCGGCCGTGGACACCTCCCTGCTGACCGGCGAGTCCCTCCCGGTGGAGGTGGAGGTCGGGGACACCGTCACCGGGGCCACGATCAACACCAACGGCCGCCTGCTGGTCGAGGCCACCCGCGTGGGCGCCGACACCACCCTGGCCCAGATGGGCCGGATGGTGTCCCGGGCGCAGGCGAGCAAGGCCCCCGTGGCCCGGCTGGCCGACCGGATCTCCGGGGTCTTCGTCCCGGTCGTCCTGGTGATCGCCCTGGCCACGCTGGTCGGCTGGCTCCTGCTGACCGGGGACGTGCACGCGTCCTTCGTGGCCGCGGTCTCCGTGCTCGTGATCGCCTGCCCCTGCGCCCTCGGCCTGGCCACCCCCACGGCCCTGCTCACCGGCACGGGGCGCGGCGCGCAGCTGGGCATCCTGATCAAGGGCGCCGAGGTGCTCGAGGACACCCGCACCGTGGACACCGTGGTGCTGGACAAGACGGGCACCGTCACGAGCGGTCAGCTCTCCGTGGCGGCTGTGACGCCCGTGTCCGGGTACTCCCGGGACCAGGTGCTGGACCTCGCGGCCACCGTGGAGCAGCACTCCGAGCACCCCATCGCGCGGGCCTTGGTCGCGGCCACCCCGCATCGGTTCCCGGTCTCCGGGTTCGTCTCGGCCCCCGGCGGCGGCGTCCGCGCGCACGTGGCGGACGGGATGCACTCCCGCTCGGTGGTGGTCGGGCGCACCACCTGGCTGTCCGAGAACGGCGTGCGCCTGGACGGCACCCAGCTCGACGCGCTGCGCCGCGCCCAGGAGGGCGGGTTCACCACGATCCTCGTGGCCGTCGACGGGGCCCTCGTCGGCTTCGTCGACCTGCGCGACACCGTCAAGGACGACGCCCGCGAGGCCGTCCGGCGGCTCAAGGGGCTGGGCCTGCGGCCCATGCTGCTGACCGGCGACAACGAGCCCGTGGCACGGGCCGTCGCCGCGGAGGCCGGCATCGCCGCCGAGGACGTCGTCGCGGACGTCAGCCCGGAGGGCAAGGTCGCGGTCGTCCGTGACCTCCAGGACGACGGCCGCGTGGTCGCCATGGTGGGCGACGGCGTCAACGACGCCGCGGCCCTGGCGCAGGCCGACCTCGGGATCGCGATGGGCGCCGGCACGGACGCGGCGATCGAGGCCGCGGACATCACGGTGGTGCGCAGCGACGTCGGCTCGGTGCCCACGGCCATCGCCCTGTCCCGCCGGACCCTGTCGATCATCAAGTCGAACCTGTTCTGGGCCTTCGCCTACAACACGGTGGCCATCCCCGTGGCGGCCGCGGGCCTGCTCAACCCCGTGATCGCGGGCGCCGCCATGGCCTTCAGCTCCGTGTTCGTGGTGCTGAACTCCCTGCGGCTGCGGCGCTTCGGCCGCTGAGCCCGCCGGGCACGACGACGCCCCGGGGAGGACCACGGTCCTCCCCGGGGCGTCGTGCGTTCCGTGCGGTGCTGCTCAGGCGCCGGCCTGGCCGGGGTCGACCGGGCTGTCCTCGTTCTCCTCGAGCTCGGGCAGCTCGGACTTGTAGTCCTCCTGCGCCACGTCCGTGGGATCGCGGTCGGCGTCGGCCTCCCGCTTGTCGGCCATCCGCTGCTGGACCTTCCGCTCGAACTCGTCGTCGCCCTCGGTGGGCGGTTCCGGCTGCTGGCTCATGCTGGTTCCCGTCGTCCGGTCTCGAGCAGGGCGCGGGGTCCGGCCCTGCTGCTCAGGTGCCGTCCCAATCTACCGAGGAGACGGACGGCCGCGACAGGGCTGTCCACGGGACAGGATCCTCCGGGGCGGGGGTCCGGAACGAGCGGGGACCTGCGGCGAGCGGGGACGTGCGGCGAGCAGGGGCCGCGAGCGGGCGGGGCCTCAGGCGCGCGGGGCGGGGCCGTCGTCGTCCGTGCCGTCCACCGGGCCGGTGCCGTCGGCGGAGCGGCGGCCCAGGAGGTCCTCGCCCTCGGTGTCGGGCCGGACGCGCTGGCCGAACTCGGCCTCGCCGGGGGGCCGGGCGGCCGCCTGCCGGCGGGCCCGGGCCTCGGCGTAGAGCTTGGCCGAGGAGCGGTTGACGCCGGTGCCCGTGCCGAGGTGGGGGTCGTTGGGCTTCTCGACGATCATCAGCGTGGCGCTGATCACGAGCGTCGCGATGAACGCGATGCCGGCGGCGATGAAGGCGAGGTCCAGGCGCGGGCCGTTGTCCGTGCCGCCGCTGGCGAAGATCCCCACGGCGACGAACGCGACCGCCGCGAGCGCGGCGGACAGGATCAGGGGGCCCTTGACGTCGGCCCGGGAGCCGCCTCTCGAGCCCTTGCGCTGTGCCACTGGTCCTCCTCGTGAGCTGATGTCCTCGGCCGGCCGGGGCCTGCCGTGCGGTAGCCCAGTCTACGCGGTCCCGGCGGGGGCCCGTCCCCGCCGGTCCTCGTGCCGGAGGGTGAGGGCGGCCAGCAGGTGGGTGACGCCGATGACCACCGCGGCGGCCCCCACCACCCCGAAGAGCGCCTTGGCGCCGAGGTCCACCACGAGCACGAGACCCGTGGCCGCGAGGACCGTGACGAGTCCGGCGATGGTCCAGTCGCGGCCCAGCGGGAAGGTCGTGCGGAACTTCAGCCCGAGGGCCAGCTCGGTGAGCCCGGCCAGGCCCATGATGGACGCCGCGTAGACCACCAGCCACGCGGGGGTGTCGGCGCCCAGGATCGTGAAGACCCCGCCCAGGAGGTACAGCACGCCGTAGGACTGCGGGATCTGCCGGGTGGGGCCCATGTCCACGTGGTCGTTGCCGTTGAGGCGCAGCTGCAGGAGCACGCTCGCCGCGCCCGTGAGCACGAGGTACAGCCCCACGCCCCAGGCCACCACGGGCAGGGTGGGCTCCTGCCAGAACACGGTCACGCCGCCGAGGACCAGGGCCACGAGCGCGCGCAGCAGCGTGGGCGCGAACAGGTCGCGGTGGATGCCGGTGCTCGGATCGGGGTTCACGGTGCGCCTTTCGGGGGACGTGCCGGCCGGGAGGCCTGCGGGGCACCGGTCAGTCTAGCGAGCGCAGCCGTGCCCGGTCGCCGAGAGCACCCGGGCCAGGATCGCCAGGGCGTCCGGCAGGGCGTCGCCCTCCGGGGCGGCCCCGGTGGCGCCGAAGCCGACGACGACGCCGCGGCGGCCGCCCCGCGCGCCGTGCGCCCAGTACGAGCCCAGCGCCGCCACCCGCACGCCCGCGGCGGCGGCACGGTCCACGACGTCCTGCTCCTCCAGCGGCACCTCCCCGGTGAACTCCAGGACGGCGTGCAGCCCCCCGTCCATGGGCACGGCCCGCACCCCGCGGACCCCGGCGAGGGCCGCGGTGAGCAGGTCCCGCCGGCGCCGGTACTCCCGCCGCATCCGGGCGGTGTGCCGGCGCAGCCCGCCGTCGGCCAGGAAACGGGCCATGGCGTCCTGGGCGACCGCGGAGGCGGGGTTGCCCAGGTCCGTGCGCAGCCGCAGCAGGTCCTTCCGGAGAGCTGGCGGGGCCAGCAGGTAGCCGACCCCCAGCCCGGGCGCGAGGACCTTGGTGAAGGAGCCCAGCGTGGCCACGTGGCCGCCGGCGCCGAGCAGCCGTCCCGGGGCGGGAGGCTCCGGGACGGCGCCCCCGGCGTGGTCGAGGGAGGACAGCGCGGGGAGCGGCTCGCCCACGTAGCGCAGCTCGGAGTCGTAGTCGTCCTCCACGATCAGCGCGTCGTGGGCGCGCGCCCAGCCGAGCAGCTCGAGCCGGCGGGCGGCGGGCATCGACGCCCCGAGGGGGTACTGGTGGCTGGGGGTCACGATCACGGCGTCCGGGGGCCGCTCGATCTCCCATTCCACCGGGCCGGCCCACGCGCCGGAGGGCAGGCGGGCGGGGTCCAGCCCCTGCTCGTCGATCGGCACCGGCAGCACCTCGTGGCCGAGCCGCTCCGGCACCCGGCGCAGCGAGGGGTAGCCGGGGTCCTCGACGGCGACGCGCAGCCCGCGGCCCGCGTGGCCGCCGAGCACCGCGAGCAGGAGCTGGAGCCCGTCCCGCGCGCCCGCCGTGACGAAGAGGTCCTCCGGGTCCCGGACCACGCCGCGCATCAGCCGCAGGTGCTCGGCGATCTGCCCGCGCAGCGGCTCCGAGCCCTGGGGTGGGGGCGCCCCCGTCCCGGCGGCGGCCGCGGCGTCCCGCCACGCGGCGCGCCACTGCGGGGTGGCCAGCCGGCCGGTGTCGGGCCGCCCGGGCGTGAGGTCGATCATGGGCCGCTCCCGGGTCCGGCGCGGCGGCGCCGCGGGCGGGCGGGGGCCGGGCCGGGCCGCCGGGGGCTCCGCGCGGGAGCGGGCGAGGTCGGGGTGGACCACCGTGGCCCCGTTGGTCGCGTGCAGGTAGCCCTCGCCGTGGAGCTGGTCGTAGGCGGTGACCACGGAGCCGCGCGAGATCCCCAGCCGGGCGGCGAGCCCGCGCGTCGAGGGCAGCGCGTCCCCGGGGCGCAGGGCCCCGGAGACCACCAGCTCCCGTAGCTGCTGGACGAGCTGGGCGGGCAGCGGCGCGGGACCGGACCGGTCCACGCGCACGGGCAGCTCGACGTCGTGGGGATGCCGCACGGGACGCTCCTCCTCCTCCGACCGTTCCTGTGGTCCAACAGATTCTATCGATGGTGGACCTGTCGGTGGACCACTTCCGGCCGGAGGATGGAGCCCATGACCGATCTGCAGACCACCCCTGCCCAGAACTCCGCCCCCACCACCGCCTCGGACGCGACCCCGCTCACCGGCTCCCCGCTGGTCAAGCGCGGTCTCGCCGACATGCTCAAGGGCGGCGTCATCATGGACGTCGTCACCGCCGAGCAGGCCCGCATCGCCGAGGACGCCGGCGCCGTGGCCGTCATGGCCCTCGAGCGCGTGCCCGCCGACATCCGCGCGCAGGGCGGTGTGGCCCGCATGTCCGACCCCGACCTGATCGAGGGCATCCAGGCCACCGTCTCGATCCCCGTCATGGCCAAGGTCCGCATCGGCCACTTCGTGGAGGCCCAGGTCCTGGAGCACCTGGAGGTCGACTACATCGACGAGTCCGAGGTGCTCTCCCCCGCCGACTACGTCAACCACATCGACAAGCAGCGCTTCACCGTCCCGTTCGTGTGCGGGGCCACCAACCTGGGCGAGGCCCTGCGCCGGCTCGCCGAGGGCGCCGCGATGATCCGCTCGAAGGGCGAGGCCGGCACGGGCGACGTCTCCGAGGCCACCAAGCACATCCGTACCATCCGCGGTCAGATCGCCGAGCTGCAGGCCCTCCACCAGGTCTCCCCCGACGCCCTCTACGTGAAGGCGAAGGAGCTCGCGGCCCCCTACGACATCGTCCTCGAGGTCGCCCGCACCGGGAAGCTGCCGGTGGTGCTGTTCACCGCCGGCGGCGTGGCCACCCCCGCGGACGCCGCCATGATGATGCAGCTCGGCGCCGACGGCGTGTTCGTGGGCTCCGGCATCTTCAAGTCCGGCAACCCCGCGGCCCGGGCGCAGGCCATCGTCAAGGCCACCGCCTACTTCGACGACCCGGAGAAGATCGCCGAGGCCTCCCGCGGGCTCGGCGAGGCGATGGTCGGCATCAACGTGGGCGACCTCCCCGCCCCGCACCGGCTCGCGGAGCGCGGCTGGTGACCTCCCCGCCCCGCGTCGGCGTCCTCGCCCTGCAGGGCGGGGTCGCCGAGCACGCCGCGATGCTGCGGGAGCTCGGCGCCGAGCCCGTGCTCGTGAAGACGGCCGAACAGCTCACCGGGCTGGACGCGATCGTCCTGCCCGGCGGGGAGTCCTCCACCGTGGACCGGCTGCTGCGCCTGTTCGGGCTGCGGGAACCCCTGCGGGAGTCCGTCCTCGGCGGCCTGCCCACGCTGGGCACGTGCGCCGGGCTCATCCTGCTCGCGTCCGGCATCGAGGACCCCGCTCCCGGTCAGCAGTCCCTCGAGGTCCTGGACGTCACGGTGGCCCGCAACGCGTTCGGCCCCCAGACGGCCTCCGAGGAGGTCGTGCTCGCCTGGGGCGGCGGCGGGGACGTGGTGCGCGCCGCCTTCATCCGGGCCCCCGCGGTGACCCGCGTCGGCGAGGGCGTCGAGGTCCTCGCCCGGCACCGGGGCGCGGTGGTCGCGGTGGCGAGCGGGGCCGTCGTCGGCATCTCGTTCCACCCCGAGCTGACCGGGGAGACCACGGTGCACCGGCACCTGCTCTCCCTCGTGGCCGCCCGGCGCGGGCTCCCCGCCTGAGCGGTTCCGCGTCACCCCATCTGCTCCGCGCCACCCATCAGCTCCGCGGTGGCCCGGCGGTCCCGCGCGCCCGGCGGTCTCCCGCTCCGTGCGGGACGGTCAGTAGCTGCCGGACGCCCCGCCGCCGGTGAAGCCGCCACCGCCGCCGAACGAGGAGCCGCCCTGTCCGTCCCCGCTCGGGCCGCCGTTCGAGCCGGCGGAGTACAGCGCCGGGTTGGCGAGGTAGAGCGGCAGCCACACCGCGGGGTCGGTGAGCGCGTCCGGCTTGCGGTGGTGGTACCGGTACGTGCGGTACGCCGCGCGCTGCTCCTCGGTGAGCCGCAGCTCCGGGTCGCGCTGCCGGGCCGCCCGCAGCTCCTCGTCGGCGATCCGGCGCCGGCGGCGCAGGTCCGCGGCGATCCACCACGCCACCAGCACGCCGACCAGGCCGAAGCCGCCCGCGACCCAGCCGAGCAGGGCCCAGTCGAAGGGCTCCTGCGGCGGCTCCCCGCCCTGCGCGTAGACGTGGATCTGCTCGACGGCCTCGCCCAGGCCCTGCGCGTAGCGCCCGTCCGCGAAGGCCGGTGCCAGCACGTCCTCCACCACGCGTTGCGCCTCGTCGTCGGAGAACCGCTCGCGCACCCCGTCCGCCGACTCGATCCGCAGCTCCCGGTCCTGCGTGGCGGCGACCACGAGCACGCCGTTGTCCGCCCCGGCGTCGCCCACCTCCCACGCGGTCGCCACCTCGCGGGCGTAGTCCTCGATCGACCCGTCCGTCTCGGCCACCGTGAGCACGGCGACGCGTGCGGCGTCCGTGCCGGCGCCGCGGTCCTCGATCAGGGCGTCGAGCCGGCGCTCCTGCTCCTCCGTCAGGACGTCGGCGGAGTCCAGGACGTTGGACCCGGCCGGCGGGTCGGGGATCTGCACCGGGCCCGAGCACCCGGTGAGCGCGGTGACGGCCAGGGCGGTCACGGCGAGTGCTCTGCGGTCCACGGTGCGCTCCCGTCCGTCCGCGGCCGGTCCGCGGGCTCGTCCCCAGGATGGCCTGCCGGCGCCGGTCGGCGGATCCGCCCGCAGGAGGAGCCCCCGGCCGCCCGTGGCCGGGGGCTCCTCCTGCCGGCGGACGGGTCAGTCCTTCTTCCGGGTCGGGACCACCATCACGGGGCCCTCGCCCTCGTTGAGCACGGCCTGGGACACGGAACCCATGAGCAGCCCCCGGAACCCGCCGTAGCCGCGGCTGCCGACCACCACGAGCTCCGCCGACCGTCCGGCCTCCACGAGCTGGTCCGCGGGCCGACCGGAGAAGACGTACGTCTGGACGTCCAGGTCCGGGTGGTCCTCCCGGACCGACGCCGCCACCTGGTCCACGAGGGACCGGGCGGGCTCGGTGAGCTGCTCGCGCACGGCCCGGTCGAGGTCGGCGGAGCCCGTCGGCATGCTCAGCGCCTCCGGGACCACGGTGATCAGCGCCAGGCCCGCACCGTGCCGGGCGGCGTACCGGCCGGCCGCCAGGACGGCCGGGTTGTCCCGGCCGAGCCGGTCCACGCCGACCGCCACGCGAGCGGCGAAGGGGCCGGCCGTGGCACGGGCGGCGCGCGCCTGCGGGTCCCAGCGGTCCGGGAGGACGATCACGGGACACTTCGCGTGCGCCGCCGCCGCAGCCGTGACCGACCCGAGGCGTCCGCGCACTCCCCGCCGGCCGCGGCGGCCGAGCACCAGGGACGCGGCCTGCTCCGACTCGTGGACCAGCACCCCGGCCGCGTCACCGCGCTCGACCACCGCGACCGCCGGAACACCGGCGTCCCGGGCCCGGGTGACGGCGGCGGCCGCGACCTTGTCCGCCTCCTCCTCGATCGCCTCCAGGAACGGCCCGTAGAGACTGGGGTCCACGGCCACGGGACGTCCCGTGGAGACCACCACCTTGAGCTCGCCGGCGAGGGCGCCGGCCTCCTGGATCGCCCAGTCGAGGGCTCGTTCGCTGTTCTCGGAGCCGTCGTAGCCGACGACGATCTGCTCGGTCATGTGCCGCTGCCTCCTGGTCGCGCCGTGGGGATGGGTGCCGGGAAGGAGCCGCTCAGGAGCGGTGCGCGGGCACCACCATGACCGCGCCGGCGGCGTTCTCCAGCACCGCCTGGGACACCGAGCCGAGCAGCAGCCCCCGGAAGCCGCCGATGCCGCGGGAGCCCACCACGACCAGGTCGGCGGTGTGCGTGGCGTTCATCAGGATGCGGGCCGGGCGGCCCACGAAGATGTGGTGCTCGACCGTCAGCTCGGGGTGCTGCGCGGCGATCTCGTCGGAGATCTGGGTGAGCTTCTGGTCCGCCTCGTGGAAGTACCGGGCCTGGTTGAACTCGTCCTGGAACCAGGAGGGCGTGCCGGACAACGCGCCGTTCACGGAGACCAGCGCCAGGGCCTTGCCGTGCTCCTGGGCGTACGCCACCGCCTTGCCCAGCGCCGGGCTGCGCGAGCCGAGGGCGTCCAGGCCCACGACCACCCGGCCGGTGAAGTCGATCTGGTCCGCCTTGACCGGCCCGTCGGCCTCGAGCGCGAAGTCGCCCGCGCTGCCGCCGCGCCGTTCGGAGTGCCGGATCTCCGCGGCCTCGGGGACGATGATGACCGGGCACTTGGCGTGCGCCGCGACCGCCGCGGACACCGAGCCCAGCCGGCCGCGCAGCGCGCCGCCGCGACCGCGCTTGCCCATGACCACGAGCGCGGCGTCGCCCGACTGCTCCACGACGGCCTTGGCGGCGTCCCCGCCCGCCTCCACGACCTCGACGCGCAGCCCCGCCTGCTCCACGGTCTGCCGGGCCTCGGCCAGGTGCTCGGCGTTCTCCTTCATCACGGCCTCGGTGAAGCGCATCTCGAGGCCGGGGTCCCCGACCCCGATGATCGGGTAGGCGCCGAGCAGGCGCACGGTCAGGTCCTGGGCCCGGGCCTCGTCGACGGCGCGCTCGAGCGCGTGCCGGGCCTGGTCGGAGCCGTCGATGCCGACGAGCACGACGTTGTGCACGGAGTCGGCGGAGGACTGCTTCTCTGCGCGGGAATCACTGTTCATGTCTGCATCGTAGGTGATCTGCCGCACAACGCCGGGTGCGCTCCGGCTTGTTACCGAGCGTTCCGGAGCAACCAGGAGTCGCCGCGGGCGCGCAGCCCCAGGGTCAGGGCCCGGGCCCCCAGGTAGCCCCCGGCGTATGCGGTCCACAGCCACACGAACCCCCCGGTCCCCGCCCCGGCGGAGTGCGCGACGAGGAGCAGCAGCGGGGCGTACACCACCAGGTTGAGCACCCCGGCGACCGCCAGGTAGCGGGCGTCCCCGGCACCGATGAGCACCCCGTCCAGGACGAAGACGTAGGCGGCCAGCGGCTGGCCGACCGCCACCACGAGCAGGGCCGCCGCGAACAGTGCCTGCACCGCGGGATCGGGGCTCAGCAGGAAGCCCAGCCGCGTCCCGACCAGGGCCACGAGGAGGCCCGTCAGCACGCCGAAGCCGAGCCCCCACAGGACCAGCCGGTTCATCAGGGCCCGGATCGCCCGGCGCTCGGCGGGGTCCTCGACGTCCCGCGCCCCCATGTCCCGGCCCAGCAGCGCCTGCGCCGCGATGGCGAGGGCGTCGAGGGCGAAGGCCAGGAAGCTGAAGACCGTCAGCACGAGCTGGTGCGCGGCGAGGTTCTGGGCGCCCTGTCCCGTGACCACCAGGACGGTCGCGAGGATGGCCACCCGCAGGGAGACGGTGCGCAGCATGAGCCAGGAGCCCACGGTGAGGTGCGAGCGGAGCCGGGGCCACGTGGTCGCGGGCCCCACGCCGTGCTCGCGGGCGAGCCGGCGGAGGATCCGCAGGTACGCCAGCGCCATGGCCCACTGCACGGCGCTCGTGCCCATCGCCGCGCCGGCCACCCCCAGGCCCGCGCCGTGCACGAGCAGGAGGTTGAGCCCCGCGTTGGCCGCGGCCCCGATCCCCGCGATGAGCAGCGGGGTCCTGGTGTCCTGGAGCCCGCGCAGCACACCGGTGGCCGCGAGCACCAGGAGCATGGCGGTCAGCCCGGGCAGGGACCAGTGCAGGTAGACGACGGCGTGCTCCAGGACCTCGCCGCGCGCGCCCATCAGCGCCAGCAGCGGGCGGCCCAGCACCCAGCCCGCCGCGGACAGGAGCAGGCCGAACCCCGCGGCCACCCACAGCCCGTCCCGGCCCACCGCCACGGCCTCCTGGAGCCGGCCCGCGCCGAGGTGCCGGGCGACCGCCGGGGTGGTGCTGTAGGCCAGGAAGACCATGAGCCCCACGACCGTCTGCAGCACGGCCGCGGCCACGCCCACGCCGGCGAGCTGGGGGGTGCCGAGGTGGCCGACGATCGCGGAGTCCGCCAGCAGGAACAGCGGCTCGGCCACGAGCGCCCCGAAGGCGGGGACGGCCAGGGCCAGGATCTGCCTGTTGAGGCCGCGGGGGCGGGAGGTCGTCGTCACCGGTCCAGGCTACCGACGACTCCCCGCCCCCGCGGCGCACGCCCGGACGGGCCGGCGCCCCGGCGGAGCGGTGCTCAGAAGGGGTAGTGCGGGACGTCCGGGCTGATCGTGATCCACTGCGTCTCGGTGAACGCGTCGATGTTCGCGGTCGGCCCGCCGAACCGGGAGCCGGTGCCGGAGGCGCCCGTGCCGCCGAAGGGGGCGTTGGCCTCGTCGGCGACCGTCATCTCGTTGATGTGGATCTTGCCGGAGCGGATCCTGTCGGCGATCTTCATGGCCTCCCCGACGTCCCCGATGATGGACACCGAGAGCCCGTACTCGGAGGCGTTGGCGAACTCCACCGCCTCCTCGGCGCTGCTCACCTTCATCACGGGCGCCACCGGCCCGAAGATCTCGTCCTTCCAGGCCGTCATCTCGTGGGTCAGCTCGGAGAGCACCGTGGGACGGTAGAACAGTCCGTCGTGGGAGCCCCCGGCCACCACCCGGGCGCCGGCGATGGCGGTCTCCTGCACGATCGCGTCGATGGCCTTGAGCTGGCGCTCGTCGATGATCGGGCCGAGGTGCACGGGTCCGCCGGAGGGGTCCCCGACCACCAGGGCCTCCGCCTTCGCCGCGAGCTTGTCCACGTACTCGTCGTGCAGGTCCTCGTGCACCAGGTGGCGCCCGGTGGTCATGCAGATCTGGCCCTGGTGGAAGAAGGAGCCCATCGCCCCCACCCCGGCGGCCAGGTCCACGTCCGCGCCGGGCAGGACGATGACCACGTTGTTGCCGCCCAGCTCCAGGTGGGCGCGCTTGAGGTGCTGCGCCGCCGCCGCGCCCACGTGCCGGCCGGCGGCCGTGGACCCGGTGAACGACACGACGTCGACCTGCGGGGCCTCGACCGTGGCGGCCCCGACGTCACCGCCGCCGGGCAGCAGCTGCAGGACGCCGGGCGGCAGCCCGGCCTCCTCGAAGACGCGCATGATGAGCGCGCCGCCGGTGACCGAGGTGCGGGGGTCCGGCTTGAGCAGCACCGCGTTGCCCAGGGCCAGGGCCGGGGCCACCGAGCGGATCGAGAGGATCAGCGGGAAGTTGAACGGCGAGATCACCGAGACCACCCCGACCGGCACCCGGCGGGACAGCGACCAGTGCGGGGCGTCGGAGGGCAGGTACTCCCCGTGCGGGTGGGTCGGCAGCGCGGAGGCCTCGTAGCACTCCGCGGCCGCGACCGAGGCCTCCAGCCCGGCCTTGGGCTGGATCGCCCCGGTCTCCCGGACCACCCAGTCCATGACCTCCTCGGCGTGCTCCTCGAACAGCAGGCCGGCGCGGCGCAGCACCCCGGCGCGCTCGGAGGGCTTCAGCGCCGCCCACTCCTTCTGCGCCGCCGCGGCCTTCTCGGCCGCCTCGTACACGTCCTCGGGGGAGGCGAAGCCGATGCGCCCGAGCGTCTCGTCGGTCGACGGGTTCGTGACGTCCTCGGTGCCGCCGCGGCCCTCACGCCATCCGTTGACGTAGATCTTTCCGGTCCACACCGATGTGTCCAGCAGTGCCATGAGTCGAACTCCTCCGGTTCCGGCCGCGCGTCGGACCGCCGGACGGCGGGGTGACCCACGGCACACGTGCAGTGGGGATTATTCTGCGTCTTCCTGGGAGAGTGCACGGAACGCCGCGCGCCGTGGCGGCTCACTGCCCCCGGAGGCGGTCCATCTCCCGGCGGTCCTTCTTGGTCGGCCGGCCGGTGCCCCGGTCCCGCCGCGGCACCGCCGCGTGCAGCGCCGGGGGCGGGGGTGGGCTGTGGTCGACGTAGGCCTTCGCGGCGACCGGCGCTCCGACGCGCTTGGTCAGCAGCTGCACCACCTCCAGGACCTGCTCGTGGCCGGGACGGCGCACGGCCACCCGCTGGCCGGGCCGCACCGGCTGGGCGGCCTTGACCGACGTGCCGTCGATCTTCACGTGGCCGGCGCGGCACGCGGCCGTGGCGGCGGAGCGGGTCTTGAACACGCGCACCGCCCACAGCCACACGTCCACGCGCACGCTCGCGGGGGCCTGCGGCGCGGTCATCGCCCCTCCTGGGTACTGCGGCGCGGGTGCTCGGTGCGGGTCATGGGCCCATTGTGCCGAATCCGCCGGACGCGGCCGGCGCCGGTCGGTGCGCCGCCGCCGGGTGCGCCGCCGTGGTCCGTGCTGCGCGCCGCGCCCGCCGGGCCGCCCGATCGGGACGGACCATCCGGACGGGCGGCCCCTCGGGGATCGCCCGGGCGGGTCGTCCCCGAGTCGTCGCCCGGAGTGGGGACAATGAATTGACTACTGACCAGTGGTGTGCAACATCCCGGCAACGCCTGAAGACCTACACTGAGGCACATTCACCGGCGGGCCGCGCACCGGGCACGACGCCGTGCAGCCGGCGGCGGCCCGCCACCTCCCGAGGGAAGGACAGATCCATGAAGAGCAGGTTCCACGGGGCAGCGACCCTGTCCGTGCTGGCCGTCTCCGCGCTGGCCCTGAGCGCGTGCACGAGCACCGACGAGGGCGGGGAGGCCTCCGGCGGCGACACGGGCGCGAACGGCGGGGAGATCAGCCTGATCACCCCCGGCACGCTCACGGTGTGCTCGGACATCCCCTACCGACCCTTCGAGTTCACGGAGGGCGGGGAGACCGTCGGCTTCGACATCGACCTGGTGAACAACATCGCCGAGGACATGGGGGTCGAGACGGAGTTCCTCCGCACGTCCTTCGAGGGCATCCAGTCGGGTGTGGCCCTGGACTCGAACCAGTGCGACCTCGCCGCCTCCGGGATGACCATCAACGAGGAGCGCGAGTCCGTCATGGACTTCTCCGACCCCTACCTCGACGACAACCTCGCGCTGCTGGTCGCCCCGGACGCCGACATCGACTCGGTGGCCGACGTCCAGGGCAAGCGCGTGGGCGTGCAGCAGGCCACCACGGGCGAGACCCAGGCCCAGGAGAACAACGCCGAGGTCGTGCAGTACGAGGACTCGGCCCTGATGATCCAGGGGCTCAACACCGGTGACGTCGAGGCCGTCATCGGCAACATCTCCGTGATGGGCCCTGCCATCACGGACAACCCGGACTTGCGCCTGGTCGAGGAGATCGAGACCGGTGAGCAGCTGGGCCTGGCTGTGAGGACCGGCAACACGGCCCTGCTCGAGCAGGTCAACGAGTCGCTGGCGACCATGCGGGAGGACGGCACCCTCGAGGAGCTCGAGGGCAAGTGGCTGGGGACCGGCGAGGCCGCCGGAGCCCAGAGCCCGGAGCCGGCCGCGAGCTGACCCGTCGCCGCACCCGCCGGCCGGGTGTGACGAGCACCACGGACGCCGTGGCCCGCGCGAGACGGGCCACGGCGCCGTCGTCCGTAGGCTGGAGCCGGGCGGACGCCGCCGCCCCGCGCCTTCCGCCCCGCCACGACGACAGGGGACGCTCCCGTGACCACCGACTCCGGCCTCGAGCTGCAGCACGTCCATCCCGGCGTCCGCCCCCAGGACGACCTGTACCGCCACGTGAACGGCGGCTGGATCGAGGCGCACGAGCTGCCGGAGGACCGCGCGTTCGACGGCGCCTCCGTGATCCTCACCGACCGCAACACGCAACGGGTGCACGAGATCGTGCAGGAGGCCCCCGCCGGGTCCCGGATGGCCGCGCTGTACCGCTCCTTCCTGGACGAGGAGGAGATCGAGCGCCGCGGCCGCGCCGCTCTGGACCCGGACCTCGCGGTGCTCGACGCCGCCCGGGGCAAGGAGGGCCTCGCCCGCGCCTCGGCCGCCCTGCACCGCACCGGCGTGGACGGGCCGCTGTCCTTCTTCGTGGAGAACGACTCCCGGGACTCCTCCCGCTACTCGTTCTTCCTGCGCCAGGACGGGCTGTCCCTGCCCACGGACAGCTACTACACGGACCCGCTGCACGAGCGGCTGCGCGCGGCGTTCACCGCCCACGTCGCGGCGATGCTCGAGCTGGCGGGCCTGCCGGCGCGCTGGGGCGTGCCCGCCGGGGAGGCCGCGGCGACCGTGCTCGCCATGGAGACGCGGCTCGCCGCCGCCCACTGGGACACCGTCTCCGCGCGGGACGTCGAGGAGATGTACAACCCCGTGGACGTGCCCGGCCTGGAGGCCATGGCGCCGGGCTTCCCGTGGACGGCGTGGCTCGAGGGCACCGCCCCGGAGCGCGGGGCGGGGACCTTCGACCGGGTCATCGTGCGCCAGCCCTCCTTCGCGGCACAGCTGGGCCGGCTGTGGCAGGAGTGGTCCGAGCAGCAGATCCGGATCTGGCAGTCGTGGCGGATCGTGTCCAAGCGCGCCCCGTTCCTGCCCCGGCCGTTCGTCGAGGAGAACTTCCGCTTCTACAGCACCGCCCTGTCCGGGATCAGCCGTCCCCGCGAGCGCTGGAAGCGGGCCGAGTTCCTGGTCACCCGGGTCCTGGGCGACGACGTGGCGCGCGAGTACGTGGCCCGCTGGTTCCCGCCGGCGCACAAGGCCCGCGTGGAGCAGCTCGTGGCGCACCTGCTGGCCGCCTACCGGGAGCGGATCTCCCGGCTGGAGTGGATGTCGGAGGCCACCCGGGCACGCGCCCTGGAGAAGCTGTCCACGTTCACGGTCAAGGTCGGCCACCCCGAGGCCTGGCGGGACTACTCCTCCCTGGCGCTGGACCCCGGGGACCTGCTCGGCAACGTCCGGGCGGGGCTGGCGCTGGAGCACGACCGCACGGTCGGGAAGATGGGCACCCCCGTGGACCGCGGGGAGTGGTTCCTCTATCCCCACTGGGTCAACGCCTACTTCCACCCCGTGCTCAACGAGGTGGTCTTCCCCGCGGGGATCCTGCAGCCGCCGTTCTTCGACATCGACGCCGACGACGCCGTGTGCTACGGCGCGATCGGCTCCGTGATCGGCCACGAGATCGGCCACGGCTTCGACGACCAGGGCGCCAAGTACGACTCCCGGGGCCACCTGGAGAACTGGTGGACCGACGAGGACCGCGCGGAGTTCGCCAGGCGCACCGCCGCGCTCATCGCCCAGTACGACGGCTGCACGCCGCGCGGGCTGGACCCGGCCCGGCACCGGGTCAGCGGGGCCTTCACCGTGGGCGAGAACATCGGGGACCTGGGTGGGCTGGAGATCGCCCTGGTGGCCTACCGGATGTCCCTGGCCGAGCGGGGCCTGGACCAGGACAGCGCCCCGGTGCTCGACGGGCTGACCGGCGCGGAGCGCTTCTTCTACGCCTACGCGGCGCTGTGGCGCTCGACCGCCCGGGAGCAGGAGCTGGTCAACCGGCTGGCCACCGACCCGCACGCCCCGGACGAGTTCCGCTGCAACCGGGTGGTGCAGAACATGCTCGCGTTCCACGACACCTTCGGCACCCGACCCGGCGACGACCTGTGGCTGGCCCCCGAGGAGCGCGTGAACATCTGGTGACCCGCCGGCCCCTCCTCGGGAGCGTGAACGGGGCCGGCCCCTCCGCCGCCGGTCCACGGCGGCTCAGGCGAGCTCGACGACCTGCGAGTAGTGGGAGGAGTCCCCTTCGAGGGCGTGGCTGCGCCGCCCGTCCACCCCGGCCGGGACGTCCCCGGCCACGGTGATGCGGTTGAGCTTGCGCGGGGCACGGTCGTAGTTGTCGATCGCGTAGTGCTGGGTGATGCGGTTGTCGAAGACCACCACCTGGCCCGGCTCCCACCCCACCCGCACGACGTGCTCGGGGCGGGTGACGTGGGCCTGGAACAGCCGCAGCAGATCGGCGGACTCGTAGGCGGAGACCCCCAGGATCCTCAGCCGCTGGGCGAAGGCCCCGATGAACAGCCCCTTCTCCCCGGTCAGCGGGTGGACCCGGACCACGGGGTGGACCGTGCGGAACGTCCGGGAGACGAAAGCCTCCTGGTAGTGCTGCTCTTTCTCGCCCTGCACCGACCGGGGCCGGATGTAGTCCGAGGCGTTGGTGTGCTCGGCCCACAGGGTCTCCGCGAACCGCTGCAGCTCCTCCGGCAGGGACCCATAGGCTGCGGCGGTGTTGGCGATCAGGGTCTCCCCGCCGTACGGGGGCAGCACGACCGCGCGCAGGGTGGAGACCTGCGGGGGGTTGACCACGAAGGTGACGTCGGTGTGCCACTGGTTGGCCACCGACTCCTCGCTGTCCACGGGCAGCACCGTCTTCGGCATGCCCTCGTGGAAGGTCACGGTGGGGTGGGCGGTGGTCAGCGGCCCGAAGTGGGCGGCGAAGGCCTCCTGCTGGTCGTCGGTGGTGATCCCGGCGTCATGGAAAACCAGGGCCTTGTGCTCGTTGAGCGCGGCCCGGATCGCGGTGACCGTGTCCGGGTCCAGGGGCCCCGACAGGTCGAGGCCCTCGATGCGGGCGCCGATGTGCTGACCCAGCTTCGTGAGGCGAAAACGGGTCGCAGTGGTCGTCGCGGGGACTGTGGCAGTGGTGGTCATGGGGTCTTCCTCGCAAGGTTCGGGCTCGTGGATGGAGAACGGTGTCGCGGAGTGGGCGCGCCCCGGGTCGGCGGGGTGGTCGAGGGCTGTGAGGAGGGCCTCGGCGGAGAGCAGCGACGCTCCGGGGCCGGCTCGTCAGGGCATTCGCGAGGAGCGACAACAGCGCTGCGGATCGACAAACATGGCTTGACCCTAGGAGCGTCGGCACCGTCAGCCCAGGGGTTCGTAACAATTTGACAAGTGTGTCCTCCGGTGTCCCGGGAATGGACTCCGGGTGCGGGAAGCGGGTGGACTCAGGTGACGCCCATGGCCTCCGGCGACACGGAGTCCCCCACCACGGGTCGGTCGTGGCGCAGCATGAGCGGCGCGGCCCACCAGGTATCGATCGAAGGAACTCCCATGACTGCTCGCCCTCTCCGCCTCCGCGGCGCCGGGGCCCTCGCGGCCGCCGCTGCCCTGCTCGTTTCCGGCTGCTCCGCCACCGGAGCTCCCGCCGACCCGGAGTCCTCCGGGGACTCCGGGCCGGCCCCGACCGGAGTGGAGCTCACGGCGGGACAGTTCTCCTGGACCGCGGCGGCGGTGGAGACCGAGATCCTGGCCGCGGTCGTGGAGGACCACCCGGAACTCGGGGTGTCCTCGATCGAGACCGTCAACGTCGACCCCGCGACCGGCTGGGTGGGTCTGGGCCGGGGTGACATCGACCTGCTCACCGAGGTCAACCTGCCCAACCAGCAGAAGTTCGCCGACGAGACCGACCAGAGCACCGAGCTGGTGAGCCGGACCTACGGGGATGCCGCCCAGGGCTGGTTCGTTCCGCGCTACCTCGTCGAACCCGGTGGGGCGGCGGAAGGCCTGAAGAGCGTGGATCAGCTCGACGAGTACGCCGAGGAGGTCGGCGGCGCACTCTACGACGGTGACCCCGGGTGGGTCACCACGGATCAGAACGCCCAGCGCCTCGAGGGCTTCGGGCTCGACATCGAGCACCGGCCCTCGAGCGAGGCCGCATCGATCGCCCAGCTCAAGCGTGCCTACCACCGCCAGGAACCCGTCCTGGTCTTCGCCTACCGCCCGCACTGGCTGTTCGAGCAGTACGACCTCGTCCAGCTGGAGGAACCCAACCCCTACGAGGAGGACTGCTTCACCGGGGAGAAGAAGGCGTGCGCGATCCCGGCCCAGGACGTGTGGACGGCCGCGCACCAGGACGTGGCGGAACAGGCTCCGGCGTTCCACGAGGCGCTGGGGAGGTTCCAGATCCCGCTGGAGGAGATCGAGGCGATCCTGAAGGAGTCCGAGGACACCGGCGCCGAGCCGGCCGACCTGGCCAGGCAGTGGGTCGACGGGCATCAGGACGAGGTCGAGTCGTGGCTGGGCTGACCGGCACGGACCACTCGCGACAGGTGCTGGTCTCAGCGCGCGGACTGTCCAAGGTGTACGGCTCCGGGACGCAGCGCACCACCGCCGTCGAAGGGGTGGACCTGACCGTCCACCGCGGAGACCTCTACGTCCTGATGGGACTGTCCGGCTCCGGCAAGTCGACCGTGCTGCGGATGCTGAACCGGCTCGTCGAGCCCACGACCGGCACCATCGAGCTGGACGGACGCGACCTGTCGAGGCTCTCCGTCCGAGAACTTCGCGAGGTGCGCAACCGGCGGATCAGCATGGTCTTCCAGCAGTTCGCCCTGTTTCCCCACCGCACCGTGCGCGAGAACGCCGCCTACGGGTTGTTGCTGCGCGGAACGGCGCGGCCGCAGGCGCTGGCCCGCGCCGACGAGTCATTGCGCGTCGTCGGGCTGGGTGACTGGGGCGACGCCCGCCCGGCGGAACTCTCCGGCGGGATGAAGCAGCGGGTCGGGCTGGCCCGGGCGCTGAGCACCGATGCGGACGTCCTGCTGATGGATGAGCCGTTCTCCGCGCTCGATCCGCTGATCCGCCGCGAGATGCAGGACCTGCTGCTGCGGCTGCGCGACGAGCTCGGCCAGACCGTCGTCTTCGTCACCCACGACCTGAACGAGGCGATGCGTCTGGGCGACCGCATCACGATCCTGAACCGGGGGCGGGTCGCCCAGACCGGAGCCGCCGCCGAGATCCTCGGCCGACCGGCCGATGACTACGTGCGCCGGTTCATCGGAGAGGTCGACCGCACGAAGATCCTCACCGCCCGCGACGTCATGCGCCCGGCCCCGCCCGGTGCGGACGTGCACGCTCGTGCGGGGGTCGGGCCGGCAGAGACCCTCGCCGAGATCGCAGGACGGCTGCCGGCTGATGACGGAGGGGTTCCTGTGATAGAAGCCGGCCAGGTACTGGGCTACGTCTCGAGCCGTTCGGTCCTGGTGGCCGTCGACCGGGCGACAGAGGTGGCCGCGTGATTCCGGACATCGATCTGGCCGACCCGGCCGCCGACACCGTGGACTGGTTGCTGCTTCACCTCGGCGGCGTCTTCGACGGCATCGGCGCGGCGCTCGAGACCGTCGTCGGGGCGATCACCTCGGCGCTCAGCCTGCCCGGTCCCCTCGCGCTGATCCTGGTGCTGGCAGCCGTCCCGGTCCTCCTGAGGCGGTGGGGAATCGGGGTGTTCACGGTTCTGGCCTTCGGCCTGGTCGCCGCGATGGGCTTGTGGGAACAGACCATGCAGTCGCTGGCCGTCGTCCTGGTGGCGACCGTGGTGGCGGTGGCCACCGGGGTGCCGCTGGGCATCCTGGCGGCCCGGCGTCGCGGATTCAGTGCAGCCGTCCGGCCGGTGCTGGACCTCATGCAGACCACGCCTCCCTTCGTGTACCTCATTCCTGCCGTGTTCTTCTTCGGCATCGGAGTGGTTCCCGGAGTGGTCGCCACCGCCGTGTTCGCGCTGGCCCCCGCCGTGCGCCTGACCGAGCTCGGCATCCGCCAGGTGGACGCCGAGGTCGTCGAAGCGGCGCTGTCCTTCGGTGCACGCCCCGGCCAGCTGCTGCGTGACGTCCAGCTGCCGCTGGCCCTGCCCACCATCATGGCCGGCGTCAACCAGGTCATCATGCTGGCCCTGTCGATGGTGGTCGTCGCCGGCCTGGCCGGTGCAGGAGGTCTGGGAGCTGTCGTGACCAGTGCTGTGACCCAGCTGGACATCGGAGCCGGGATCGAGGGCGGTCTCGCCGTCGTGATCCTGGCGGTCTACCTCGACCGCGTCACCAGCACCTTCTCCGGGCCCCGACGGCGCTGGTCGGTCCGATCCCAGCCCGCCGCTTCGCCTGCCGTCGACGAGACGGCCCCGACGCCTGCCCCGGCACCGATGGGTTGACGCCGATGAATCCCTGGGGCAAGCAGGGCGCATGACGCCGGCCGGGGAAAGCCTGTTGGCCCTCAGCCGAGGATCCCGAACAGCCCGATGACAAGACCGGCGGCTGCGCACACCCCGAGGGTGCGCAGCACGCTCCACTTGAGCTTGAAGACCATGACCATCGCGGCGGCGGCGATCAGCACGGCCTCCGGTTGCAGGCTGGTCAGTACGGGGGCGTCCAGGTGGATCGGGCCCCGGTCCAGGGACGTGGTCGTGGCGAAGAGGGTGTGGGCGGCGAAGTAGACGGCCAGGTTGGCGATCACCCCCACCACGGCGGCGGTGATCCCGGTCAGGGCCGCTGAGAGGGACGTGTTGCCGCGCAGGCTCTCGACGTAGGGGGCGCCGAGGAGGATGAACAGGAAGCAGGGCACGAACGTGACCCAGGTGGTCAGCAGGGAGGCGACCACGGCCGCGACCCAGGGGTCCAGGGTCCCGGGGTCGCGGAAGGCCCCGAGGAAGGCGACGAACTGCACGACCATGATCAACGGGCCCGGGGTGGTCTCGGCCAGGGCCAGCCCTCGGGCCATCTCCCCCGGGGCGAGCCACCCGTAGGTGGTCACGGCCTGCTGGGCGACGTAGGCCAGCACCGCGTAGGCCCCGCCGAAGGTCACCAGGGCGGTGCCGGAGAAGAACAGACCCTGCTGGGTGAACACGCTGTCCGATCCGGTCAGCAGGGCCGCTGCTGCGACCGGTCCCAGCCACAGCGGGATGCCGGTCCCCAGGATCACAGCGGCACGTCTCCAGGAGGGGGTGGCGTGCTGGAGGGCGTCGTCGGAGATCACCGGCTCCGGGCCGTCGACGGTGGTCTTCTTGGCCGGGGCGGCCATGACGGCCGGACGCACCCGGCCGATGACCCAGCCGGTGGCCGCCGCGGCGGCGACCACCGCCGGGAAGGGCACTGCGAACACGGCCAGCGCCAGGAAGGAGGCCACCGCGATGGCCACCAGCGCCCGGTGGTGCAGGGCCCGTCCGGCGACCTTGAGCAGAGCCTGGGCGACGACGGCCAGCACCGCCGGGGCGAGGCCCGCGAACAGCGCGACGACGACGGCCGTCTCCCCGAAGGCGACGTAGATGCCCGACAGGACCAGGAGTGCCACCACCCCGGGAAGGACGAACAGGGTGCCGGCGATGAGGCCTCCGCGGGTGCCGTTGAGCAGCCAGCCGATGTAGATCGCCAGCTGCTGGGCCTCGGGGCCGGGCAGCAGGGTGCAGTAGGACAGGGCGTGGAGGAAACGGCGTTCCCCGATCCAGCGGTGCTCGTCGACCATGGACCGCTGCATGACCGCGATCTGCCCGGCCGGGCCGCCGAAGGTCTGCAGGGAGATCTTGAACCACGCTTTGGTGGCCTCGCCCAACGGGATCAGGTCGTGCGCCCGGCCCGCAGCGGTCGTGGCGGCGGGAGCGCCCTGGGCGGTGGCGGGGCGGTCGTGAGGTGGTGGGGTCGAGGTCATGGGGTGGTCCTTCCGGTGAGGACGGGACGGTGGAGGCGGTCGTGGACGGCGTCGAGGATCGAGGCGTTCATCGCCTCCTCGCTGTCCACGGGCAGGGCCGTCCTCCTGGCCTGCCCCTCTTGGGTCACGGTGGAAGTGTTTTCGGGTACGCCGAAGGGACCCGGGTCAGCACGGTGCGGCCAGGGAGCGGCGGAGCCGGGACGGGGAGGAAGAAGAGGGAGCTGCGGTGGCGATGCCCTGCGGCGGGGCCGTCAGGACATCCGCGACGAGCTGAGACAACGCATCGAGTGGACGAACATGGCTTGACCGTACGGCCCAGGAACAGCGCCTCCAAGGTCTTCGTAACAGTCGACATCTGCGTCGCCGGAAGTCCGGGGCGTGTCCCCGCATGTCGGGGGCTTCTCGGGGCCGGATTCGACGCCACCGCGTGAGCGGTGGTCCGCCGACCCCACCGGGGACGACCGGCCGGACGGCCCTTCATCATGCCCGTACCTCCCGTACCGGCTCCAGCCCGGAGCGCCCCGTTCTCGGTGGTCGCCGCCACCGGGAGCACTGTCACGGCGGGGCGGTGACGGGCCGGACGCCCAGGGCCACCGCACCTCCTGCCCCCCCCCTGTCGGCCGGTGACCGGCCGGCCGGGCCCCGGATGCCGGCGCACCGCGCCGGTGCCTCCTCGCTCCCCGGGCGCCGCGTCCGGGGGACGGGTGCCGCCACGGACGCCCCAGCAGTCCGCATCGCGCTCACGCTCCCGCGGTGCCGACTGACCGCCCCCGCCCGATGAGCCCCGTCGTCGCACCCCCGGTCCCCGCCCGGCATCGGACCCGTCGCCAGGGACCCCCTGGCCGGCATCGCCCCGGCCTCGGCCTCCGCCATCGTGCACCTGTCGGAGGTCGGCACCACTCTCGTCTCGGGGGCCGCGCACTGGAAGTTCGGCAACGTCGACTGGCGGGTGGTCGGGATCATGGCGGTCCCCGGCGGGATCGCCGCGTTCCTCGGCGCCCACGTCCTGGTGAACCTCGACGGGGCCGCCGCCAAGCCGGTCGTCTCCACCATCCTGCTGGGACTGGGCGTCTACGTCCTGTACCGGTTCCTGCGCCTGCCCACGTCCCAGCCGGTCTTCCAGGGCACCCTGCGCAAGCGCCTGCTCGTGCCGCTGGCCGTGGCCGCCAGCGGGCTGATCATCTGGACCAACTCCCGCACCCTCATCAACACCGACACCGGACAGGACCTCGTCGGGTCGGGCGCAACGGCGCTCCTGGGCACGCTCTTCGTCCTCTGGATCGCCCTGGTCGTGTGGGCTGTCCGCCGCGAGCTGCAGGTCCGGGCCGCCGAGCAGAACCGGCAGCAGGAGATCCAGCCCGTCGACGCCTGACCGGCGAGCGCCCCACGACACGAACCACCCGCGGAGCCGGTGCGCCCCCAGGGGCGCGCCGGGTCCGTGCTGCTTGAGGTGTCGCGGTGTCGGGTCGAGCACGAAACGACGGCAGTAGGACGTCCACGACACCAACACCAGGGGTGCCGTCACAGTTTGACAAGTGTGTCGCCCGGTGTCGGCGAAGTCAGTGCGGCCTCGAAAAAGTCCTAGCGTGGCAGGGTCCACGTCTGTTGCAAGAGGCGACAAGCCACGCTCGAAGGATCGTTCCATGCGCTGTCCGAGGTTCGTCTGATTCCGCGTTCCCGCGGAGCAGTCCACCGCGCCGGAGCATGTCACCGGACGGGAGTGCTCCGACCCGGTCCACGCCGAGCCGCATGGCATCCGGCGGCATGAGCAGGAGTAATCCGCATGGCACCCTCGACCAGCCCATTCCTCTGGGCCTTCCTGCAGCTGTTGTCACAGCGCGGTCCCCTGTCCGCCCAAGACATCGCCGCGCACCATTTCCCGGCCAGCACACCGGAACTGCGCGCTGACCTCGCCTCTGACATCGCGGAACAGCTGTGGGAGGCGTTCGCGCTCGGGCTGGTCGCCGTGTATCAGGCCGAGCGCGGCGCCCCGGACTGCTTCGTCCTCACCAAGGCGGGCGTCGAGGCGCTGCATGCTGTTCACACGCCGGCGGAGGAGCAGGGGGAGGATTTCACGACCGACGCCGGCTCCGGCGAGGACATCGTGGAGGGGGCTGTGGCCCGCCACCCCGGGCAGGGAGACGACCTCA
>NZ_BAAGPL010000006.1:112958-126238 GCF_054784195.1 Kocuria himachalensis
GGCTCCTGAGCGGCATCCTGGTCAGAGCGTTGCGAGCTCGGACACAGGCGCCGGGGTCCGCAGCCCGAGGTGGTCGCGCAGGGTGGTACCGCGGTACTGCGTGGGGTACACCCCGCGCTCCTGCAGCTCGGGCACCAGGTGGTTCACGATGTCGTCGAGGCCGGTGGGGATCAGCCACGGGGAGATGTTGAACCCGTCCACCGCCCCGGTCCGAGCGTACTCGGCGAGGGTGTCGGCCACGGCCGTGTAGGAGCCGACGAAGCTGCTGTCGAAGCGGGCCGAGCGGGCCGTGACGAACTCACGGATCGACTGGCCCTTCTCCCGCGCCTCGGCGCGCCACTGCTCGGCCAGTTGCCGTGCCTTGATCCCCATGAAGGCGGTGCCCCGGGTGACGTCGGACTCCTCCACCACCGGGTCGATCTCCGGCAGGGGCCCGTCGGGGTCGTAGGCCGACAGGTCGGTGCCCCAGAACTGCTCCAGGTAGGCCATGGCCTGTTGCGGGCCGATCTGCAGGCTGCGCACCCATGCCTTCTTCTCCCGGGCCTCCTGGTCCGTCGCGGCGAGAATGAACTCACTGGCCGGCATGATCTGCACGTCGTTGGCCGGTCGACCGGCTCTGAGGGTGCGCTCGACGATGTCGCGGCGGAACTCCAGGGCGTCGTCGAGCCGAGGATGCCCGGAGAAGATCACGTCCGTCTGACGGGCGGCGAAGTCGCGACCGGCCGGGGAGTCCCCGGCCTGGAACAGCACCGGCCGGTGCTGGGCGCTGGGCGGCAGCCCCGGGACGACGTCGACCTCGTAGTTCGCACCGTGGTGCTCCACGCGCCGGACCGAGCGGGGGCGGGCCCAGGCCGGCGCGTCGGCGGTGGCGGCGATGGCGTTCTCGTCCCAGGAGGACCAGATCCGTTTGGCGGTCTCCACGAAGGCCTCCGCATGGGTGTAGCGGTCGGCGTGGTCGAGGTAGCCGCCGCGGCGGAAGTTGGCCCCGGTCCAGGCGTTGTCGGTGGTGACCACGTTCCAGGCGGCCCGCCCACCGGAGAGCAGGTCGAGGGAGGCCAGACGCCGGGCGAGGTCTGCCGGGTCGTTGTAGGTGGTGTTCTGGGTGGCGACCAGGCCGATGCCCTCGGTCACCGCCGCCAGGGAGGCCAGCATGGTCTGGGCGTCGGGGCGCCCGGCCACGTCCAGTTCGTGGGGGCGGCCCAGGTGCTCGCGCAGGCGCAGACCTTCCCCGAGGAAGAACGCGGCGAACAGGCCGCGCTCGGCCGTCTGGGCGATGCGGCGGAAGGACTCGAAGTCGGTCTGGGATCCGCTCTCGGGCAGCTTCCAGATGGTCCCGGAGTTGACGCCCTGGAAGAACACGCCGAACTGGAGGAGGCCCGACGGGGTGAAGTGATGGCTCATGGGGTCTCCTCAGGCGGGGATCAAGCGGTCGGTGGTGTAGCGGTTGGCGGGCCGGTCCAGGCCCAGCAGGGAACGGAACGTCGTGTCCGCCGGCTGAGTGGCCAGGAGGCGCCGCGCCCGCAGCATCGGCAGCACGGCATGGTGGAGTTCGGGCAGCTCCACGTCCAGGACTGCCGGCAGGATCCGGATGCCGTCGACCACGGTGAACAACTCGGCGGCCCGGTCGACCAGGTCCGCGGCACTGCCGACGAAGCGGGTCCGGTGCGAGGTCCACGCCGTGTGGGCGTCCAACTCCGCCAGCCGGTCCAGCCCCGACCGGCCGCGGGCGTCGAGGACCACCTCGAGCTCGGCGATCACTGCTCTCGCGCCGGCGGCCCGGGCTGCCTCCGCCGTCTCCACCAGCTGGTCCGGGGTGCCAGCGCCGACCAGGACGGCGTCCACCTCCCGGACCGGTACCAGACCCACCGGGGCGATCACCGGCAGCTGGCCCTGCGGTGGCCGCGGAACAGTCGAAGGGCCCTTCACGGTGAAGGTCGCGCCGGCGAAGTCGGCATAGTGGAGCTGGGTGCTGTCCAGGTAGCGTCCGGCGGCCACGTCGCGGATGACGGCGTCGTCCTCCCACGAGTCCCACAGCCGACGGTTGGCCTCCACCACGTCGGAGGCCTCCTGCTGCAGCGCCTCCCCGGTGACCTCGTGGCGTCCAACGGCTGCGCCTTCGGCAGCGGCGCCGGAGGCGGAGATGATCCATCCGGCCCGGCCGTAGGAGACGTGGTCGAGGGTGGCCAGCTGGGTGGCCACGTGGAACGGCTCGGTGAAGACCACGTCGACCACCGGCGCCAGGGCGATCCGCCGGGTGAGCGGGGCCGCGAAGGCGGCCCGTTGGAGGGCGTCGAGGCGGCCGGGCACGTCGGGGCCGATTGCGGGCAGGGGGCCGTCGCTGAAGGTGGCCGCGTGGAAGCCAGCCGCCTCGGCGTCGCGGACCAGCCCGCGGATGCGGTCACCGCTCAGCAGTTCGCCCGGGGTGTGGGACGAAGCCCGCCAGGCGGCCGGGTGGGCCCCGTCGTTGTCCAGGTCCAGGGCGAGGAACCTCTGGGTGCTCGTGTGCTGGGTGGTGCTCACGGGTGCTCCGATCGTTCGAAGGGGGTCTTCTCGCCTGCCTCCACTGCGAAGGGCAGGTGGTTGCCGACCGGGGGCAGGGGGCAGGTGGCCAGGTCGGTGTAGGCGCACGGGAGGTTGACGGCCCGGTTGAAGTCCAGGACGGCGCTGCCGTCGGGCTCGACCTTCACGGTCAAAGACCGGTTGGCCACGTAGGTGCTCCGCCCGGAGGTCTCGTCGGTGAACAGGACCACCAGAGTGCGCGGGTCGGCGCCGTTGAACGCTGTCAGCACGTGCTCACGAGCACCGGTGGTGAAGCGCAGCTGCCCGGGGGCGTCATAGACGTGCTGGAGGCCCTCCACCGCGGCTCCCACGGTAGTGGGGTGCGGTTCCTCGAAGGGCACGAACCGGCCGGGGAGGACGAACTGCTCACTGGGCAAAAAGGCCGGGGTGCCGCGGTAGTTGCTGACCAGCGGGGCGTGGGGGTGCCGCGGGCGCAACAGATGCTGCCCTCCGCGTTTGGCCAGTTCGACGACGGCGCAGCCGTGGTCGAGGAGGACCCCGTCGCGCTCGGCGATGGGGGCGAACACGTGCCGCGTGCCGGTGCCAAGGTTCAGTTCGACGCCGTGCAGCGACAGCCTCTCCTCCGGGGCCAGGACGACGGCGACCTGATCATCGCTCACGCTCCAGGTCCCGGGCACGTGGGCGTAGGTGCGCGGCTGGTCCTCGAGCCAGTGGAGGTCGGTGACGGCCAGGAAGCCGTGGGGATCACCCACGGACTCCTGGTGGGCGGCGCGCCAGTTCCGCCACTGCTCCTCGAAGGCGAGAATCTCGGTCCTGGTGCTCATGCTGTCTCCTGAGGGATCGATGTGGTCACTGTGGCAAGGGACGGAACGGGGACGAGCCCCTCAGTGGCACCCACGCCCCGGGGGCGCCCGGCCCAGGGGTCGTCGTCCTCCCACAGCGTCGTGGGAGCCGCCGCGCGCACGGCCGGGACGACCTCGAGGGCGAAGCGCTCAAGGATCTCCAGCTGTTTCTCGAACGGCAGGGTCGTCGGCAGCGAGAAGGCCTGCAGGTCGTGGCCGTAGGCCTGGTGGTAGGAGAGGACCTTGTCGATCACCTGCTCCGGGCTGCCCACCAGGGAGGGACCCTCGGCGATGGCGTGGTCGATGTCCCGGAAGGGGGAGTTGTTGCCGGGGACGTTGCGGGCCCGGGTCAGGCCCTCGTAGACCGGTCCGAACTGCTTGCGGGCCTCCTGGGTGGTGTCGGCGAGGAAGATCCCACCCGCCCCTGCCCCGGCGCCCACGTACTGGTGGGCGGGGTCGTGGCCGTGGGCGGCGTACTGCCGGCGGTAGTGCTCGATCAGCACCTGGTAGTTCTGGCGGGGTTGGACGGCGTTGGCGCTGAACAACGGGTCGCCCCAGCGGGCGGCCAGTTCCACGGAGGTCACGGACGTGGCCGACCCGTGCCACACGCGCGGGGTCCCGGCGTACGGGCGGGGCAGCGTCGTGGTCTCCTCCAGGGGTGGACGGAACCGGCCGGACCAGCTCACCCTCTCACCGGCCCACAGCCGCCGCAGCAACGCGTACTTCTCGGCGAGCATCTCCCATTGGTCGGCCAGGTCCAGGCCGAACAGCGGGTACTGGGCCACTTCGTTGCCCTTGCCGATGCCCACCTCCAGCCGTCCCCGGCTGAGCTGGTCGACCGTGGCGTAGTCCTCGGCGACCCGCACGGGGTCCAGGACGGACAGGACCGTGACACCGGTGTGGAGACGGATGGTGGTGGTGCGCACGGCGACGGCGGCCAGGATTGTGGCCGGGGAGGAGGAGAGGAACTCCCCGGTGTGGCGCTCCCCCACCGAGAAGCTGTCAATTCCCAGTTCCTCGGCGCGCACCGCCGTCTCCACCACCTGGTGCAGCCGCTCGGCCGGGGAGACGAGCTCTCCCGTCACCGGGTTTCGCTGGTGGGGGACGATGTCCAGAACCTGGAATTTCACGCGGTGTCCCCGGTGATGAGTTCGGAGGCCGGTACGGCTTCCTCCTGCAGGCCCCAGCGCTGCAGGACCTGGGCGTAGCTGCCGTCCTCGATGGTCGCGTTGATCGCATCGGTAAGGACCGGGGCCAGCCCGTTGTCCTTCAGCGTGGTGGCCGCCACGAGGGTTTCGGAGGGCCACCCGGCGTTGATCTTGCCGACGACCTTCAGGTCCTCCCTGGTGTTCTCGCGATAGACCGCGGTCGGGTAGGGGCCGATGGCCAGGTCCAGGCGCCCGGAGGACAGGGCGAGGATGGTGTCGGCGTCGTTGGCGTAGTACTGCAGGGACGCCGGTTCCTTCCCGTCCTGTTCCAGCTGCTGGTTCCAGGCCAGCAGGATTTTCTCCTGGTTGGTGCCCGAGCCCACGGAGACGGTCTTCCCGGAGATGTCCTCGGCGTCCTCGACCGCCAGCTCGGAGTCGGCCTGGGCCTCGAAGCCCATGTAGGCGGCGCGGTAGGAGGCGAAGTCGAACAGCTGCAGGCGTTCGTCGTTGACCCCGACGTTGGAGAACACGACCTCGTAGTCCCCGGAGCGGGTCTTCAGCGGCCAGTTCTCCCACGAGGTCACCTGGATGTCCAGTTCCAGGCCAAGCTTGTCGGCCACGAGCTGGGCCAGGTCGATCTCCGAGCCGATCACGGTCCGGTCGTCGTCGGCGTGGAAGGTCAGCGGAATGGAGCCGGCGGTGGTGGCCACGGTGAGCTTGCCGTCGTCGCTGATCTGCTCGGGGACCGAGACGGCCAGGTCCGGGTCCTCTTCGGCGCGGATGCGGTCCTGTTCCGGGGCGGTGTTGTAGGACACCGTTCCGGAGGCTCCCGCCTCCGGAACGCTGGTCTCCGAGGGCCCGGACGCGCCGGCGTCCGGATCGGAGCACGCGGTGAGTCCCAGCAGCAGGGATGCGGTGAGGGCGGGCAGGGCGCGGGCGGCTGAGGGCTTCACGGGCGGGTTCCTTCGGATGGGCGAGGATCGGTGGGCGGGAGTGGTCGTTCAGAGGTGGTGGCCGGGGTCGATGACCTTGGAGAGGAAGGACCGGGTCCTCTCCTCCTTCGGGGCGCCGAACAGCTCGTGGGGCGGCGCGGCTTCGACGATCACGCCGTCGTCCATGAACACCACCGTGTCGGCAACGTCCCGGGCGAAGCCCATCTCGTGGGTGACGACGATCAGGGTGGCGCCGGAGTCGGCGAGGTCCCGGATGACGTCGAGGACCTCGTTGACGAGCTCGGGGTCCAGGGCCGAGGTCGGCTCGTCGAAGAGCAGGATCTTGGGGTTCAGCGCCAGAGCACGGGCGATGGCCACCCGTTGCTGCTGACCCCCGGAGAGCTGGCGGGGATAGGCCTCCGCGCGATCGGCCAGCCCGACCCGGGCCAGCAGATCACGGGCCTGCTCCTCCACCTCTTGCTTCCGGCGCTTCTGTGCCCGCAGCGGGGCCTCCATGATGTTGGCCAGCGCGCTCAGGTGCGGGAAGAGGTTGAAGCTCTGAAAGACCATGCCGACCTCGGTGCGCTGCTGCAGGATCGACTTCTCCCGTCGCTCGTGCAGTCGGCTCCCCCGCACCTCGTATCCGACGGGTTCCCCGTCGATGCTGATGAAACCACCGTCGATGGGTTCCAGGTGGTTGATGGTGCGCAGCAGGGTGGACTTCCCGGACCCGGACGGACCGAGGATCGCGGTCACCTCCCCGGGCCTGACCGTGAGCGAGACGCCCTTGAGCACCTCGGTGGGCCCGAAGCTCTTGCGCACCCCGATGATCTCGACGAGTCCGCGGGTGGGCGGGACGGTGGTTGGCGGGGCGGTGGTGGAGCTCATCGGCGGGCCTCCGTGGGGGTGCGGGTGGCGAGGAAGCGCTTGGCCTTCTGCCAGGGGGTGAGCGGGAGGGTGCGCACGGCGCCCTTGGCGTAGTGGCGTTCGACGTAGTACTGGACGACGCTCAGGACGGAGGTGATGACCACGTACCAGAGGGTGGCCACCAGCAGCAGGGGCAACACTTGCTGGGTGCGGTTGTAGATGACCTGCACGGTGTAGAACAGCTCCGAGTAGGCCAGCACGTAGACCACGGAGGTGCCCTTGACCAGGCCGATGATCTCGTTGAAGGCCGTGGGCAGGATCGCCCGCATGGCCTGCGGCAGCACGATGCGGGCCGAGCGGTCCCAGGCGGGGATGCCCAGGGCGGCGGCTGCTTCCACCTGGCCCTGGTCCACGGAGAGGATTCCCCCGCGGATGATCTCGGCCGAGTAGGCGGCCTGGTGCAGCCCCAGGCCCAGGATCGCCGCGGCGAACTGGCTCATCAGCGTGGTGGTCTCCCCCTCGAAGAACCGCACGTCCGTGAAGGGGATGCCCAGCGAGATGTTCTCGTAGAGGTAGCCCAGGTTGTACCAGAGCAGCAGCTGCACCAGCAGCGGGGTGGAGCGGAAGATCCAGGAGAAGGTCCAGGACACCGAGCTCAGCAGCGGGGACTTGGACAGGCGCATGAGGGCGAGCACAAAGCCCAGCAGGAAGCCCAGGGCCCCGGCGATGGCGGTGAGCTTGAGTGTCTCGACCAGACCCCGGAGCACGGACTCGGCGGTGAACCACTGCGCGACCACACCCCACTCCCACCGGGGATTGGTGATCAACGACCAGGTCACGGCTGCCAGCACGAGGGCGACGACGGCGGTGCCGACCCAGCGCCACGGGTGGCGGGCGGGCACGATCTCGTACTCGTCGTAGCGGGCCGGCGGGGGCCCGCCCGGCCCGCTCGGAGCCGGGGGCGGGGTGCCCGGCGCAGCGACACCTACCCAGGTCCCGGATGGCCTGATCGCGGTGGAAGAGCCCACGTCCGATCACCTTCTTTCACATCGAGTCGTGCCGCACACCGACGGTGCAGCGGATCCAGCGGGGGGCAGATCCACCCACCGACGCCAGCCACACTAGGGCGGGAGGAACATTCCGAGAACTGTCAAGTCGCACAGGGACGTCGGGCGTTATGTGAAGTCCTCATTTCGTCACGTGCGCCGTCTTTCCGGCCTCAGCAGGCTTTTTGTGACATCGCTTGACCCGCCATGACCACCCCCGGACCGCCCTCCGATCAGGGTCGTACGCTGTCGTCCACCTCCCCCGGCGGGAGGTTCCACCCCAGAACACCGGATCAGCAGAAGGAGGACGCGCATGGTCGAGCACGCCCCCGTCGTCGTCTTCATCGGCGGCGGCCCGCGCACCACAGGACTGCTCGAGCGGCTGGCCGCCAACCGCCCGGAGCTGCTCGAGCGGCCGCTCGATGTGCACGTGATCGAGCCCTACGAGCCCGGGTCCGGGCGGATCTGGCGTTTCGACCAGTCCCCGCTGCTGCTGCTCAACTCCATGGCCCGGGACATCACGATGTTCACCGACGACTCCGTGGACTGCTCCGGCCCGGCAGCGGACGGCCCCTCCCTGGTGGAGTGGGCCGCCGGGGTGCTCGACGGGAGCATTCCGGACGTCCCGGTGCGCTCGGCCGAGATCCGGCGCCAGCTGGAGGAGCTGACCCCCGGGACGTTCCCGACGCGGCAGCTGCACAGCCACTACCTCGAGTGGTTCTTCCGCCGTGCGGTCACCGCCCTCGGGCCGGAGGTGACGGTGCAGGTGCACCAGGACACCGCGGTGTCCGTCGACCAGGACCCGTCCGGCACCTACCGGGTCCGGCTGGCCGGGCGTCGTGTGCTGACCGCCGACGTCCTGGTCTGCTCCCTTGGGCACACCGACGCCGCGCCCGGGGACCGGGAACGCCGCTTCGCCTCTTTCGCCGATCGTCACGGCGGCTTCTACGCACCCCCGTCCTACACCCAGGACGTGGACTACTCCGCGCTCCGCCCCGGCGAGGACGTGCTCGTCTCCGGAATGGGGTTGGCGTTCGTGGACCTGATGGTCCTGCTGATGGAGGGCCGCGGCGGACGGTTCACCTCCGAGGGGTCCCGGCTCGTCTATCGCCCCTCCGGCCAAGAACCTGTTCTGTGGGTCGGATCCCGGCGCGGGGTGCCCTACCACTCCAAGACCACCTCCGTCCTGCGCGGGACGGATCCCGGCTCCCTCCAGTTCCTCACTCACGACACGGTTCAGCAGCTGCTCGAGGACCACGACCGGTTGCGCTTCTTCGACCACCTCTGGCCCCTGGTGCTCAAAGAGTGCGGGCACGGCTGGTACCGGGAGATCCTGACCGGTCACCCCGAGCGGGCCACCATGAACTGGCAGGACTTCCGGGTCCGGTACGCGTCCCTGGACTGGTTCAGCCCTGAGCGGGAGGACCTGGTGCGGGAGGCCGTCCCGGATCCCGGGCTGCACCTGGACCTGGACCGCCTCGACACTCCTTTCGCGGGACGGCTCTTCGCCGATCACCAGGACATGCAACAGGCGCTGGTCGGCCACCTCCACGACGACCTCGCGGCCCGCACCAGCCCCGACCGCTCCGAGACCCTGGCGCTGTTCCTGTCCCTGCTGCGGGTCTACACGGAGATCGGGCGCCTGGTGCCCACCCACCGGCTCGACGACGCCTCCCGCCGCCTGCTGGCGGGGTGGTGGCACGGCTTCTTCAGCTTCGTCGACTCCGGCCCACCACCGCACCGTCTCCAGGAGCTGCTGGCCCTCCATCGGGCCGGGTTCGTGCAGTTCCTCGGCCCGCAAATGTGGATCGACACCGACGAGGGCGCCGGCCGCTTCCGCGCCGGCTCCGCCCAGAGCCCGGTGGTCGTCACGGCCCGCGCACTGATCGAGGCCCGCCTCCCCGCCCCGGCCGTGGCCGGGTCCGCCAACCCGCTGCTCACCGATCTGGCCGCGACCGGCACCGGCGCCGAGCAGTCGCTGGCCGTCAACGGGCAGCGCACACCGACCGGCAAGCTGCTGATCACCTCCGACCACCGCCTGGTCGCAGCGGACGGGCAGCCCCACCCCCGGCTCTTCGCGGTCGGTCCCGGGACCTCGGACTGGACCAGCGGAGCCTTCGCCCGTCCCCGCACCAACGCCGCCGTCTTCCGGGACAACGACGCGGTGGCCCGTTCCGTCCTGGACGAAGCCGCCCACCCCAGCCGCCCCCATCGCCCACGGGAGCCCGGCGGTGGCCGGTCCGGGGGGAACCGAGTGGAGAAGCTCTACCTGCCGCTGAGCGATCCTCGGGTCCGTCCCCTGCTGGACGAGCTGGCCCACGAATACTCCTCCCGATACGGGAATCAGTTCGGAGACCCGTCGGTGGAGATGAACCGGTACCCGGCCGAGGACTTTGCAGAACCCGACGGTGCGCTGCTGATTGTCCGGGAGAACGGCATCTCGGTCGCCGGCGGTGCGTTCCGCCGCTGGGACGCCACCACCGCCGAGCTCAAGAGGATCTGGACGCACTCCCGCCACCGCCGCCGTGGTCTGGCCCGGATCGTGCTGGCCGAGCTCGAACGGGAAGCCGCCCGCCGCGGCTACACCCGCCTCCACCTCACCACCGGTCCGCGTCAGCCGGAGGCCCGGTCCCTCTACCTCGCCACCGGCTACACCCCGCTGTTCGACCTGACCGCCGACCCGGGGCAGCTCCAGCTCCTGGCCTTCGGCAAAGACCTCGCCCGCCCCACCACCGTCCCGTCCGTTCCTCACGAAAGTGCAGCCACCGCCCCATGACCACGACTGCCACCCGTTCCCTCGCCCTCGCCACCACCACCGCCCTGCTGGGTCTGGCCGGTTGCTCGGACCCAGCCGCCGAGGCCGAAGTGGCAACCGCGCCCTCTGCTGCAGCCTCGGGCAGCTCCGCGTTCAACCTCTCCCCCGATCAGGACCGGATCAGCTCCGAGGTCTCCGCCGAGGCCGCAGCGCTGGTGCCCGAGGAGGTGAAAGTGGACGGGAAGCTCACCGTGGCCACCTCGGCCTACGTCCCGCCGCTGAGCGCCTTCGCCACCGACAACACCACGCTGATCGGCAACGAACCCGACATCGCCTCCGCCCTGGCCGACGCCCTCGGCCTGGAACTGGAACTGGTGAACTCGGCCTGGGCTGACTGGCCCCTCGGGCTGGAGTCGGGCAAGTACGAAGCGGTGATCTCCAACGTCACAGTGACCGAAGAGCGGAAAGAGAAGTTCGACTTCGCGACCTACCGCAACGACGAGCTCGGCTTCTACGCCGCCGCCGACAGCGACATCACCGAGATCGAAGAGGCCGCCGATGTCGCCGGGCGCAGCGTCATCGTCGGCTCCGGCACCAACCAGGAAGCCATCCTCCTCGCCTGGGACCGGAAGAACCAGGAGAACGGATTGGAGCCGGTGGACTTCCAGTACTACGACGACGACTCCGCCTCCTCCTTGGCCCTGCAGACCGGCCGGGCCGATCTGACCTTCGGCCCCAACGCCACCGGCGCCTACAAGGCCGCCACCACCGGGGACACGAAGCTAGTAGGACTGGTCAACGGCGGCTGGCCACTGAAAGCCCAGATCGCGGTGACGACCCAACGAGGTGACGGCCTGGCCGAAGCCGCCCGGGCAGGGATCAACCACCTCATCGACAACGGCGCCTACGCCGGGATCCTCGGGCGCTGGGGCCTGGACGAGGAGGCCGTGGAGACCTCGGAGCTGAATCCCGCCGGTCTACCCGAGCAGTAGCCCCACCACCTCGACCATCCACTGAGAGGACCCTGATGCCTGTCGAGTTCCTCGGCATGGGAGCCGGCAACGACTCCACCGAGACCACCCCGGCGACCACCGCGTTTTTCGATCCCGCCTATGCGGTGGAGATCGCCCGGGCCCACGAGGACAACGGCTGGGACCACCTGCTGTTCGCCTACAACACCACTCTGCAGGACCCGATCGTGCAGGCGGCATGGGTGGCCGCGCACACCGGACGGATCCAGCTGCGGATCGCCCACCGCCCCAACGTCTCCCACCCCACCTACGCCGCGCGGTCCTTCCTCACCCTGGATCACCTCGCCGGCGGCCGGGTCACCGTGCACTTCATCACCGGCGGCAGCCAGGCCGACCAGGCCAGAGAAGGGGACCGGCTGCCCAAGGACGAGCGCTACCGCCGCACCCGGGAGTACATCCAGGTGGTGCGCCGGATCTGGGAGACCGGTGGACCCTTCGACTGGCACGGGGAGTTCTACGAGTTCGAGGACTTCTCCACCGGCCTGCGCCCGGTGGCCGGGCGGCGCCCCGGGATCTCCTTCGGCGGCTCCTCCGAGGCCGCCTGGCAGGTCGGGGCCGCCGTGGCTGACATCTACGCCCTCTTCGGCGAGCCCCTGGACGACGCCGCGGCGCAGCAGCAGCAGATCCTCGATCGGGCCGCCGCCCTGGGTCGCAGCGCGCCCCTGCGGTGGCAGATCGCTTTCCGGCCCATCATCGCCCCCACCGACGAGCAGGCCTGGGAGAAAGCCCATCAGATTCTGGGCCGGCTCACCGCCCGCCGCGACGGCGGAGAAGTCATCGACCCGCTGCGCCATCACAGCCGCCCGCCCGAGGCCGCCGGCACCCGCAGGCTGCTCGAGGCCGCATCCCGTGGCGACCACCACGACCGGGCGCTGTGGACCGCCCTGGCCACGGCTGCCGGCGGTGGGGGCGGCAGCGCCACCGCCCTGGTCGGCTCCTACGACACCGTCACCCAGGCCCTGCTGGACTACACCGACCTGGGCTTCGAGATCTTCGGGCTGCGCGGCTACGACCTGGTCGCCGACGCCCGCGAGTTCGGGCAACACGTCATCCCCCAGGTCAGAGCCGAAGTCGCACGCCGCGAAGCCGGCAGCACCCCCGACCAGCTCCGGGCCGAGCACGCCACCGACCGGAGACAACGCCGCGGACCCACCACCTCCGCACCCGCGAGCCGGGACGCGACGCTCACCGAGCAGAACGCGGGCGGGAGCGGGAAACCACCGCCCAGGCCCTGAGCACCCATGCCGGACTGTGCTCCTGGCCGAGCAGCTCCGCACCGGCGGTGACACCGGAGACCAAGAAGGGTGTTGACCGGGGACAGTCGGTCCTGGGATGGGGAACGAGCCAAGCGGATCCGGAGATGTTCGACCGCAGCACCTGTGGACACTCGACCCGTGAACATGGCCTCACGCCCAGCTCGGCCGACCGCAGATGCCGGCGGTTGCCCATGAGCCACGAGGGAACCCCGTTGCCTCAACGATGGCTAGGTGAACAACGGCCCACCCGGGCCTTGCAACTGAAATCTGGTCCAATGGCTCCCCCAAGATTTCCGCCGCTAACCAGGCCTCACAGAAAGCGGTGTGCTCTTTTTCATGGCGAGCCGCACACACGAGGGGCTGCCGGCACAGTGGCGCCGCTACCTTTGCCCCTCCCGGCCAGGCCGCGGCCCAGATGCAGCACCGCGACCTGGACTCAGGTCCCCCTCCGATCTTCCAAGGCCTGATTCGGGGCCGGGGAGCGATTCCGAGCCCAGGACCGGTTCGGGGTGAAGCTGGCTGCCGGCGAGCTGGTGCCGTGCACCGACGACGAGCACGCCCCGCACCAGGCGGTCGTGCCGGTGCGCTGCGAGGCCGACAGCTACGCACCCGGGGCGTTACTGGCCCGTGCGGAGGTGGAGTTCGTCGGACAAACCGACGGGAGGTTCGGCCCGATGTCCTGGGGCAGACCCGGGACACGGCTCTGAGGACCGGGACTTCGACACGGCGCTGCAGGTGAGCCGCCGCGCACGGACAAGAGCATGAGCTCCCTCGCTCCCACCACCGCATCCGTGCTGTCAGGGCGTGCGGTGCCCGGCGAGGATCCGGCGGCGGGTGAGGCCGGCGCCACGGGTCACGAGGCGTTCGAGGGGTCCTTGTCCGA
>NZ_BAAGPL010000007.1:0-84420 GCF_054784195.1 Kocuria himachalensis
CCCTGTCTCTCGCCGGCCACGCGCATCTTCGCCGAGGTCTCCACCGCCCTGGGCCACACCTTCACGCCCAACCCTCAGCAGTGACCACGGTGGCGCCCGGGCCATGCCGTCTCCTGTGGTGATCCGGCGGCGGAAGGTCAGCGCAGCGGCAGTCGCATGAGGACGCGCGGGAACCTGTTGAGCGTCGAGGTGGTGTCGGCGGCCTTGGTGAAGCCGGCGCGCTCGAACATGGCGCGGGTGCCGACGTAGGCCATCGTGGTGTCGACCTTCCGGTCCCCGTTGTCCACGGGGTAGCCCTCGACGGCCGGTGCGCCGTGGCCGCGGGCGTGCTCCACCGCGCCCTCGAGCAGCGCCTGGGCCACGCCCCGGCCCCGGTGGCCGCCGCGCACCCGGAAGCACCACACGCTCCAGACCGGGAGGTCGTCGACGTGGGGGATCGTCCTCCCGTGGGTGAAGGCGTGCAGCTCGGCCCGCGGGGCGACGCCGCACCAGCCGACCACCGTCTCGTCGTCGTAGGCGAGGATGCCCGGCGGGATCGGCCGGGCGCACAGCTCCCGGGCGGTCTGCGCCCGTTCCCGGCCGCTCAGCGCGCGGTTCTGCTTGGACGGGAGCCGGTAGGTGAGGCACCAGCAGACCGCCGAGTCGGGGTTCCGGGGGCCCAGGATGGTGGCGACGTCGTCGAACCTCTCGCTCGTCGCCGGTCGGATCGTGAACGCGGTGGAAGTCATGGTGGTTCCTCGGTGCTGGGCGGTGCCTCTCACCCTAGGGAGAACCCGCCGCACGGACCACCCTCCGGCGGGGCCGAACCTCCGCGCGTCCCGGCCGGCCCCGGACCTGCGGGCCCGCTGCGAGGTGGTCGAGGGGGACCAGGGCGACCTCACCGCCGTGGCCGGGGCGACCGCCGGGGCCGACGCCCTGTACTGGGTGAACCCACCGACGGACGACGACGACCCCGTCGTCGGCCACGCCCGGACGGGGGAGGTCGCCGCTGCGGCGGTGACCGAGAACGCCGTGCCACGGGTGGTCTTCCAGAGCAGCGTCGGGGCCGAGGCCCGCCACGGTTTCGGGGAGATCGACGGCCTGGCCCGCACGGAGGAGCTGTTCGACGCCACGGGTGCGCACGTCACCCACCTGCGCTGCGGTTACTTCTTCACGAACCTGCTGCTGGACCTCGAGGCGGTGCGGTCCGGAGTGCTGAGCACCACCCTGCCGGTCGACCACCGGATGCCCTGGGTGGACCCCCGGGACATCGGGGACGTCGCCGCTGTCCGGCTCCTGGCCACCGACTGGACCGGCCGGCACACCCGGGGCGTGCACGGACCCGAGGACCTCTCCTTCGCCGAGGTCGCTCGGATCGTGGGGGCGGCGGTCGGGCGCCCGCTCACCGCCGTCCAGGTGCCGGAGACCGAGGTGGCTGCGGCCCTGCGCTCGATCGGCTTCACGGACGCGCAGGCCGAGGGGGTGCTGGGATGTCCCGGGGGCAGCGGGGCTTCACCCCGGAGAACCTGCGGGATCTCGTCAGCACGACGCCCACACCGCTGGGCGCCTGGGTCCACGCCGTGCTCCGGCCCGCGCTCGCGGCCTGAGCCGCCCGGGACCCCGCCGGTGTCGGGACCCCGCTGCCGCGCCGCACCGGATCAGGGGACCGGGTCCCGCCGGCGGTCCCAGGTCAGGACCACGTGGCCGCCGTCGAACGTGCTGACGTCCGTCAGATCGAACCGGGCGGGCGAGAACTCCCCGGCCTCGAAGGCCGGTCGCCCCGCACCGGCGACCACCGGATAGAGCTTGGTGACCACCCGGTCGATCTCCGGGAGCACCGCGCCGGCCAGGGACGCTCCGCCGATCAGACAGACGTCGAACGGCGAGTCCTCGGCCTTGAGGGAGCGCACGAGCCCGGCCGGGTCCTCGCGCACGACCGTCACCTCCGGGGTGAGCCCCTGCTGCGTGGTCGACACGACGTACTGGCGCAGGTGCGCGTACGGACTGACCACGCCGATGGCCAGGGCCGGTTCGTAGGTGCGCCGGCCCATGACCACGGTGTCGAAGTGCCGGTGGGGTGCGTCGTCGATGCCGAGGTGGGCGCGGACGTGGGTCGGGAGGGTCTCGGGGAACTCCTCGCCCAGCCAGGCGCCGTAGGCCTCCGAGAGCGGGAAGAAGTCGGTCTCGTCGTGCGGACCGGCGATCCTGCCGTCGATGGAGACGCCGATGAAGTAGGTCAGTCGTCGCATGCTCCCATTGTCGGCTGGCACGCCCGTCGACGTCATGGGGGAGTCGGACGACGACGGCCCGGTGCCGGTGCCGGCGCCCGGGTCAGCGACCGCGCCGGACGCGGTCGAAGGTCTCCCGGGCGACTCCCCACGAGGTCTTGCCGACGTCGAAGTGGTCGGTGAGCATGTACACCGCGATCCAGCGCTGGTAGGTCCACGCCCGGTGGAGGAGTCCGGGGTCGTCCGGCCCGGTGTAGCGCTCGTGCACCGCGCGGACGAAGGCCTCGCCGTACTCGTACAGCTCCGCGAAGTCCACGGCCGGGTCCCCGATGCACATGTCGCTGAAGTCGATGACGCCGAGCCGGGCGGCGTCGTCGTCCCAGAGCAAGTGGCGGCTGTAGACGTCGTTGTGGACGACCACCTCGGGCAGCTTTGCGGCGAGGAGCGCGTCGACCTCGGCGAGGATCCGGTCCACCTCCCTGAGTTCGGCCGGGGTCAGCACCCCGGGCAGGTGCGCGGCGGCCGCGCTGCGGACGTCGTCCTGGTCCTCGGCCAGGAAGGACGCCGGCACCTGCTCCAGCGGCGTGCCGGGGACGGGCGCGGTGTGCAGGGCCGAGAGGAAGCCGGCCAGCTGGTCCACGAGCGCGTCGCGCGCCGTCCCGTCCAGGGAGGCCGGCACCTGCGGTTCGAGCGTCCGGCCCGTCACGAGCGGGTACCCGGCGAACGAGCCGTCGGGCGCCACGCGGTCGTAACGCGGGATCCGCACGGGCAGCCGCGGGGCCAGGTGGTCCAGGACCTCCACCTCCCGTGCGAGCGCCTCCGTGTACGGCGCCTCCTGCGGGAAGCGGAACACCAGGGCGTCGTCCAGGACGACGACGACGTGGTCCCAGCCCTCGGTGATCCGCCGCGCCTCCGACCACGTCAGGTCGGGGAAGGCCGCGGCGATCCGCTCCAGCTCGTCCATTCCGGTCCTCCGTTCTCAGCGGCCCGGGGTGATCAGCCCGGTCTCGTAGGCGAGCACCACCAGCTGCGACCGGTCGCGGGCGCCGAGCTTGGCCAGCAGCCGGGACACGTAGGTGCGCGCGGTGGCGGGGGAGAGGAACAGTGCCTGGGCGATCTCGTCGTTGGACAGCCCCCGCCCCACCTGCTCGAGCACCTCGCGCTCGCGGTCGCTCAGCGCCCGCAGCGGGGCGTCGTCGAGCACGGTCTCCGGCCGCGCCGCGATGGAGCCGAGCACGGTGCGGGTCACTGACGGCGAAAGCAGGGCCTCCCCGGCGGCGACCACGCGGATCGCCCGGCGGAGGTCGGCGGGGGAGACGTCCTTGAGCAGGTAGCCGGCGGCCCCCGCGCGGATCGCCTCGAAGACGTGCTCGTCCTCGTCGAAGGTGGTCAGCACCAGCACCCGGACGTCGTGCAGCGCCGGGTCGGCCACGATCCGGCGGGTGGCCTCGAGGCCGTCCAGCTCGGGCATCCGGATGTCCATGAGCACCACGTCCGGGTGCAGCTCGCGCACCCGGGACAGCCCGCTCCGGCCGGTGGCGGCCTCCCCGACCACGGCGATGTCCCCGTCCCGCTCGGCCAGGGCCCGGAGCCCGGTGCGCACCAGTTCCTGGTCGTCGACGACGACGACGTCGATCACGACCCCAGCCTCCTCGGCAGCGTGGCGCGGACCTCGAAGCCGCCGCCGTCCCGGGTGCCGGCGGTGAGCGTGCCGCCGAGCAGGCAGGCGCGCTCGGCCATGCCCTGCAGGCCGCGGCCGCCGCCCTCGGCGCCGTGTGCCGCACCGGGCGCCGCACCAGCGGCTGCGCCGGGAGATGCGCCGGTGGGTGCGCCGCGCCCGTCGTCGGCGATCCGCAGCTCCAGCGTCCCGTTCCGCAGCCGGGCCTCCACCACGGCGTGCTGGGCGCCGGAGTGGCGCAGGACGTTGGTGAGGGACTCCTGGACGATCCGGTGGGCGGCCGCGTCGATGGTGGTGTCCAGCTCGTGCGGGTGCACGTCGATCCGTGCCGTCACCTCCACGCCGGCGTGCTGGGCCGCGGCGATCAGCTGCGGGATTCCGGCGAGGCCGATGCTGCTGCGCTCCGCCGGGTCGGCGCCGGGGGAGCGGAGCAGCTTCACGGTGCTCCGCAGCTCTCGCAGCGTGGCGGAGGCCGCCGCGCGGATCTGCTCGAGCGCCCGGGCCGCGGCCTCGTCGTCGTGCCCGACGGCCTCGGCGGCCACGCTGCTGTGCACGGCGATCACCGACATCGTGTGCCCGATGGTGTCGTGCAGGTCCCGGGCGATGCCGGCCTTCTCGTCCTGCAGGCGGCGGGCGGCCTCGTGGCGCTCCTCGGCGGTGGCGAGCGCGCGCAGCCGCTCCTCGTGGGCGCGGAGCTCCCGCCGGGATCGCACGCTCACCCCTAGCGCGACGGCCGCCGCGACCAGGGCGACGTCCGTGAGCAGGTCGTAGCTGACGAGGTAGGTGGTCGGCAGGCCCTCGTCCACGCGGAAGTAGGCGGCCACGGACACCAGCACCGCCCCGGCGGCGACCGCCGCTCGGGTGCGGTCCGTCTCGGCGGCGGAGAACAGGGCGGCCACGGCCGGCAGGGCGATGCCGATCGGCGGCAGCTGGAAGACGTAGTAGACGAAGATGCCGAGCACGGTCAGCACCAGCACCAGCCGGGGCGCGTGCCGCCGGGCCAGAAGCAGGGCTCCGAAGCCGGCCGCGAAGAGATAGGCGAGGGCACCGGCGCGGCCGGTGCCCTCCAGGTCCGCGGCGGCGACGACGGCCACGAGCACGGCCGTCGCGGCGGCCAGCACGGCGTCGACCAGCCGGGGGTCGGTCCCCTCGGCCGTCCGGCGCACGGGGCGGGCCGCCACGGTGCTGGGCATGCTTCCAGGGTAGCCAGACCGCCCGCCACCGGGGTCCGTACTGTGGCGACTGCCGGGGTCATGCCCGGGCGACCCGGAGGTCCGACTCCTCGCAGTGCTCGCTGACGTGTTCTTGCTCTGCAAGCAAGACCGCATGCCTTGGTGACATTGTCGGGCTACGGTGAGGCTCATGAACGAGCACGCACACCACGGCCCCTCCCTCGAGCACACCCACGGACACCTGCACGAGGAGGATCTGGCGCAGCTGCTGGACCTGGACGCCGCGATGTCCGGCGCCTCCTGGGAGGAAGTGACCACGTGGGCCACCCAGGACGCCGTGGGCAGCCCGGAGCGGATCGTCGACCTGGGGGCCGGCACGGGCGTCGGCGCCCTCGCGCTGGCCCGGCGTTTTCCGGCCGCGAAGGTGGTGGCGGTCGACCGGTCCCCGGCGATGCTCGACCGCCTGCGGGCCGCGGCCCGCGACCAGGGACTGGACGGCCGGGTGAGTGCGGTGCACGCGGACCTGGATGCCGCCTGGCCTGCGGTCGGTGCGGCGGACCTGGTGTGGGCCTCCTCGTTCCTGCACGAGGTCGCCGACCCCGGCGCGCTGCTGGAGAACGCCCGTGCCGGTCTGCGGCCCGGTGGGCTGCTGGTGGTCGTCGAGATGGACGGCCTGCCCCGCTTCCTGCCCGACGACCTCGGGATCGGCCGCCCCGGGCTGGAGCCCCGGTGCCACCAGGCCCTGGCCGACGCCGGGTGGAACGCCCACCCGGACTGGCGGCCCCTGCTGGAGCGGACCGGGTTCGAGGTCCACGGCCCGCACACCGTCAGCACCGCCGCGCCCCAGGAGCCGTCGGCCACCGCTCGGTACGCCCAGGCCTGGCTGTCCCACATGCGCCCGGCCCTCCAGGATCGGCTGGCCGCGGACGACCTCGCCGTCCTGGACCACCTCCTGACCCCGGACCACCCCGGCGCCCTGCTGCACCGCCAGGACCTGATCTTTCGGGCGAGTCGGACCGTCTGGGTCGCCCGGCGCCCCGAACCGCAGGGCAGGCGATAAGCATCGCGGCCCGGGCGGACGCGCCGCCGGAGCCGCAACGGCACTCCGCCCGGGGTGCTCGTGAGCGGCCGTCCGCTCCGGGCGACCGGCAGGGTCGCCGCCGGGCGATCGGAACCGTCCTGCTCCGGCGACCGGACAGACGCCTCTTGCCCGATCCCGGGGCAGGGCGCCGCTCCGTAGCGTCGACGGCATGAAGAACACCCACGAATCGCCGGCGGCCCGGCCCGCCGGTGGATCGCGCACACAGCGCGCCACGCACCTCCCACATCGCCTGGCCCTCCCGGTCCTGACGGCCTACCTGTGGGTCACGATGACCCTGTTCGGCGCCATCGTGCTGGAGACCTTCATGGTCTACCCCAACGTCTTCGCCGACCCGCCGGCGTCCCTGGAGCTGGGGATGGAGTTCCTCGCCGTCAGCGGCCCCTCCGACTTCTTCCCGCCCCTGGGCTTCGCGAGCTGGGTGCTGGGGGCGGCGTCGCTGGCACTGTGCCGGCGGATGCCCACGGTGCGCTGGTGGGTGCTGCTGAGCCTGGCCATGTTCGTGGCGGAGGGGGTGGTCTCGATGCTGTACTTCTGGCCGCGCAACGAGATCATGTTCGTCGAGGGCCCGGCCGTGCACTCCGCCGAGCACCTGCGCCAGGTCGCCGACGAGTTCGTGACCTGGCACGGCCGCTCCCGGATGGTCTTCAACACGGTCGCGGCCGTGGCCGCCTTCACCGCCTTCGTGCAGGCCCACCGGCACTGGCTCCTCGCCCTCGGTGCCGCCGGTGAGCGCCCTCCCCGGACAGCGGCGGCCCGATCGTAGACACTGGGAGCGGGACGTCCGAGGACACCCATCGTCCTGCCCGCAAGGTCTCCCGGCCCGGCACGCGTCCGGGCGGGGAACCACCGACTCCAGGAGGCGCCGTGCGCGGATCAGCCGTCGTCGTCGGGGCCGGCATCGCCGGCCTGGCCACCGCCCGCGGTTTGCTCAAGGCGGGCTGGTCCGTCCAGGTGCTCGAGCGCTCGCCGGGCCTGCCGGGCACCGGCACAGCACTGGGCATGTGGCCCGAGGCGATGCGGGCCCTGGACCAGCTGGGGATGGGGGAGCGGGTGCGGGCCGCCTCCGTCGAGCAGCGGGGAGCACGGCTCCTCCGGCCGGACGGCACCGAGATCGCCCGCGTCGGCCCCGGGCGCTCCGGCCGGCTGGTCCCCCGGCCCGCACTCCTGGCGGCGCTGGCCGAGGGCCTGCCCCCGGACGTCGTCGCGTGGAACGCTCCGGTGACAGATCACGGCGCCCTGGCCGCGGCAGACGTCGTCGTCGCCGCGGACGGCGTCCACAGCCCCGTCCGCGCCGCGCTCTTCGGCGTCGCCCCGCGGCCGCTGGGCACCGTCGCCCTCCGCGGCACCGTCCCGGGACCGGCGGACGGGGTCACGGAGACCTGGGGGCCGGCACGGCTCTTCGGGATCACCCCGCACGACGCCGAGCGCACCAACTGGTTCGCCAGCGTCCGCGCCGACGTGCTCGACTCCGCGGGGGCCGGGTGCGACGACCCCGAGACCCTCCGCCGGCTCTACGGCGACTGGCACCCGGACGTGCGGCGCGTCCTGGACGCCCTCGGGGACAACCCGATCGACCGGCGCACGCTGATCGACGTCCCCCCGCTGCCGTCCTACGTCCAGGGGCGCACCGTGCTCCTCGGCGACGCCGCCCACGGCATGGCGCCCAATCTCGGGCGGGGCGCCTGCGAGGCCCTCATCGACGCCACGGCCCTCGTCGACGCGCTGACCGGGGGATCCGACGTGCCCGGCGCCCTCCGCCGGTACGACGTCGCACGGCGCCGGCCGACCACCCGCACGGTGCGCCTGGCCCGCCTGGCGAACAGCGTGAGCACAGCTCGTCACTGGCTGCCCGTGCGCAACGTCGTCGTCGCCGCTGCGGGACGCCTGAGCTAGCTCGGACAGGATTCAGTTGCTGACGGCCGGGGCGTCGCGGATGTAGGCGGTCTCCAGGACCTGGGTGGCGGTGAACCGGGCGATGTCGGCGGCGGTGGCCGAGGAACCCACCGCCCCGGGACCGAAGAACCCCACGTACTTCAGCCCCCGGGCGCTTCCTCCGGTGGCGTGCATGAACCGCACGATCGTCCAGTCCAGTCCGGAGCCGGCGACCACCTGCAGCATCCCTGCCATCTGCCGGTAGGCGTGCGGATCGAGGTGGCGGGCCAGGTAGCGGTGGACCTTGATGCGGGTGGTGGGCCTCTCCCTGGGGCACAGGCTGACCACCGGGGTGCCGTGGCCGATGTAGCGGCGGATCCCGTGATGGTGCATGCCGGCCACGATGTGGCCGGTGCCCTCGACCAGGATCGGCCGGCGGGAACGGGGCCGCAGGCGCGGATCCAAGGTGTTGATCACCGCCCCCGAGCCCTCCAGCGCGGCGTCAACGGCGGCGGGGTCGGTGATCTGCCCGGTGACCACCTGCACGGCCGGCCCCCAGGAGGCCGGCGCCTCCGAGGGGTCGGCCACGAAAGCGACGACCTCGTAGCCGCGGAACAGCAGATCCTCGACGAGCTCCTGGCCGATGGCACTGACAGCCCCGAACACGGTGACCTTCATCTGTCCCCCAACGGATGCAGTTGCACGGACGTGTTTCCCGCACCGTAGATCACCCGGTTTCCAAATGAAATGCCATGGAGCGCGTGTGACATCCGCGGACGGGGCGGTGCAGGCCCGTGGGGAGCAAGGACAGGGCCGGGTGCCCGGAACGCTGAGGCGCCGTCTCGCCAGGAGTGGGACCGGGCCGGCGCAGTGTCCTCCTGGCCTCGAAGGTGTCGCGGGACGTGGACTCTTTTGGGGACAGGGCGGCCAGATTGTGACTCCCGGGTAGCCAGTACGCTGATGACAACGCATCGACTGGGCGTTCCCCCACTTCCAGGAAGCGAGACGACGATGACCACCCCCGAGATCCTGCAAGCCGTCAAGGACCTGGTGCAGACCCCGCCCCCGGCCGGGGTGCGCGTGGACCGGTTCGAGATCGTCGACGAGGTCGCCGAGCTCTCCCTGTCCTTCCACGACGAGGTGCTCGAGAACGTCCTGGCCTCCGAACTGGCCTCCACCGGTGGACCCGCCGACTGGAACGACCCCCGTGCGCCGATGGACGAAGGTTCCCCGACCTGGGCCTATGCCGGTGGGATCGCTGCCCTGCTGCACCACGGCTACTTCAACCAGACGGTCCTCGCCCAGCACGAGGCCGCGCTGCTCCGGATTCTCGCCGAGCACGGCCACCCCGGGACACCGGTGACCGCCACCGCCACCTACACCCCGGCCGACCTCATGCCCCACTACCGCAAGCTCAAGGCCGAACACCTCAAGAACCTGAGCGCCCCTCAGGGCTGAGGGGTCGTTCCGGCGGAGGCCCAGCGAGCGGGGCCGGTGGATCCTGCCGGGTACTCCTCCAAGGGAACCTCTCCGGTCTGCCAGGCGGCGCGGATCTGGTCGATGATGCCCCAGGCGTGCTCGGCGGCCTCGCCGGAGAGGGACAGTGAGGGGTCCCGGTCCAGGATCCCGTGCAGGACCTCTCCGTAGGGGTTCAACCTACCGGCGCCGAAGTCGGCGGTGAGCCGTCCGCGATCCAGGACGAAGGGGTCGCCGGGGCCGTTGACGTTGAGCTCCAGCACCATGGCGTCGGGACCCAAGCAGATGCGCAGCACCGTCGGCTCGAGGTGCCCGTCCAGGCCCACGGGCAGGTGCGGGACCTCGCGGAAGGTGATGGCGATCTCCCGCCGGGCCGCCCTCAGGGCCTTGCCGGAGCGCAGGGTGAACGGCACTCCCGACCACCGCCAGGTGGTCGACTCCAGGGTGAGCTCGGCCAGGGTCTCGGTGCCCCGCTGCGTATCCACCCCGTGCTCGTCGACGTAGGAGGGAAGACGGCGGTCCCCGACGGTGCCGGCGGTGTAGCGGGCGCGCCGGCCGGCCGCCACCGGGTCCCCGGCGAAGGGACGCACGGCGCGCAACGCCTCGGTCTTGGCCGCGCGCAGATCGGTGGCGTGCACCGACTGTGGGGCGTCCATGGTGACCAGGGCCATGACCTGCAGCAGGTGGGACTGGATCATGTCGACCATCGCCCCGGCCCGGTCGTAGTAGCCGGCCCGGTTCTCCAGCCCCAGGACCTCGTCGTAGACGATCTCGACCTTCGCGACGTGGTCGCGGTTGAACAGCGGTTCGAACAAGTAGTTGGCGAAGCGCAGCCCCAGGACGTTGAGCACCGTGGACTTGCCCAGGAAGTGATCCACCCTGAAGACCTGGTCCTCATCCACCAAGGAGGTCAGTTGCCGGTTGAGCGCAGCGGCACTGGCACGGTCCACACCGAAGGGCTTTTCCAGGGCCAGCACGGTGCCTTCCGGCAGGGCCACCTGGTGCAGGGCCTCGATGGCCTTGGCCGTCACCGCCGGGGGCAGGGCGAAGTACAAGGCCGGGATGCCCTCGGCTGAGGCCAGCACCTGCTGAAGGTCCTCGGCCGACGAGACATCGGTGACCAGATAATCAGCGTGGCCCAGGACGTGCTCCACAGCGGGCCCGGTGGCCTCGACGCTGTCGAAGGCCGTTCGGACGGTCTCGGCCCACTGCCGGCTGTCGCGCGGGGCGAGGTCGGCGCCGATCAGGCTGATCCGGCGCTCGGGCTGCTCGGTGAGCAACCGGCCCAGACCGGGCAGCAGCAGCCGGGAGGTGAGGTCCCCGGTGGCGCCGAGAACGACCAGGCTCCCGATGTTCTCCGTACCGGTGTTGTCCATGACAGCACGCTACCCCCGCCGGCCCTGGGCGTGGGCGGTGGCCGCTGATTGAATGGGCGCATGAGCGACGACCGGACCGGGGGCCTCTCCACTCCGCTGGAGGACTACGCGCTGCTCTCCGATCTGCGCACCGGCCCCCTGGTGTCCCGCGACGGCAGCATCGACTGGCTGTGCTTTCCGCGTTTCGACTCCCCGTCCGTCTTCGCGGCTCTGCTCGGGGACCCGGAGGACGGCCGTTGGCGGCTGTTCGCCGTGGACGGGACGGTGGTCTCCCGCCGGTACCTGCCGCGCACCTTCGTGCTCGAGACCACCTGGAGCACCTCGACCGGCACCGCTGTGGTCACCGATTTCATGCCGCCCAGTGACGGACAGGCGGATCTGGTGCGCCAGGTGACGTGCACCCGGGGCGCGGTGGCCGTCGAGCACGACCTGCGGATCCGCTTCGACTACAACCGCTCCAAGCCCTGGACCCGGCGGGTGGACCTGCGCGGGACCGCCCGGGACGGGCTGCTGTCGGTCGCCGGGCCCAACGCCCTGCTGCTGGCCGGGCCCCTGCTGCACCCCCACGAAGCCCAGCAGGTCGAGCCCCAGGCGGGCATGGAGCACCGCCACCAGGCCTCCCGGCAAGGCCACCCCGACGACTACCAGGGCGCAGTCTCCGACCGGCTCACCGGGGTCTTCCACCTGACAGCCGGTCAGTCCCTGAACTGGGTGCTCACCTGGCACAGGTCCCACCGGTACCCGCCCACCCCGGTGGACCCCCAGCAGGCCCTGGAGCGGACGGTGGCCTACTGGCAGGACTGGTCCCGGCGGGTGGCGGTCGGCGACCGTCACGACGAGCTGGTGCTGCGCTCCCTGATGGTGCTGCGAGCCCTGACGCACCAGGCCACCGGCGGGATCGTGGCCGCGCCCACCACCTCCCTGCCCGAGGAGTTCGGCGGCGTGCGCAACTGGGACTATCGCTACACCTGGCTGCGTGATGCGGCCCTGACCATCGAGACCCTCATCGCCCACGACTTCACCGACGGCGCGCTGCACTGGCGCAACTGGTTGCTGCGGGCCGTGGCCGGGGACCCGGAGGACCTGCAGATCATGTACGGGATCGCGGGAGAGCGGCAGCTGCCCGAGACCGAACTGAGCCACCTCGCCGGCTACGAGGGCTCGGCCCCGGTGCGGATCGGCAACGGTGCCGCGGAGCAGTACCAGGCCGATGTCGTCGGGGAGGTCATGCTCGCCCTGGCCGCCCTGCGCGACGCCGGGGTGGCCGAGGACGAGTACTCCTGGGGGCTGCAGAAGAACCTGCTGCGGTTCTGCGAGGACAACTTCGACCGGCGGGGCCACGGCATCTGGGAGATGCGCGGGGAGCCGACCTCTTTCGTCCACGGGCGGGTCATGATGTGGGCGGCCTTCGACCAGGGCGTGCGCGCCGTCGAGGACCACGGTCTGGACGGCCCGGCGGAGCGCTGGAAGGGCCTTCGGGACCGGTTGCGGAAGGAGGTCCTGGAGCACGGGTTCGACGAGGAGCTGAACTCCTTCACCCAGACGTACTCCACCTCCGAGGTCGACGCGTCTCTGCTGCAGCTGCCGCACACCGGTTTCATCGCCTACGACGACCCGCGGATGCTGGGCACCGTGGCCCGGATCGAGCAGGACCTGCTGGACGCCTCGGGCTTGTTGCACCGCTACCGCACCGCCACCGGCCTCGACGGCCTGCCGGGTGCCGAGTACCCGTTCCTGATCTGCTCCTTCTGGCTGGTGAAGCAGTACGCGCGCAGCGGCCGGGTCGAGGACGCCGGGGCGCTCCTGGAGCAGCTGACCGGCTGCGCCACCGACCTGGGCCTCTACAGCGAGGAGTACGACCCGGCGAGCGGCCGGCTGGCCGGGAACTTCCCCCAGGCGTTCAGCCACCTCGGCTTCATCCGCGCCGCTGACGCCGTCGCGGAAGCCACCGGGAAGCAGCGGCTGTCCGTAGGTGACCGGCGCCGTGGCGCCGAGGGTGCCGGCGACGACGCGGGCTCGTCCCACCCGCTTCCGCCGGGTTCCTTGGTGTGAGGGGTCTGCAGGACCCGGGCGGCCACCGCCGCCGACGTCGCGGATCTGCGCGCGGAGATCATCGGACTGCGCGAGCTGCTCACCCGGCGCCCAGAGGCAGCGCGCCAGGATGCGCCTCCGTCCTCCTGAGTGCCGGTTCCACGGCTCCGTCAGGGTGCGGGGGGCGACGACGCGGCGTCGGCCTCGGCGACGCGCTTGAGCCGCTGCAGGCTCTCGTGCAGCCCCTCGCGCATCGTGGTCATCCGCTCCGGGTCCCGGCCCAGGGTGCCGATGATGAACCAGCCGATGCGCCCGACCGGGCGGGCGACCTCGTAGGACTCCGTCACCCGGGTGCCGCTGCCCTCGGGCTCGAACCGGTAGCGCCACACGATGGTCCCGGCGAAGGCCTCGGTGCGGGCGAACGCGAACTCCCGCCCGGGCTCGGCGGCCATGACGAGCGGCCTGTTGTGCCACGAGAACCTGGAGTCAGCCGGCACCCGGTTGCGGGCCCGGAAGCGCGCTCCGACGCGGGGCCCGCCGTCGTCGAGCCAGACGACCTCGTCGACCTCGGGACTGTACTCGGGGGTGCGGGTGACGTCGGCGACGAGGTCGTAGACCACCTGAGGCGGTGCCTCGACGTGGATGGAGTCCTCGGCGCGGCCCAGGGTCTGCATGGTGGTCCTCCGTGCGGTGTCCGAGTAGCGCGGGCCCCGGGCACCTCGGGTGCCCGACGGGCCGGGTGCTTCCACGGTAGGACCTCGCCCTGCTGAGCCCTCGGGGCGAGACCGGATCGTTGCTCGGGGCGGTTGCGTGTCGTCGCCCCCGACCGACCCGGGGGCTGCGCTCCACAGGCACGAGTCGACCCCATGAATTGGCACAAGCGCGTGCCAGATCCGGCTCAGCCGGGACACAGCACCCGTTCCTAGCGTGGGGCCGACAACCACCGCACCGATGGAGGATCCATGGACCGCAACACCCCGCACGAGACGGCGCACAGCTACGAGGGCCGCCGGCTGCCGCGGCCCGAGGAGGAGGTGGTCGACCAGGGGCTGGGCTTCGACATCGGCACCCTGATGAACCGGCGGAAGGTGCTGACGGTCTTCGGCCTCGGCGCCTCGGCCTTCGGACTCGCGGCCTGCGGAACGGGGGCGGGCGGTGCCGGCACGAGCGCGTCGTCGTCGGCCTCCACGTCACCGTCGCCCTCGGCCACGGCCCTGGCGGTCGACGAGATCCCGGACGAGACCGCCGGCCCCTACCCCGGGGACGGCTCCAACGGTCCCGACGTGCTCGAGCAGAGCGGGATCGTGCGCAGCGACCTCCGCCCCAGCTTCGGGGACTCCGGCGGGACCGCCGAGGGCGTGCCCATGACGCTGGAGCTGACCATCGCCGATCTCGCCGGCGGCGGGGTGCCGTTCGCGGGGGTGGCCGTCTACGTCTGGCACTGCGACCGCGAAGGCCGCTACTCCATGTACTCGGAGGGCGTCACCGACCAGAACTACCTGCGCGGGGTGCAGATCGCCGACGACGACGGGAAGGTGCGCTTCACCAGCATCTTCCCGGCCTGCTACACCGGGCGCTGGCCGCACATCCACTTCGAGGTCTACCCGGACCAGGCGTCCATCACCGACTCCACCACGGCGATCGCCACCTCGCAGGTCGCCCTGCCCAAGAACGCCTGCGACGCCGTCTACACGACCACCGGCTACGAAGCCTCTGTGGCCAACCTCGCCCAGCTCACCCTGGGCACCGACAACGTCTTCGGCGACGACGGCGGGGCGAGCCAGCTGGGTGCCGTCACCGGCAGTGTCTCCCGGGGCTACACCGTCACCCTGACCGCCGGTGTGGACACGACCACCACGCCCACCGGCGGCGGCATGGCCGGAGCGCCCCCTGGAGGCGAGGGCGGCACCCCGCCGGCACCCCCGGCCAGCTGAGACGGCCGACCACCTGAACCGGAAAGGAGTTCCCGATGGCCAGACTCGTCGACAGCCCGATGTCGTTGTTGCTCATCCTGCTCGTGGTGCTGCTGCTCTTCGGCGCCCCGAGACTGCCGGGCATGGCCCGCAGCCTCGGCCAGTCCCTGCGCATCTTCAAGTCCGAGGTCGCGGAGCTGAAGCAGGACGATCCCACCGGCGAGCCCGGTGCCGCCGATCCGGTCAGGTCCCGGGAGGCCGGTACCTGATCTGCTCGGCCTGGTGCAGGGCCTCCAGCGTGTCCTCGACGCTCATGAGCACCGTGGTCTCCAAGGAGCTCAGGGCGCCGCCCCCGCTGATGGCCAGGGCCACCGCGGCCATGGACACGTTGTCGGGTGCCTCCCAGAGGTTGTAGCCGTCGTGCTCGCCGAAGGCGTACCAGAAGCCGTGCAGCTTACCGCCGACCGATTCGATGTAGTCCTGGGCGGCTTTGCGGCGGTCCTCCGGGTGGGTGATCAGCCGGGCCCAGGTCTCCGGCGTGTAGCTGAATTTCGACAGGTAGAGCGGCATCGTCTCGTCCTTTCATGTCCTGAGGGGCGTCCTCCTGGGCGTCCCGTCGAGGTCCCGTCCGTCCCCGGTTCAGTCCTGCTCGGCGAGGGACTCGATGGGTCGGGGCGTGGTGATGGGGTCGGCGTGGCGGTGGCAGATCCGCCACACGCCGTCCTCCTCGCGGCGGAAGACGGTGGTGGCCCGCAGTGCGAAGGGGATCAGCTCCTCGGTTCCGCCGAGCTTGGCCCGGGAGCGTTCGATCTCCACGACATAGGCGAGGTCCGCGGTGACGACCTGGGAGATGCGCTCGAAACGCACGGTCTCGCCCTCCCGCAGCTGAGCCACGGCCCGTCGTGTGGCCGCGACGACGTGGTCGAAGCCGCGCACCGGTGGACCCAGCGGATTGGCCAGGGTGACGTCCTCGGCCCGGGAGAACATCTCGAGCTTCGGTTCCGGATCGCCGCGCACCAGGGCATTGAGTGCCTGGTGGTCAGCCTCCATGGCCTGGGTCAGCTCTGCGGGGATCATGGTGTCCTCCTGGGTGCCCGGGATTCTCGATCACGGTGGTGCTGACCGTAGGCCCCGGCAAGGACCGACCCAAGGGAATCGGCCGGATCGTCGCCGGCCCGTGACTCATGTCGCCTCCGTGTCAGCGGCGGCGCCCGTTCAGTCCGGGGCGCCGTCGCGGGCGCGAGCGGTCCACGGGCCGTCGCCGAGCTTGGCGTAGGACGCGGCCACGATCTCCTCGAGTACGGTCAGGTCCACCGCGTCGAGGTCCTTGATGTAGATGCAGCCCACCCCGGTGGTGTGGGGGCCCAGGCGCGCCAGGTTCTCCTGGTGGGCGTCGACGCCGTCGTACACGTAGATCGTCGTCGCAGCTTTCCGGGCGGCGAAGCCGGCCGCGGGGGCGTCGCCCTCGTGCCCGCTCGCGTACTGGTAGTGGTACTGGCCGAAGCCCACGATGGTGCCCCACATCTCTGCCGGCTGCCCGGTGATCCGTGCGAACCACGGAACGAGCCGCTCGGCGCCCTCCCGCCGCCTCTTCGGCGTGACGCCGGCAAGGTACTCCTCGACCGGCTGACCTGTCTTCTCCACGGTGGGCTCCTCGGACTCGCTGGGAGACGATCGTCTCAGGCACCAGCGTCCTCGGCCCGTCCGACACGGCGGCGCGGAGCTTGTGCGCACACCGGGCCAGGCCCTGCACCATCACCGTTCGGCTTCTTCTCGGCTCCTGGACGACGACGGCGCCGGCCGTCAGGAGCTGCTCGACGGCGCGCTGCGCGGCCGGTGGGGACACCCCGGCGTGGTCGAGCAACCGGCCGGTGCGGCACCTGCCCGGCGTCAGCGGTACAGGGTGGTGCTGGGTGGCACACCGTAGGTGGCGCGGTAGTGGGACGTGAAGCGCCCGGTGTGGCCGAAGCCCCACCGGGCGGCGATTCCGGCGACGGTCTCCCCCGTGGTGGGATCGGCGTTCAGGAGCTCGGCGTGGGCTCCGGCCAGCCGTGCCTGGGCCAGGTACTCGGTGGGGCTGAGCCGGTGCGGGTGGTTGGCGCGGAAGGCCTGGGTCAAGGTGGGAGTGGGGGTGTTCGCCGCCCGGGCGGCGTCGTCGACGGTGATCGGCTGGTGGGCGTGGTCGTCGATGAACTGTTTGGCGATGCGGTAGCGGCGCGTCTGGGCGGCCATGGACAGCGCGCGCAGCTCCTGGTCCCCGACCAAGGGGAAGCACTCGAGCAGAGCCACGGCCAGGTGCCGGGTGAGGCCGGCGCGGACCAGGGGAGCGTCGAAGAAGGCCCCGGAGTCCACGAGTTCCTGAGCCAGGAGGGTCAGGGAGGACCAGTACTGGCCCAGCCGGGGGGTGAGCGGGTGGGCGGAGGCGAACGCCACCGGGGTGTTCTCGGTCCCGTAGATGGTCTCGGCAATGTCCTGCACCAGGTCCGTGGTGAGGTAGACGTTGCTGGCCCGCAGGGAGTCCACCACGAACAGGGTCGGGCTGGACGGGGTGATCAGCACCGGGGCGCCGAGGCCGGTCCCGGACTCGGTGCGGGTGGACCAGTCGCACTGGCCTGCGGTGCGCTGGATGACGCTGAACATCTGGGTGTCCCCCCACGAGGAGTAGGACCCTTCCACTTCCACCCGTGCCAGGGACACCTCCTCGTCCCCGGCCCTCTCTTCCCGGTAGGACAGGCCACGCTCGGAGGGCTGGAAGGAGAAGCGCGCCCCGATGGTGTCGAACAACAGCATCACGGCCTCCGGGTCGTCGGCCGCCAGTTCGAGGTGGAAGGCCTCATTCACCGGATCCACCCCCCGGGCCCGGGTTCCGCGCCGGGGACGGTGGAGATCGGCCGGGTGTCCCGGCAGGACGGGAGCGCGTGGATGGCCATGTCAGTACCCTCGACATCGAGGTGCAACGGGGTGGAGCCGTGCTGGGTCCTATGATCCTCCCCGGCTCCTCCGACCGGCAACCACCAACGGGTCTCGGTCGGCGAAACCGGGCCGTCCCTCCGGCTCCAGTGGTCTGGGCGCACCGATCCGGTGGCCCTCCCCGCCGGACGAGGGCTGCCGGGCCGGTGTACGCGGACTCCGCACCGCCCCTCAGAGCACCGCCTGCTGGTCTGGCGCCGGAACGTCGGGGGATGCTGCCGCCGCCCAGCCTGTCCGCGCAAGAGGGGGCGCCCGAGGGGTCCCTGTGGCCCGAAAACAGGCTTCTGACGTGGGACGATGCTGATTCCACCGACCATTTCCCCACGTCAGGAGCACTCCCGTGGAAATCATTCCCGAAGCCCGCCCCCTCCATGTGCTGGCCGTCCTGCTCGGCATGGTGCTGGGCATCAAGGCCCCGCCCGAGTCCCGGCGGTCGACCGCTGGTTGGGCACTACTGGCCGCCGTCGCCGCCACCACCTACGTGGCGCTGGTCGCCCGGGACCGGGACCGCAATGTCCAGTGGCATTTGGCGCGCGCCGCCTATGACCGCTGGGGTGATACGTGCCGGTGCTGCTGACGTCGCGGGTTGCGCACTGAGCAGAGAACGCAGGGTCATGCACCTGAGCGGTGCCGGCGATGAAGGAACCTGCCTCCACCTTCGCGCTCAGCAGGGCTTGAAGAACTCCCCGCCCGGCGCGTAGCAGCGCGGGCCCGTGTAGCCCCTTCAGCCTGCGTGCGTTGCTACCGTGGGCCGTCCTCGGACTCCGGTCCCCACCTCGTCAGGTGCCGGCGGCCTGGCGGGGAATGTGAAGCCCCTTGCCGGTGCCTGGCACTGGAGCGCACAGTGTGTGCATGAGGACGACGACGCCGTTGTTCGTGGTGGCCGTGGTGATCGCGGCCCTGGCCCAGCTGGTGGCCGGGTACTTCTACATGGCCAGCGGTCTGATGGCTCCGCTGTGGGCCATCGTGCTCCTGGGCGTGTGGTGGCTGCTCCTCACGTACGTCGGGGTGCGGCTGGTGGAGCGCCGGTCCTACCTGGTGCTGCTGGTCCCCGTCGTGGCCGTCGTGACGTGGTTCGGCGTCATGACATTCGGGGAAGCGGTCCTCGGCTGGACCCCCTGATACCCAGGGATCCTCGATCTGCTGCCGAGCCGAGGTCTCCGCAGGAAATGGGGTGGCACCACTTCGAGGAGTGCCGCACCGGGCTGATCGACGCCGATTGTCGGTGCGGTGATTGAGGTGGCCGTTCGTCTCCTTCAGAATGGCTCCTACCTGTCGTGAGCCCGCACAGAGGTGGAGCCCGAAATGCCCTTGAAGAACTACGGAGTCCTCAAAGGAAGTGCCATCAATCGCGCACTGGGCAGTGGGCGCAATCCCCACTACCAGATCCATGTCGTCGACGACGACACCGACTACCGCATCGCGGTCAACGTCCGGTCAGCGCTGAGCCCCTCGGAGGTCGAGTACCTCGTCGACCCGCGGTTCACGCACCCTGTCCTGCCGCAGCTGGAAGCCCTGGAGCTGGGCTGGCACGACCTCGCCTCGAAGCCGGGCGGTCCTGCCCTGGACTACATCCGGTCCAATCTGTTCGACCCGCGCCAGATGGTGCCGCTGCCGTTCGACATCCCCGGCCCCGACAACGACCTGAACGAGAAGATCGACCACTACATCCAGCGTGCGATGGGCGACGAGTCGGCGATCGTGTACGCATTCGGCGAGCGCTGGGGACCGGAACGGGGCAAGAAGGACAAGATCTTCGGGTTCCTGCCGGGCAACGGGGTCCACGACATCCACATGAACCAGGGGAACGTCGGCCGGTTCGTCGACGACGACGGCGTCTATCAGGACGGTGCCCTGCTCCTGCACTTCCCCGAACAGGCCCAGTGGGTGGGCGTGTTCCTCAAGTTCCAGTCCCAGTCGTGGCACACGGACGACGTGACGGGGCACCGGATCGGCCCGGAGGTCAGCGGTCCGCCCTCGGACGCGGGCATCACACTGCGACCGTTCGAGGCCGGTGGTCTCCCGACGCCGGAGGCGCCGGACGGTGCCGTGCGCATCGTCGCCGCCCTGGCGAACCCCGTCGGCTCCCCCGAGATCGAGACGGTGACCCTGCTCAACGTCACGGACAGGACCGTGGACCTGGCCGGTTGGCGGCTGCTGGATCGCGACAAGAACGCCATGGCGCTGTCCGGTTCGGTCGCCGCGGGCGACACCCTCCGGATCACCCTGGAGGCGCCCGTTGTCCTGTCGAACAAGGGAGGCCAGATCACGCTTCTCAACGCTGAGGGACTGCGCGTCGACGGTGTCGCGTACACGCAGGTGGAAGCGTCGCTCCCGGGGTTCTCGATCGCCTTCTGACGCGGCGGAGCGGTCGATTTCCCCGGCCTCGCAGGCCACCCCGAGCCCCAAGGGGGAGGTCTCGTCGAACACGATGACGGCCCCATCGCTGACCATGGGTTCATGCTCCTTGCCAGGTGGCAGGACGTCGATGCCAGCGGGAAAGGGAACACTCGCGGCAGAACAGGCAGGCGGGGAGAATCGACGCCATCAGCACCGAAGTGCGGGCGGACGGGAAAAGGTGGGTGAACGGTGGAGAGCACGGGTGAGAGCGATCGCCGGAAGGTGGCGGTCCTGGGCGCGACCGGGCAGTTGGGCGGACGGGTGGTGGCGCACCTGCGCGAGAGAGGCGTCGACGTCGTGGAGGTCTCGCGAGGGCAGGGCATCGACGTCTACTCCGGTGAGGGCCTGGACGCCGCGTTCGACGGGGTCTCCACCGTGGTGGACTGCCTCCATCTGCCGACGCCGTCCCGCAAGCGCGCCGTCGACTTCTTCGCCACCACCGCACGCAATGTGCTGGCGGCGGCCCAGCGGAACGGGGTGTCCCGGATCGTGTGCGTCACGATCCTCAACGCCCGAGAACCGGAGGTGCACCGGTGGCTGGGCTACTACGCGGGCAAGGCCGCTCAGGAGCAGACCTACCGTGCCGGACCGGTCCCGGTCACGTTCGTGGCCTCGGCGCAGTGGTACGAACTGGCCGAGACCCTGCTGTCGCAGATCCGCATCGGCCCGCTCTCCGTGGTGCCGGGGATGCGCTCCCGGCCGCTGGCCGCCGACGAGGCCGCCGCGTTCGTCGCCGACCGCGCCCTGGCCCCCGGCGGCGCCGCGACATCCGACGACGCCGTCATCGCCGGGCCCGAGGTCCGCGACATGGCAGAGCTGGCCCGCGCGATCGACCAGCACCGAGGAGGAAGCCGGAAGGTCCTCCGGGTGCCGGTGTCCTTCACACCCCTCGGCAACGGAGGCCTCCTGCCCCGGGGCGACTTCACGACCGCCCCGACCCGGTTCGAGGACTGGCTTCGCGGCACCTCGTGAGGCACGGTCGCCCGCGTCACCGCCGCGGCCGTCCTTGCGGGGGATGTGGCGCCGGAATCCTGCGCCGCTCGAGGTGGAGTCGGCCGTCCTGCAGCTAACCGATCGGTGCGGGCGGACGTTCCCCGGCCAGCACGGCGAGCACGTTGTCGGCGGCGAGCACCGCCATCGCGGTGCGCGTCTCCACGGTGGCGGAGCCCAGATGCGGCACCAGGACCACATTGTCGAGCTCCAGCAGCTCGGGATGCACCTGGGGCTCGTGCTCGAAGACGTCCAGTCCGGCACCCGCGATCCGGCCCTCGCGCAGCGCGGACGCGAGCGCCGCTTCGTCGACGATCGGTCCGCGCGCGGTGTTGACGAGGTACGCCGAGTCCTTCATCGCCGCCAGCTGCTCGGTGCCGATCAGGTGATGTGTGGCGGACCCGTAGGGGCAGTGCAGCGACACGACGTCGGAGACGGTCAGCAGCTCGTCGAGATCGACCCGCCGGGCACCCAGCTCGGCGGCGATCCCGGGATCGATCTCGCTGCGCGACTGGTAGACGACCTCCATGCCGAAGGCCTTGGCCCGGCGCGCGGTCGCCTGACCGATGCCGCCCATGCCGACGACGCCGAGGGTCTTGCCCTGCAGGCTGCTGCCGAGCAGGAAGAACATGCCCCACTTCCAGGCCTGGCCGGAGCGGATGAGCCGTTCCGCCTCGCCGAGCCGGCGGGTCGCCATGAGGATGAGGCCGAGCGCGATGTCGGCAGTCGCCTCCGTGAGCACACCGGGTGTGTTGGTGGCCACGACGTCCCGGTCGGTGCAGGCCGGCACGTCGATGTTGTCGTAGCCGACGGCGACGTTCGCGACCACTTTGAGCTGCGGCCCGGCGGCGTCGAGCAGCTCGGCGTCGATGCGTTCGGTGAGCAGGCTCACGACGGCATCGGCGCCGGACACTCGGCGCAGGAGCTCCTCGCGGCTGATCGACTCCGGACCCGGCCAGGCATCGACCTCGTGCTGGGCGCGGAGCTTCTCGATCGCGGCGTCGGGCACGCGTCCTGTGACGACGACCCGGCTCATGCCGACTCGATCCACTGGCACAGGCGGCCGAGGCCGTCGCGGATGTCGGGGACGTCGATGCCCGAGTAGGCGAGCCGGATGTACTGCTGCTCCTCGCCGGGCTGGCGCCGGCCGAAGTGCTCCCGGGTGCAGAAGGAGACGCCGGTCTCGTGCAGCGCCGCCGTGGCGAAGTCGCCGACCGCCGTGTAACCCATGCGCTCCATGGCAGCGGTGACGTCGGGGAACAGGTAGAAGGTCGACTGCGGTACGGCCACGTGCATGCCAGGAGTGGCGTTCACGAGCTCACAGGCGGCGTCCCGGCGCTCGCGCAGGACGTCGAGCATCTGCTGCACGGGTTCTTGCGTACCGCGGAGTGCTTCGATGCCGGCCCACTGCACGTAGTGCGTGGTGCAGGACTCGTCGTTGGTGTTGAGCGTGCTGAGCACCTTGGCGAGCTCGACCGGCGCGACGGCGCAGCCGAGGCGGGAACCGGTCATGGCGAACTTCTTGCTGAACGTGTAGAGGATGACGGTGCGCTCCGCCATGCCGGGGAGCGACGCGATCGAGCTCGAGACCCCCTCGTAGCGTGTTTCGAAGTAGGCCTCGTCGGAGAGCACCCAGAGGTTGTGCTCCTGGGCGAGCTGCGCGATGGCCTCGCGCTCCGCCGCCGTCGACTCGGCCGAGATGGGGTTCTGCAGGTCGTTGTAGATGATGGCGACCGTGTTCGGGGTGATCGACGCGCGCACTTGATCGAGGTCGATCGCGAAGCCCTCCGGCGTGGGGAGGTAGCGGTACGGCACGGCCGTGCCGCCGAGGTACTCGATCTGTGACTCGTAGATCGGGAAGCCGGGGTTCGGGTAGAGCACCTCCTCGCCGGGGTTCATGACCGCCTGCAGGAACTTCGTGATGACGGGCTTGCCACCCGTCATCACGACGACGTTGTCGGGCGTGAGATCGATGCCACGACGCGAGCCGAGGTCCTCGGCGAGGGCCTCGCGCAGCTGCGGGATGCCGGGGCCGGGGCAGTAGCCCGTGTAGCCGTCGGCGATCGCCCGGTTCATCGCCTCGACGATGTGCGGCGCCGTCGGGATGTTGATGTCGCCGAGGTGGAAGGGGTACACGCGGTTCCCCTGTGCCTTCCAGGCGGCAGCAGCCTGGGCGACACTGAAGGCGGTTTCGGTGCCCAGCCGGTCGAGCCGATGCGCGAGTTCCCGCATGCTGTTCCACTCCTCGTCGAGTTGGCGATCGATCCTCCGGGGATCCGCACTGAGCATACGACTCATATATCAGCTTGGGAAGGGTGATTCGGGGTTGAAATCCCGCAGGGAGGCGGCGAGCGCCGGCAGCTCCTCTCCGTCGCACCGAACGCTTCGCCGCACGCCTGGGTGACAGTCAGCCCTGGTGGCCCAGTACCGAGGGCGCGATCAGCATGTCGAGGCGCACACCCAGCACGGGTGGTCCGGGACGGGTGGAGGGTGCAGCAGTGTTCGCGGCATTGGAGGTTGAGTCCTGGCTATCTCTCCGGCACGTAGAGGTAGGCGCCGACCTGACCAGGGTCGATGGCGACGGAGCGGCGGCTGTACCGGTGGCCCGGGGGCGCGTAGTAGGAATTGTTGTACTCGGAGATGATCACTTTGCCGTCCTCCGTGATTTCATCGACCCAGCCGACGTGACCGGCCGCGCCGACTCCCGCACCGCTGTTGGGCCCCCACCACGCCACTGAATCCACCCGGGGAACGTTGGAGACCGTCCAGCCCGCTGCTTCCCACGCTGATTTCCATTCCCCGCCGTTGCCCTTTGTGTGACCGCCATAGCCGTTGTCGAAAATGATGTCGGTGGGACTGCCGCCCATCAGCTCGTTCACTTTCCAAGCGGCGTAGCTGGTGCATTCACCGTAGAAGAATCTGACCGGGTCCACGTTGTAGACCCCGGGCGCCGGAGTGAAATCGTCCCACGGATAGGTGTTCCTGCCGTGCGCTGACGTGCCGGGCACCCCGGCTCGACCACCGCCGTCGGAGGCACACCCGTCGATGTCGGCGACAGATCCTTGGGTGCTGCCGGCGGCCGCGGCATCCTCCGGGGAGCGGGCCTCCGTGCTGCGCCACTGTTCTTGGTCCTCCTCGTCGGCCGAGCGGTGGACGTCGATGCCGGCCTCCCGGATGATCCTCTCCGCCGGGCCGTAGCTGTCGGCGTAGTGATTCGCGTTGGAGTTTCGCTGTACCCGGTGGATCACATGGGTGATCTCTCCGGTCTCCCACCCGGAGACCGTGACAAGACCGCGGGAAGCGCCGTCGTGCTGGGGGCCGAGCAGGAAGCTCTTGGTCGCGTACTCGGGATCGGTCACCTGCTCGACGGTGCCCCACCCCTGGCTCGTCTGCTGCTGGAAAAGCCCCTTGCTCGTGGTCGCAGTGCCGTCGGGGTTCGTCACCCCCTGTCCTTCGTCACCGAAGTCGAGGTTGAGCAGGGTGGATTCACCCATCGCAGCGATGATGGCGATCTTCGATGCCTGACCGGACAAGCCGAGGGCTGCGGCCGTCCTGTCGATGATCCTGGCGTTCCGGAGCTGCTCGTCGTGAAGCTCTTCGGGCACGTCGAGCCCGTCGTCGACGGCACCGATGGCCGGGTTGACCGTTGATCCTGATTCGCACCTCTGCGAATGGTTGCTGTACCCGATGGAGCCGACCACAAAAGTCACCACGACGATGAGGCTTCCGACGAAGAAGAAGCCGATGACGAGGACGGCGACCAGGGGCTTCCACAGCGGTTTTCCAGTGTCCTGTGCTCGGGATTCTTCGCTGGTCATGGAGCGCTATTCGTCGATTCGGTGCCAGTTGTCGAGGGGGGCCGCGTTGATCAGCCAGCCCTGGTCGGTGAGCTGCGATCGCACGCGGAAGGCCAGCACGTACGTCCCGTCGTCCTGGGTGTCCACGGTGACGTCGGCATGGTGGGCCCAGCGTAGAGAAGTGTCAGAACCCCAGTCCTCGACGTTGCCCTTGATGGCGACGGCACGGACTGCGGTGGGGGTCTTGCCCTCCAGTGCCCCGTTGCTGACGCTGGGAAGCTGCTGGGCGAGGTCCGGGGTCAACCACTGCGGAACAGTCTCCTGCCAGCTCTTGTCCGTCTCAGCGCTGCGGGTGTTGTAGACCGTCAGGAATGCCTCGGCCACTGCGGCCGGGTCGTTCTCGTCCGGTTCCGGGACGGACGAGGGCGCGATGGTCTGCCGCTCGTACTGCCGGGGTCCTGCCGTCTCCGGGGCCTGCGCGTGGTCCGGGGAGGGCTGGGCGAATCCGTTGGCCCTGTCCACCTCGGACCTCGAGGTGGGGCTGCTGGAGCCCTCAAGGCTGCTCTGGGGGCTCTGGGCGGTTTCCGACTGCTGCTGTTCCTGCTGTTCCGCCGCGGCGTCCGGAGCCGGGAGCGGAGTTCTGAGGAAGTGCACGGCCACGATCAGTGCCGCTGCCACCAGGAACGCCGCCCATGCCGTGCTCTTCGCCGTCATCGGATGTCACCCCTTTCTGCTGCACGGTTGGCCCGTGAGCGAGCCCGCGCCTGGTACGTGGCCGGGTGCGTCGCGGCCTGACGGCGGCGGCGGTTCTGGGCCGGGGTGGATTCTTCGACGTCCCAGACGCGGAGGACTCTGGTCCCCTCGGGAACAGAGTTGACGAGTTGCCCGCTCAGCACGTTGTTGGTCGTGCCGTTGCGGTTCACGCGCACTGAGCCGTACTGGCCGGCCGGCATCGTCGAGCGCTTCCGTGTGGGCTCCGTGGCCGGGTGCCGAGCGGCCTCGGAGGACAGTGTGTCCGCCGTGGCGCTGGACTCGGCAGCAGGAAACGCGCGAGCGGTCACGGGCACCCGGTCTCCGGCAGCGGGCTCCACCCGCTCGGGGGTGCGCAACGAGCGCGCTTGGGCGACGTCGTGCTCCTGCTCTGCGGTCTGCGAGCTCGGGAAGGCGTCCTGAGGAGCCAGGTGTCCTATCGGGATCGCCCCGTTCTCATCGCGCACGCTCTGCTCGTGGCCGGTGGGGCCGGCCTCAAGTGCCCTGGCGGAACGCACCGGAGCCGTGTGGGTGCGCGGTGACGCCGCGGAACCGGGCCTGGTGCCGGCACTGGCGTGGGCGTTGTAGAGGCTGCCGGCGACGAACCACCCGGCAGCCGCCGCGCGCGCGGCGACGACGCTGGCCCCCGCGGTGGCGGGAGCTGCTGCTGAGGCGGCTGCCGTCTGGAGTCCCTTGCCCACATACCGGCGGCGGATCTGCTTGGCTGCGGCCTTCTTGCCGGAGCTGGCAAGCTGTGTGGCACTGCGGGAGAACCCCGAGGGCTGGAGAGGAGCGGCGTGGTTGAGCGGAGAACTGCCCAGCGCACGGGCGATCTTCTCGGCGACCGACTTGCCCTGCCGCTTGACGTTCCAGAACGTGAGGGCCATGGCGATCAGGACGAAACCGAAGATCAGGTTGCCGATCATCATCGCGGTTCCACCGAAGGAATCGGTGAACTTGCCGACCAGCCACAGGTAGAGGCTGATCAAGAAGATGTAGGCCCCGACCATGAACACGTTGACGAGCAGCTGCAGCACGGCATTGATGAATGCTTGGCGCCCGCCGCCCGGGAACACCGCCAGGTGGGCCCGGAACACCGTGTTGATGAGCCCCAGTCCGGCCAGCACGACATCCTTGAGCAGGAAGGCCAGGAAGACGACGATCAGGGCCATGAGCCCACCGGTCGATATCCAGAAGATCAACAGGAATGCGAACACCACGAAGTTGTCGGTCTCGTTGGCCGCCTTCAACTCGTCGTTGCAGCCCACCACGGACTTGCGCAGCTTCTCCGTATCGGCGTCGGACGTGGCCTGGTCGTCCCAGATCCGGGCGCACTGGTCGCCCTCGAGGGTGGAGCCGAACGAGAGCACCAGGGCAGGGTGGCGCACCGTGAGGTCGATGATCGGACCGGAGACCGGGCTGGCGGAGGCCGGAGCCCCCTCCTCGGTGCCCGCCACGGTGGCCGTCCCGGCTTCGGTGCCGTACTCGGCGGACGTGCTGATCCACGACTTGATGTGCTCGCTGGGGTTGGCGATGGGGGTGGAGACGAGCCCGGCGAACAGGGCGACGAGAGCGATCTCGGCGATGGCCGCGCCCATCTTGCCCCGGATGAGACCCCAGGCGATCACCACGGCGGCGATGAAGATTCCCAGGCCCACGATCCCGGTCTGGGTCAACAGTCCTTGCACGGTGTTGGACAGGAGGACGAACGGGGAGAGGATCCAGTCCACCCACTCCAGCGACAGGATGAAGTCGCACAGGGCGAGAATGCTGTAGACCACCAGCGTGTAGATCATCCAGGCCAGGCGCATGAGGATGCCGCGGATCTGACGGGTGACGTAGACGGTCTGGCCGTAGTCGAGGGGCAGCTCCGTGTACCTGCCCACGGGCACGCCGTGGGTGTCGGTGACGTCGGCCAGGGGCAGCCAGTAGGTGTCGATGGAGGTCTGCGGAGCCGAATCATCCTCAGCGGCAAGGGCCGGAGCGGTGTTGATCATCTGGCAGACGAGGCAGGTGAACACCACGGCCAGCACCGCCCGGGTCCTGCGGTGGATGCTCAGCCACACCCACAGGTGCAGCAGAGCGTCCTCGGCGGGGGTGCTCGAGATCGTCTTCACGTCTGGGCCTCGATCCGTGCTCTGGGGGGACTGGTCAGGACCGTCCTGGCGCGGTTCTCAGCCTGGGGTATCAGGACCTTGATCTTGCCGATGCGGTTGAGGTGGTCGCGGAACAGGCCTTCACCGCGGCGGTGCACGGGCACCGTGCCGGAAGAATCCATCGGTGACAGGTCCCTCGTCACCAGGTCCACGTACTCCTCGATGGCATAGCTGGGGTCCAGCCACATGAGGTTCTGCTTGGCCATCTCGGTGTCACGGGTGCGGAAGACACCTCGTTGCGGGATCAGGCCGCGCAGCTGCGGCGGGCCCAGTTCCGAGGCGGAGTGCGTGCCCAGCACCACGGCTCCCTTGTGCTTGCGCCCGGTCTTCAGCGCCTCGCTGATGGTGGCGGTGCCTTCGGGGGAACCGGTCATGTGGTGGCACTCGTCCACGGCGAACAGGGTCTCCTGGGAGTCGTCGGCGTACATGATGTTCCGCCCGACGCTGGCGAGGTAGGCGTAGGAGGACCGCCCCATCGTCTTGTCGATGCTCATCTCCTTGCGCGCCTGGGCGTTGTTCAGCTCGTCCGTGTTCGGCAGCGCCATTCCGTGCGTGCAGAAGACCGTGGCCTGGGCGGAGAAGTTCATCGGCGGCAGTGCGGGGTCGAAGAAGGTCGCGCCGAAGTCGATGTCGGCGAACACGTCCATCAGCCGTGCGATTCGGCGAGCCACGTGGCGGTCGGCCTGGTCGACGGCACTGGAGCCGAGGTGGTGCCTGAGCTGACTCAGCGATCCGATCTCGAGATCCTTGTTCAGCAGCTTCTTCAGCTCGGCGTTGAGCACCACCCCCTCGTCGTCCTTGACCGAGACACCGAGCATCATGGTAAGGAGGTTCAGGGTCTCGCGCACCCGCAGTGTGGGGTGGCCGTAGATCCGCAGGGGGTCCAGTGACCAGTCGGGCCGCATGAAGTCGATGACGTTGGCGTGGGTCAGCGACCGGGCCAGTGCCGCCCACTCCTGGTTGTCGGAGTGATCGACCGCGATCATCTGGGCGTTGCGGTCGATGCTGTGGCTGGCCACCGTTTTCATCGCCACGGATTTGCCCGACCCCAGCTCACCGAGGAACCCCATGCTGCCAGAGATGTCGTTCTCCGCCAGGCCGGCCAGATTGAGCAGCAGCGGAGAGAACCGCCCGGTGGTCACGTTGGTGGCGAACCGGAAGCCGTGCGGCATTCCCAGCAGGTCGTTGGTCAACGGCACGCCCATGGAGAAGTTGCGGCCCGTGGTGATCTGCGCGAATTCGTTGGAGACGGAGGAGATCGTCGAGCCGGGCCAGAAGTCCCAGAACAGCTTCTCCTGACCTCCCAGCGGAACGTCGAGGGTCCATTCGTCGGAGGTGTAGAGGTCGCGCAGGTCCTTCATCTCGTCCATGGCGATGTCCGCATCGGGGGCGGCGGAGGAAAAGATGATCGACGCGGCGACCTCGACCTCACGATCGGTGGCGCTCAGATCGGCGACGTACTCCTGGAGGGCCCGGGCCGACTTGTCGATGTCCCCGCTCCCACCGACGATGGAGTCGCTTCCCGACTGGCGCTGCCGGTACTGGTCCTTGAGATTGTGCTCCGCCCTGCGGTTCTTGGCCTTGACCCTCTCGGCCGGAGTGATGACCAGTCGCAGGGCGAAGTCGATGTCGTGGGAGATCGAGGCGGCGAAGTTGATGAACTCGGCGCCGGGAAAGACGAATCCTGCCTGGGGCGTGAGCCCCATGATGGAGAACTGTTGGTAGGAGGGCTCGGTGTCACCGGTCTCGACCTTGAGGAAACGCCGCTTGAACAGTTTGGTCTGGGGCAGCTTCTCGTCGGGCATGTCGCTCAACCCGCCCTCGTCCAGAAGCGGGTCCGGCAGGCAGCTGGAGGGGTTGATCCAGTCCCCGACCTCCGTCACGTCTTTGTGCTCGTAGGGCAGGTTCAGGGCCGCACCACGGCTCACCAGGTGGTCGGTGATCCACCGAACCGCTGTGATGCCGACTCTCTGCGGGTGGAAGGTGGCCGGGATGTTCTTCTCGATCAGGGACATGCGGGTCTTCCAGGTATTGAAGGCCCGCTCCGCCGGCGGTCTGATCGGAAGCCGGGCGATCTCCGAGACGGTCAGGTCGAAGGAGCGGCGGAAGTTGCTCCACAGCTCGTTCGGGGTCTTGTAGGAGAGCGGGGTGATGAGGAAGTACAGCCGCTCACCCGACGGGTTCTCGGACAGGTCCTGATAGGTCAGGCTGCACTCCTCCAACCACTGCTGAGAGGGGCGCTCGACGTCCTGGAGCATCTTGCCCATCAGGGTGTCGGGAGAGCTGCTGGTGACGAGCCCGAGCAGCATCACCTCTCCGGTCAGCGCCTGAAAGAGGTCCTGGTGCTTGGCGCGCACGGACTCTTTCTGCGCGATGGTGCCGAGACCGTAGGCCTGCCCGTCCAGCTGCCAGATCCCGTAGGCCACGCCGTCGCGGGTGACGAAGACGTTTTCGCGCATCCAGCGGATGGGCTGGCGGATGGTGTCGGCCATGAGAGCGCTCCTTGCGATTCTTCAGCGCGCGGTGGTCATGTCGGCCGTCAGCCGATCCAACCCGCAATTGATCGGCATCTGCCGGACGGTCGGCGCGTTCCGGTCGTCCCGTGTCGCATCTTTGACCGTGGTGTCGTCGGACGGGATCTTGTTCGCCGGTCTTGCCTTGGTTCTCGAGTAGGAGGTGGGAATTCCCCGGCCGCGGTACTTGCCTGTCCGCGGCCGCGACATCAGGGTGATGCAGCAGTTGATGAGATTGATGATCGACCGGCGTGAGCGAGGGAGCTTGCCGACCCCGTAGGTGATGCCGATGGCTGCGGCGGCGATGTACAGAACATCGGCGATCGTCCCCTGGCTCCAGATCGGGCGGGTGATGAATCCGGTCACCAGGACCATGATCCCGACGACGAACTGCGTCACGGTGTAGGGCCCCCCGGGAATCGCCTCACCCGTGGGGGTCACACCGATGAGTTGCTGGAACTTGCGCGCCGCGGTGTAGAACTTCCCGGTCTGCACGTGATCATGGGTGCTCATGAGGTCGCTTCCCGTTCAGTTCTCATGCCCTGGCCAGGACAGCGGCCGGAGCACAGGCAACCACCTGACCGGTGGCAACGCTGGTCCCCGTGGCGGTGGTCTCCTGCTGGGCCGCTCCGGCGAAGAACATGATCAGGGCGGGCAGCGCGGCGATGAGACCGCCGATGACGACACCCATGATGACGGACCCGACGTTCTTGCCCCGCCAGGCGATGATGATGGCCACGAGCAGCCCGAGCACGATCAGTATGCCCTGAATGGCTGTCTGGGTCTGAGCGGTCTTGTCGTTGACCCAGTCGAAAAGACCGGTGGCCTGGATCGAGGCCGTGGCCTGAACCACGTGCACGGTGGCGGCGGAAGTAAACACGGGGGTGCTCCTCGGGGGTCGTCTTCGGTGTGTCAGTCGGTTGCTCAGTTGCTCAGTTGCTCAGTGCCGGGGCGGAGTTGAGCGACTGGACTTCCCAGCGCCCGTCCCGGACGTTCATGCCCAGCACGTACTGGGCGGGCTTGGTGGTTTCATCCCGGGTGAGATCGACGTTGACCAGCAGTTCGGCTGTTCGACCATCAGCCGGGTCGGAATCCGCAATCTCCTCGGTCGATGTCAAGGTTCTCACCGTGGCCCGGGTCCAGTAGGCGGGGGTGATGGCAGTGATGGTCGATTCCGGGGAGACGACTCGGGTCACATCGCCCTGTCCGGTGAGGTATGCCGTCATGAAGTCGTCCACTGTGGCCTGCAAGTCCCTGTCCACCACGCGGCCGGGATATCCGAGCTCGGGGGAGGACCCGATGGCGGGCATCGAGACCGGCGTCGGCAGTCCGACGGGAGCCAACGTGTCCCCGTCAGCCTGCACGGCGACCTGATACCAGTATGGCGTCCAGGAGGTCACCTCTTCCCCGTCCTCGTCCTTGGTGGTCTCGATGGAGGCGGAGACGACCACGGTTGTCATGTCCCCCGGCGCATCCTCCACGCTCGCCACGGTCAGATCGCGGTAGCTGATGGGGCTTCGGCCCCGGAGCCCCGCCCCGGCTTCCGGGCTGAACTCGTCGAGTGCGGCGTGATCATCGCTGGTGGCCGTCAACCAGGCTGACAGGTAAGCCTGCGCCAGGGCGCCGGCCTCCTGTTGCTGGGTGCTCACGCCAGGAGCGGCAACCGGTTGGGCTGCGGGGGCGGGCCGGATGAAGGCCAGGACACCGCACAGTGAGCCCAGGCCCATGAGGACGATGAGGCCGTAGACCAACCACTTCCCCGCGGCCGAGGCACCGGACTGGATGACGGTTCCGTCGCCGGTCGTGCTCCGGGGCCGCCGCTCCTGCCTCGATCCACGACGCGCATCCACGGTGGACGAACCCGCTGTGGGCAGTCTTCTCTTGAGGGGGTTGATTTTCTCTGTCATTGCGGGGGGTTCCTTTGTCACTGCAGCCTGTGCGATGCCTGCCGCGATGCCTCGGCGATCTCGACCTGGTCGGATGCGAGCGCCTGGTTCTCAACGTCCCATAAGATTTGGCGAAGCTCATCCGCTATGCGGGACCGGTGTCGGTCTGCCCATTGCGCACATGTCCGCAAGGGCGCGTCCACCAGCTCGCAGGCGTCGAGTATTCGCTGAGGATCACTGCTCCCGGTCAAGGTGGCAACGATCCACTCGATATCGGTGTCAAGCCGGCCAATCCTCCACTCGACCTCATTGCGGAAGATCTCCGGCAACGTGTCCTTGATCTTCTTTGCCGTGCGTGTCCGTCGCGTGCGTGCGGCGGGACCCTCGCTTTCCTCATCCGGCCAGAGTGCTCTGCTCGTCGTGATGGCATCTGCGGCTGAACCATTGAGGTGCAGATAGGCCACCGTTTCAGCGGGCTTACCGCCGGCTACGGCACCGACCGCACTGTAGATCTGCGGCCTGCCCAACAGCGCGAGGGTGAACCTGGGGGCCTGCTCCTGAGCCGATGGGGCCGAAGTTGCGGGCTCCGGCGCCGGGATGGGCGCCCCCGACATCCCGTTCTCCACCAGGCTACTCTCGTGCTCGGGAATCACGCTTTCCCGATCCAGCATGGCTTCGAGTTCCTCCACGCTGATGCTCGTGGACCCAGCCGGCTTGTCGGCGTCGCCTGCGGGAAGGAAGTTCCGCACCGTGAGGTTTTCGACGGCTTCAGCCGCAGATTCGGCTTCCTGCCGGCGCTTGTGCCACGTGATGTCCATCGCCGCGTAAAGACCGTCTCCTTCCGCAACGAGATGGGGCCAGATCTTCAATCCGTTCGGGCCGGCATTGACGATGGTTGCCCCGCCGTCCTCGTCCTCGGAAATGAACATCGCCTGCTCGGTGACGACAGTGTCGGTCATCAGCCCCACGTTCTCGGATCGAATACGGTCGTAGGCCTCGATGGTGGCAGGGCCGGATCCCATGACGTAGATGGTGGCTGATGTCCCGTGCAGTTCCCCCGGGGTGATCTGCTCCATTGATTCTACGAGGTGGAAACGGGATTCATCGTGGTACGGGGTGAGGAAGCTGACCAGCTTGGGGCCCAGCTCCCGGTAGCCGACCAGCCAGATGTGCTGGTTCCTGGCCCACGGCTCAGTGGCCTGCTCCATGACCTGACCAACCATGATGGCGGTGGTAAAACGGGCCAGACCGACAGAGCCGAGCACTTCCCAGCGGTTGGTGTTCACCAGCACTTTGGCCCCGGCCACCGAGTTTCCGATGGCGGTCAGTGCTGCGGTCTGCTGCCCGTAGACGGTGCCGGTCGACAGCGCGAGCGCATCGGTGTGGGCGATGGCCCAATGGTCCTTGTATTCCTCGGAGACAGGATAGAAGGGTTCGTCCAGGTGCACCTCCTCGCCGAAGGAAAGGGTGACCTCGTGCTCCTTGATCTGTCCCATTTCGACGATGGGCAGTTCGGGTCGGTCCCCGAAATAGAACGCCACCTTTTCCATCGCGTCCAGACCGGTACCAACAGGCGTGTGGCTGATCTGATTGGTGGAAGACGGGATGATTCGACGGCGCCGATGAGTCCTGATGCCCTCCTGAAGAATCCACTGGTCGATTTTTTCTTCGCGGCTGTTGTCCATTTCCCCTCCACCTCGACATATTGGTGCTCAGAGGTTCCGCCGATCGGCGAAACCTCCGAGGACGAATCCGCAGCGAAGCTGAGAGCACGAAGGCAGCGAAGCCGAGGTCAACCGTACCGCGACGTGCGTCAACGCGCAGGAGGACCCCGCGCCTTCGTGAACCAAAACCCGGACGGCTTGCTCATCATCGACGAGGGCAGAGGCCGTGCGTTGGGTCGAAGTCCGACCACTGGCCGGCAACCGCCGAAAGCTCGTCGCACAGATCGAGGACCGTCTGCGGGTCGTCGTCGATGGGCAGGATGTCGATCTCCGTGGACATCGTGGCCTGTTCGGGCAGCTGGTCCTCGTGGACGTGGACCGGCCCCTCACGATGTCCTGGGATATCCCTTCAGGGGATTGGGGTGTGCGGTTTCCGTCGGGACGGAAACCGCACTCCCTGCTCACGTGCGTGGGGTCAGCGCACGCGGATGTAGACGGGGCCGGAGCCGACGTTGACGGTCTGGATGACCGTTTGGTTGCCGTTCCAGCCGCCGTGGACGGCCTTGCCGCCGCCGATGTACACCGCGATGTGGGCGAAGCCCATGCCGCCGTTGGCGTAGTAGACCAGGTCACCGGGCTGGGCCTGGGAGGCGGAGACCTGGGTGCCGAGCTTCAGGTAGGAGGCCGGCCACCCGTGGTGGTTGATCCCGGCCGCGCGCAGGGACTTGGTGACCAGGGCGGTGCAGTCCTGGCCCACGCCCAGCTGGTTCTTGGCCGCGGCGGCGATGGTCGCGGCCTTGTCGGACTGGGACTGGATGCTGACGAGCTGCTGGGGGGCCGCGGCGGAGGCGGCCTGGGCCGGGGCCACGCTGCTGAGCGCCAAGGCGCCGCCGGCGACCGCCAGGATCGCGGTGCGTCCGAGGCGGAACGAGCTCTGGGCGCGGTGGCGGGGCGTGCGGGACTGGAAAATGGGCATGAGTGTTGTCCTCCCTCTTGCCTGCGAGGTGAGCTGTCGGATGCGGGTGGGAGACACCCGGTCGTCAGGATGGGGGCCCTGACGACTTAACCCCTAGGTCCCGGGGGAGGGACCGTTCATGGTTCCCCCGCTTCTGCCGAGCGATGTTTTCTGGGGGCCCCGGGCACCGGCAGAATTCGGCGATGTGCACAGGGATACCGATCGGTGAGGCGACCGGCACGGAGAGAACACTAACCGAAGAATAACGGGAAAGTCTCGTTTTGATCACGGGCGTGTCTCGGTTTCTCTTCCGGCTCAGCATCCCACCTTCGTAGCCAGACGACGTGGCTCGGTGAGGGGCGCTGACCAAGATCCTCGGGGAGGCTCAAGTCAAGACGAAAGTGCTCTTGACCTGGGGCTCCGTGCAGGTCGTGTCGGCGGGTGAGCACCATCTTGCTCTGCAGCGGGAGGTCCGGTGGTGACACTTGGGTCATGGCGCGGCAATTCACCGGGAAAGCTTTACCAATTCCTTGATTATCGACGGGAGGGGTTTTGTCCCTCCGGGTGGAAAGGATGACTTTTGGTGCGCCCTATGGTCCGGTCATGAATTCACAAAAAGAAAGCTCTCGAGCGGCACGGCGACGACCACGGCGTGAACCTCACCCAGCTGCGGGCGGTTGCGAAGCGGCTGAAGACGCAGCAGGACCTCGCGCTCGCGCTCTGGGAGACCGGCGACACCGCGGCGAGACTGCTAACGCTGCTGATCTGCCGCCCGAAGGCGTTCGAGCGGGACGAGCTGGACGCCATGGTGCGCGAGACGCGCGCCCCCAAGGTGTACGACTGGTTCGTGAACTACGTGGTGAAGAAGAGCCTGCACGCCGAGGACCTGCGCGTGGCGTGGCTGGCCGATCCGGATCCCGTCGTCGCGAGCGCCGGGTGGGCGCTGACCGCCGACCGCGTGGTGAAGAAGCCCGAGGGTCTCGACCTCGCCGGCCTGCTCGACGTCATCGAGGCGCAGATAAAGGCCGCCCCGAAGCGCCTGCAGTGGGCGATGAACACCTGCCTGGCGCAGATCGGGATCGAGCACGCGGAGCACCGGGCCCGTGCCGTCGAGATCGGAGAGCGCCTGGAGGTGCTCAAGGACTATCCGACGCCGCCGAACTGCACGTCCCCGTTCGCCCCCGCCTGGATCGCCGAGATCGTGCGCCGACGGGACGATCGGTAGGAGGGGCGCCGGCGCTCGTGCCGTGACTCACCGGAGTGCGGGGCTGTCCGGAGCGGCCGGGAGTCGCCAGGTGCCGGCCGGAGTCCCATAAGCGATCCTGATGATTCATGCGCAGGATTCATCGCTGTTGTTGACGCTTCCAAGGACTCACACTGGTGTTGTGCACGTCACACTCCGCAGGGCGGAGTCTTTCGTGCCGCGACCTCCCCTTCACTGCCTTCAGGAGAACCTGCCGCCATGACCACCGACGTGTCATCCCTGCCCGGGATCGGTATCACCTCCCACACCGTGGGCCCACTGGTCGATGCCCAGGCGCAGCTGGCCTCCGCCGTGGCCACCCTGGACTACGAGCCCGGTCTGCAGGCCCTGCTGGCGAGCCCGCGGCGGGAGATGACCGTGAGCATCCCGCTGCGCCGTGACGACGGCTCGGTGGAGGTGCTGACCGGCCACCGGGTCCAGCACAACGTCTCCCGGGGCCCGGCCAAGGGCGGGGTGCGCTACAGCCCGCAGGTCGACCTCGACGAGGTCCGTGCCCTGGCGATGTGGATGACCTGGAAGTGCGCCCTGATCGACGTCCCCTACGGCGGGGCCAAGGGCGGCATCACCGTGGACCCCCGCCGCTACTCCCGTCCCGAGATCGAACGGCTGACCCGCCGCTACACCTCCGAGATCCTGCCGATCATCGGCCCGGACAAGGACATCCCCGCCCCGGACATCGGCACGGACGAGCAAACCATGGCCTGGATGATGGACACCTTCTCGGTCTCCTCCGGCTACACCGTGCCCGGGGTGGTCACCGGCAAGCCGGTGAGCCTCGGCGGGTCCCTGGGGCGCGCCTCGGCGACCTCGGCCGGGGTGGTGCACATCGCGCTGGCCGCCCTTGAGCACGTCGGCATCACCGCGGCGCGGGCCACCGCGGCGGTGCAGGGCTTCGGGAAGGTGGGCGCCGACGCCGCCCTGTTCCTCACCGAGGCCGGGGTGAAGGTCGTGTCCGTCTCCGACCAGTACGGAGCGGTCCACCGGGCTGACGGCCTGGACATCCGCGCCCTGCAGGAGCACGTGGCCGTCATCGGCTCCGTCGTCGGCTTCCCGGGGGCCGAGACGATCCCCGGCGAACAGCTGCTGGCCCTCGAGGTGGACCTCCTGGTGCCCGCGGCGGTGGAAGGGGTGCTCACCGGCGCCAACGCCCACGAGGTCCGGGCCCGGGTCGTCGTCGAGGGCGCCAACGGCCCCACCACCGCCGAGGCCGACCGGGTCCTCGCCGAGGCCGGGGTGCTGGTGGTGCCGGACATCCTGGCCAACGCCGGGGGCGTGGTCGTCTCCTACTTCGAGTGGGTGCAGTCCAACCAGGCCTACTGGTGGTCCCGCCAGGAGGTCGACCACCGCCTCGAGCACCGCATGCTCTCCGCCTGGCACCACCTGCTCGACGTCGCCTCGGCCCGGGGCCTCACCCTGCGCGAGGCAGCGACCGTCACCGCCGTGGAGCGCGTGGCCGACGCCCACCGCACGCGAGGCCTCTACCCCTGATCGGCCGGGGGCGGGCCTCCTGAGGAGTCGGGGCCGGACGAGGGCATCCCGCCGGGGCGGAGTGAATCCCCGGGGATCCACCGGCGGGGCTACCGTGAGGTTGACGCGACGACATCGCGTTCCCTGGTCCGTCCCGAAAGGCCCTGCATGTTCCTCCGCTCCGGTGCCGCGCCCCGCCGTCGTCCTGTGCTGCCCCCGAAGGTGGCCTTCTGGGTGCAGGCATCCGTGCTGGTGGTGGTCATGGCCGCTTCCAGCGCGCCCAGCCCGCTGTACCCGCTGTACCAGGACCTGTGGGGCTTCCCGCCGGTCGTGCTGACCGTCATCTTCGCCGCGTACGTGGTGTCCCTGCTCGCCGCGCTGCTCACGGTGGGGGCGCTGTCCGACCACCTCGGGCGGCGCCCGGTGCTGCTGGTCGCCCTGGTCCTGGAGATCGCCGCGATGGCCGTGTTCGTGCTGGCGGACAGCGAGGTGACCCTGGTGGTGGCACGGCTGGTCCAGGGCGTGGCGACGGGCACCGCGACCGGGGCGCTGGGCGCCTACGTGATCGAACTCGAACCGGAGGAGCGTCGGGGGCTGGGGACCGTGATCACCGGAGCGGGACCGGTTCTCGGCCTGGCCGGGGGAGCGGTGGCCTCGAGCCTCATCGTCGCGGCCGCTTCGCAGATGATCGACCTCATCTTCCTCGTGCTGCTGGGACTGCTGGTGCTGCAGCTCGTGGGCACGGCGTTCGGCCCCGAGACCGTGGAGCGCGCCCCTGGGGCGCTGGCCTCGCTGCGTCCGCGGGTCTCCTTCCCTCCGCAGGTGCGCCGCTCGGCGGTGTGGGTGCTGCCCGCCACGGCCGCGTGCTGGTCCCTGGGCGGGCTGATCATCTCCCTGGGGCCCAACCTGGTTCGATCGCTGACCGGGGCGGACTCCGTGGTCCTCACCGGACTGGTGGTCGCGGCGCTGACGGGCACCGGCGGGATCGCGATCCTGCTGTTCGGCGCGACGGCGCCGGAGCGGGTGCTGGCCGTGGGCATGAGCGTCCTGGTGGTGGGCATGGCCGCCACGGTCGCCGCGCTCGTCGTCGGATCCGTGGGGCTGTACTTCGCCGCGACGGTGGTGGCCGGCGTCGGCTTCGGCGCCGGCTTCCTCGGGGTGCTGCGCACGCTCCTGCCCCAGGCGGCACCGCACGAGCGGGCGGGGCTGCTCTCGGCGATCTACGTGGTCAGCTATCTCTCCCACAGCATCCCGGCGGTGGCGGCCGGTGCCGTGGCGGGCCGGATCGGCCTGGTGCCCACGGCGGTGGGCTACGCGGGCATGGTCCTGCTCCTGGCCCTGGTCGTGCTCCTCGGCCTCCTGCGGAACCGCTCCCGACGCTCATGACCTCCGGCGGTGGTGGAGGATGAGCAGTCGCGCGTAGCCGTCCGTGAGTCGCTCGATGAGGTCGACCTTCAGGTACTCGTGCTCCGAGATCCGGCGCACGGTGTGCAGGGAGATCCCGTCGTACTGCACGGGGTGGGGCAGCTCGCCCCGCCCGCCGGGAGGCTCCACGTCCAGGCGCCACGCGTCCAGGTCCTTCTGCGGCGTGGGGTCGTGCAGCGGCGTGCGCGTCCACAGCCGGCCGTCCGTGCCGACGACCAGGCCGCGGACGACGTGCCACCCGTAGCCGCACGCGACCCGGGAGAACGCGTGGCCGACCAGGGGGTAGGACCTGGCGCCGCGGGGGACGTGCACAAGCTTGGCCGGCTTCAGGCCCTCTCTGCGCAGCAGGTCGCTCGCCTCGACCCCGACCTTGCGCACCTCGTCCAGGGCCCACTCCAGGCTGGCCTCGCGTGCACCGCGGTCGTGCGGGGTGCGGCGGCGCGGCTTCGGCTCGTGCGGTGCCCGGGCGGCAGCGCGGGTACGCCGTTCGTCCTCGATGCTCATGCCAGCCCCTTGCCTCGGTCGCCTCGATTCTATGTGGGCCACGTCACTCAGGGCGTATTTTCGACGAGGCGGTGCGCGTGGTCCTCCGCCGGATGTCGCGTCGGTCGTTGCCGGCGCCAAGGACGGAGGCCCTGTCCGGTCACCCCGGGCCGTCGACCGCGGTTCCCGGGCCGCGGCTGCGCGGTGCCGTCCACTCGGCGGCCGCCCGGCGTTCGGCGTCCCGGCCCAGGGGCCGTGTGCCCCGGCCTCGGACGCGGCGCTCCAGCGCCACCAGGAGCGTGAGCAGCACGACCGCCACCAGCACCTGCCACTCACCCTCGACCGCGCCAAGGCTCCCGGCGGCGTTCCAGGAGGCGTGCTGGATGCCGATGGCCAGCACGCTGCCGCCCGTGTCCAGCAGGTGCATGCCCAGCAGGTACCGGTAGACGGGCACGAGCAGGAAGAGCAGGGCCAGGTTCCTGGCGACCTCCTCGTTCCAGCCCCCGGCCAGGTACAGCGGCAGGTGGATCGCGGCGAAGGGCAGGCTCGTCAGCAGCGCGCCGACCAGCAGCCCGTGCCGGGCGGTGAGCCGGGTCTGGAGGAACCCGCCCCAGGCGGTCTCCTCCCACAGGTTGACCACCAGCGCCCCGACGACGAGGGTGCTGAACAGGTACCACCCCGCCTCGCCCGCCCAGCCGGCCGCAGGACTGCGCAGGGTACCGGTGGCCGCGGTCAGCGCCAGGGTGAGCACCGGCATGCCCAGCAGGACCACGGCCCAGCGTCCTGCGCCGAAGCGCCAGGCGAAGGCCCGCCCCAGCAGCCGGCGGATCCCGCCCGGACCGTCCGCCAGGCGCGTGACCAGCAGTGCAGAGCCCAGCAGGCCCACGTAGGTCAGGAACAGCAGGAACGGCTCCCCTGGCAGGCCCGTGAGTGCGGGAACCGTCAGCGCCGCCCAGCCCAGGCCCAGGGCCAGGACGAGGAAGACCGTCACGGGCCGGCGCCGGGCCGGCGAACGGCTCCGGGGGCGGTGGCCGGTGTCCCGGGGGTCCGGGGCGGACGTGGTCATGGTGTTCCTCCCGACCGGTGCGTGCCGTCCGCACCCGGGGACGGGGGACTCCACTGCCGCGTGCGCGGGCGGTGATAATCGTCGTCGTGGCGCGCCCTGGTGCGTGACTCTCACAGTGCGCGCGGGAAAGGGCGGGAGCAAGGGGGAGCGGTGGGGGAGCACTTGTGTGTCACCGGCAGCCGTCCATGATGGAGAAGGCACGGCCGCGCGCGGTCCGTCCGCAGCCGGACCGGGATCGCCTCCCGAGCCCGGAGATCCGATCGAGTGGATGCCACGACGCACAGGAGGTCTCCGATGACCCGCACCGTCTTCTACACCGCCACCACCCTGGACGGCTACCTCGCCGACGAGCAGGACTCCCTGGAGTGGCTGTTCCGGCAGGACTCCGATCCCGAGGGCCCGTTCCGCTACGACGAGTTCATCGCCGGGATCGGGGCGGTCGTGATGGGCCGCACCACCTACGAGTGGGTCCGCGCGCACCTCCAGGCCTCCGGCGAGGACTGGCCCTACGACATGCCCACCTGGGTGGTCTCCCACGCCGAGCTGCCGGGGATCGGCGGAGCCGACCTCCGCTTCGCCCAGGGGGAGGTGGCACCGATCCACGCCGCCCTCGCGGAGGCCGCCGGCGGGAAGGACATCTGGGTCGTCGGCGGCGGCGACCTGGCCGCCCAGTTCGCCGAGGCCGGACTGCTGGACCAGCTGATGGTCTCCATCGCGCCGGTCACTCTCGGAGCGGGCCGCCCACTGTTCCCCCGCCGGTTCGACCTGGAGCTGACGGACGTGGCCCGGAACCGCGCGTTCGTCTGCGCGACCTACAGCGTCGTGGGCCCGATAGCGCCCTCGGACGGTGGACCGGCCTCCTGACCCCGAGGAGGCTCACATCTCGATCCGGTGCGCCTCCCGCAGGTTCACGAAGCGCTCGGGGTTCGAAGTCAGCACGATCACCGCCTCTCCACCCCCACCAGGCCGGTCAGATGTTTGAAGTCGTCGGTGTTCCGCGTGACCAGGGTGAGCCCGTGCACCATCGCTGTCGCCGCGATCATCCTGTCAATGACATTTTTGCGATGCGATGCACCATTCCTGACCGCTTCCTCGACCAGCACGCCGAAAGCCAAGGCGCATCGGTCATCGTAGGGAATGCCGGCACCGAAAGTGGCCCGCGTCCTCGCGAGTTCGTTCTCCCGCAGGGCCTACTTTGTCGGGTCCGAGGCCATGGCCGCCACTCCCATGTGCCTTTCCGACAGGGACAAGGAGCTGATGGTCAATCCGGAGAAGCCGCGCAGATCGGGGGTCTCCTGCTCCGGGTCCAGGAGAGCGATCAGGATGTTGGTGTCCAGCAACCCCCTCACGGGCTGTCCCAGGGATCATCCGCGACGACGTTCTTCCGGTCCTCCGACAGCTCCTTGATCCAGTCGGTGCTCTCCGGGGAGGCGGTCATGAGGCGGTACACGTCCTCAGGGCTGACGTCCCTCGGCTGCTCACTGCCCAGCGCCGGAAGCGCCGCCTGCCCGAGTGCGGGCGGGAACGAAGGCTCAGGCCGGGCGGCGGGCTGAGCCTGCACTACGTACGCCTCCTGCTCGGGTCGCACCACTCGCAGCCGTCGTGCTACGCCTGAGACGAGGACACGGGGTGCCTTGGACCCGTGGGAGCGACGCCGGATGCTGCCTCGCTTCGGCTGGTCACGATCCAGGCTCACGGCCACCCCCTTCCTCTCTGGCAGATATCGGACGTACTGATGACTTATCTGAAGAGCGTAGAGATGCCGGCTGGGACGCACCAGGGCAGTCGGCGCCGGGCCCGGCTCACATCTCGATCCGGTGCGCCTCCCGCAGGTTCACGAAGCGCTCGGGGTTCGAGGTCAGCACGATCACCTGGGTCCGCTCCCCGGCGGTGGTGATGGCCGAGGCGAGCCGGCGGAGCCGCTGCGGGTCGGAGTGGCCCAGGGCGTCGTCCAGCAGCACCGGGACCCCGTCCTCCGGATCCACGAGCAGGGCGGTGGCGAGCCGGATGAGGATCACCAGCTGCTCCTTGGCGCCGGTGGAGAGGGAGTGGAACGGCAGCCAGTCGCCATGCAGCTTGCGCTGCTCGACCTCCAGGGAGCCGCTCACCTGGACCTCGAAGTCCGGGTCGTAGACGGCCCGACCCAGCCGCTCCACCTCGGTGCGGAACGGCTGGACGTACTGGGCGTGGGCGCGCTCGCGGTGCTCCAGCAGGGTCCGCTCCAGCAGCAGGGCGGCCTCGGCCCGCCGCTCGATCCCGGCGAGGTGGCGCCGGGCGGCCTCGAGCCGTGTCTCGGCCTGGTCGTGGGCCAGCTGCACCCGGTCCCGGCCCATGCCCTCGAGCCGGCCCGACAGGGACTGGTGGCGGCCCCGCCGCTCGCCCAGCAGCGTCTCGAGCCCTGCGATCTCGTCCGCGACGTGCTGCTGGTCGGCGAGCACCCGGTCGGCGTCGAGGCCGGCGAGGGCCGCCTCGTGCCCGTCGATCTCCTCCTGGACCGCGGCGAGCGCCTCGGCCGCCGCGGTGGCGGCGCGGTCCAGGTCCTCGTCCGGCACCTCGCTGCGTGCGTCCTCGAGCCGGGACCGGGAGCCGGCGAGGGCGCGCTCCTGCTCGAGCGCGGCGCCCTGGAGGGAGTGCAGCGTCGTCTGGGCGGACTGCAGGGCGGACCGGGCGGCTTCGGCGGCGGCCTCGGCATGGAGCGCGGCGTCCTCGGCCCCGGTGAGGGCGGCCTCGGCGGCCTCGACCGTCTCCTGGGCGGCGCCGGCGGTCTCCGGCAGGGGGGCGTCGTCGGCCCGCCGCGCACCGTACTGCTCGATCGCGGCGGTCAGCCGGTCCCGGTCGTCGCGCAGGCGGCTCTCGTCCTCGCCGTCGAGCAGACGGTCGCGCTGGGCCACGGCCTCGCGCACCTGCTGCGCCAGCTCCTGGGCCTCGCGCCACGCGGCGCGGGCATCGGCGACCGATTCGACCCCGTGCCGCGCCAGCAGCGCGGTGAACTTCTCCCGCGCCGTGCGGGCGGCGTCCCGGCGGGCCGCGATGCCCTGCTCCGGGAAGACCCGCACCCGCCACTCGCCGGGGATCTCGACCTCGACCTCGTCCGTCACCGGGACGGACCACGGCTCGTCCGGGGCGATCTCCTCGGTGCTGTCGCCGCGCACGATCGGGCGCGCGCGGCCCAGCGCGGTCAGCTCCACCCGGGCGCTGCCGGCCGCCAGCTCCGCCTCGGCCTTCTCCGCCGCCCGCTCGGCCCGCTCGAGCTTCTCCAGGACGTCCTCGACGAGCTCCGTGGCGGGACGGGACCGCAAATCGGCCAGCTGCGCCCGGACCGCCTCGAGCGAGTCCAGGATCTCGAGCACGCGGCGGTGGCGCTCGACGTCGTCGAGGTGCTTCCGGTCCTCCCGGGCGGCGCGGTGGGCCGCCCGGGCCTCCTGCACGGCGGCCTGGGCCGCGGTCCGGCGCTCCTCGGCCTCCGCGGCGTGCTCGCGCACCGGGGCGAGATCCTGCTCGCAGGACCGCAGGTCCTCGGCCAGCGCCGCGCTGCGCTCCTCGTCGGCGGTCAGCGCGGCCACGAACTCCGCGCGGCGGGCCGAACGCTCCCGGGCGCGGTCGAGCTCGCCCTGGGCGGCGTCCCGGCGGCGCTGGGCCTCCTGCCGCTGCCGCTGGACGGCCTCGATCTCCGCGGCGGCACGGTCCAAATCCGCCTTCTCCGTGCGGGCGGTCCCGAGCTTCCGGCCGGTGGCGGCGATCTCCTCCGTGAGCTCCGCCAGCTCCTCCTCGACCACCGCGATGCCCCGCAGCTCCTCGGCGGCCTCCGCGGCCGCGGTCGCAGCCTCTCGGCAGTCCGTCTCGGCCTGGAGGTACTTGGCGTTCTTCTTCCGCGTCGCGGTCCAGTACTTGTCACACTCCGCGCTCACGCGCTCCAGCAGCGAGGCGACCTCGCGGTCGTCGCCCTGGGCCTCGCCGGCGTGGCACTCCAGCGCACGGCGCAGCGCCGCGCTGTCGGTGAGGGCGTTCTGGGTCAGCCCGCCGGCCTGCATGAAGCGCACGGCTTTCCACAGCGCGGTGTCGGCCCCGCCCCACAGCAGCTCGGCGGCGTCGTGGGCCTCGCGGCCGGTGAGCGTGCGGCCGTCCCCGGCCCCGCCCACGTGGCGGAGGGTCGTGGACGGCCGCTTCAGCCACTGCTTCGTGTAGACCACGCGGGTGGAGCCGATCGAGAACTCCGCCTCCACGAGGACGGGCACGTCCCGGCCGGCGGGCTTCGCCCCGGTGATCTTCTTGTGCTTGCTGTTGTCCGGCAGCTCGATCAGCGCGTCCAGGGCATCGATCATCGAGGTCTTGCCGATCTCGTTGCGGCCGGTCAGCACCACGACCCCTGCGTCGGGGAACTCGACCTCGCGGGCGGTCACGCCGCGGAAGTTCTCCAGCTTGAGACGGTGCAGCTTCATCGGGTCGGTCCTCCCACGAGGCGGTACAGGAGCCGGAGCGCGTCCCCGGCGGCGGGTGCGTCCTCGGACTCCGAGGCCGCCAGCTCGCGCAGATCGGTCACGGCGTCGGCGGCGTACCCGCCCACGTCGAGGTTCTCGAACTCGTGCTCGTCCGGGACGACCGCGAGGTCGGTGTGCCGCTCCCAGGCGTTGAGGCTCGCGAAGACCTCGGCCTGCTCCTCCAGCAGGCCGTCCAGCAGGGAGGACTCGGAGAGGTTCAGGGTGCCGGTGAAGACGGTCTTGAGGATGATCCGCTCCTTGGGCGTGAGGGCGGCGAGCTCGGCCCGCAGCGTCTCGACGTCGTCGGAGCCGTCGATCTGGCGTTCGAGGACGCGGTGCTCCCACTGCCCCACCTCGTGGGAGGTGACCGCCACGGTGCTGCCGTCCAGGGCCACCTCGAGGACGTGCCCGCGGCCGGGCTCGCGGAAGCCCGTGGATTCGTGGGTCCCGGAGTAGTGGATGGCGCCGCGGTCGTCCTCGGGCCAGCGGATGTGCCGGTCGCCCAGCGCCACGTAGTGGATCGTCCCGCGCGCCAGCGCCTCGTCCAGGGGCGCGCGGCGCACGGTGACCTGGGAGGAGCGGTCGGGGTCCAGTTCGTCGAGCATCCCGTGGCCGACGACGACGCGCAGCGTCCCGTCCGGCTCCAGCCCCTCCAGGGCCGGTGCGACCGGGTCCGCGTCGGGCCGCTTGCTGCGCCAGGGGGCGGCCACCAGCTCGACGCCCTCGGCGACGGGCCACGGGCCCACCGCGTCCAGGAGCACGACGTTGTCCGGCTTCAGGTTCCGAAAGGCGTCCTGGGCGTAGATGGATCCCGGGCCGAGGGGATCGTGGTTGCCGGGCAGCAGGTACACCGGCAGCTGCACCGAGCCCATCGCGTCCAGGGCGCGCCCGACGTCCCGCCGGCTCAGGTTGGCGTGCTCGAAGACGTCGCCGGCCACCACCACGAACGCGCATCCCCGGGCGCGGGCGAGCTCTCCGATACGGCGGATCGTCTCGACCCGGTCGCCCGTGTACCGGGACTGGGCCTCGCCCTCGAGGTAGTGCCGGGTCATGCCCAGCTGCCAGTCGCTCGTGTGGAGGAAACGGGTGCTCGTCATCGAGGCTCCTCGTGCGGTCGGGGGGTGCCGGCCCGGGGTGCGGGTCCTCTGCCACGGTATCGGGATCGGCGGACACCGGAGGCTGCGGCGCCCCGGCCCGCCGGCGTGTGCTTGAGTGGGCGCATGGAGCCGACCAGCCCGGGAGACCTGTGGACAGCCATTCACGTCGAGCGGGCGCGGCTGGCCGAGGACCTGGCCGGCCTGGACGAGACGCAGTGGGCGGCGCCGTCCCTGTGCGGGCGGTGGACCGTGGAGGACGTCGTGGCCCATCTCACCGCGGCGGCGAGCATCGGCCGGCTGCGGTGGCTCCGGAGCGTGCTGGGCGCCCGCTTCGACTTCGACCGGCACAACCAGCGCCGCCTGGAGGAGTACCGGGGGGCCACCCCGGCCGAGACGCTCCAGCGGTTCCGCGCCGTGACCGCGAGCACGAAGGCACCCTCCAAGGACACGGCGGCGTGGCTGGGGGAAGTCGTCGTCCACGGCCAGGACGTCCGCCGCCCGCTCGGGCTGCCGCGCACGCCGCCGGTCGAGACCGTGACCGCGGTGGCGCGGTTCTACGTGGGCAAGGACTTCGCGGTGCCCAGCCGCAGCGCCGCCCAGGGCCTCCGCCTGGTGGCGACCGACGGCCCCTTCGAATCCGGCTCCGGACCCCTGGTCAGCGGGACCACGCTGGCGCTCGTCATGGCCCTGGCCGGCAGGGCGACGTACTGCGACGACCTGACCGGTGAGGGCGTCCCGATCCTGCGGTCCCGCTGCGCCCCCGTCTGAGAGGGTGGGGGAGGGCCGGCGACGGGCTGGCCCCGCACGCCACCACATACTTGCGCGCCACCACATATCCGAGCAGAGGAGACACCATGCCCGAGACGATCGCCGGGATCACCGTTCCGGACTCCGCCCTCGTCCGCGAGACCACCGAGCTGGTCCGGCGGGCCGCCGACGAGAGCCTGTTCAACCACTCCCGCCGGGTCTTCCTCTTCGGCATGCTCAAGTCCGCCGCGCGCGGGCACGAGGTGGACCCGGAGCTCGCCTACGTCGGGGCCATGTTCCACGACCTGGGTCTCACGCAGGAGCACCGCACGAAGCACCAGCGCTTCGAGATCGACGGCGCCGAGGCGGCGCAGGCATTCCTGCGCGACCACGGCCGCTCCGTGGAGGAAGCCCGCAACGTGTGGCTGGCGATCGCCCTGCACACCACCCCGGAGATCCCCCTGCACCTGGCGCCCGAGGTCGCCGTGGTCACGCTGGGTGTCGAGACCGACGTGCTGGGTCTCGACCTGGACGAGATCTCGGAGGAGCACCGCGCCGAGGTCGTCGCCGCGCACCCCCGGCCGGACTTCAAGAACAAGATTTTCCGCGCCTTCCACGACGGCATGGTGGACCGGCCCGAGACCACCTTCGGCACCATGAACGACGACGTGCTCGCCCACTTCGACCCCGACTTCCACCGGGAGGACTTCGTGCGCATCATCCAGGAGAACGCCTGGCCCGAATGAGCACCGTGGGGTCTCCGCCATCGTGCGGAGGCCCCGGGCGGCCGGGCCGCAACAAGGTGGTTCCACCGTTGTGCCGTCCGCAGGGCGGGAGGAGCATGGAACCCCGGCCCGTCGACGCTCCAGGAGTTCCCGTGGCGTACAAGTTCTTTCCCCACATCCCCGTGGCCGACCTGGAGCGCTCGCGGTCCTTCTACCAGGCCCTGGGCTGGCGGACGGCTCCCGGCATGGCCGAGGGGCACAGCCTGATCCTGGACCTCGGGGAGAACTTCGGGGTCACGCTCGTCGAGCGGCGGTTCATGCAGCAGGCCGTCGGCGAGGACCAGGAGCTCGCCGATCCCCGCCGCACGGTGAGCGGCAGCTTCGCCCTGCTCGTCGACATCTTCGAGGAGGTCGATGCCCTGGTCGACCGGGCGGTCGCCGCCGGCGCCACCGCCGGGCAGCGGAAGGACGACAGGTACACGAGCCACCGGGTGTTCGCCGACCCGGACGGCCACCGGTGGAACATCGTGTGGGCGGACCCGATCGTGTCGGCCCGGGAATGAGGCACGGTCCGGGCGAAGTGCCCCGGCGCCCAGCTGCCGCGGGGCCGAGCCGAGACCCCGTCCCGGGACGGCATTCACAGGATTCACCGACGTTCACAGGGTCGTGTATCGGTGTCGGGGGACATGCCGGCTTCGGATCCACTCGCCAGGCATCGCCGTGGCCGGGCCCGGCTCATCCTCGCTGGTAGGCGTGGCCCATCTCGGTGTGGGACCAGCGGGTCTCGACCCGGGGATCGCCGCTGCGCCGCACGGCCTCGGCGGTCTCCCGGTCCAGCTCGGAGCGCCACTCCTCGATGGTGAGCAGGTCCGAGGACCGTAGCAGCGGCTGCCGGTAGATGTTCAGGGCCCGGGCGACCTCGCCCTGCTCGAGGGCGGTCCGCAGCTGCAGGACGTCGCTGGTGACGGCGGCCGGGTCGGCGAAGCGGTAGGGCCCGGTGGTGATCACGGCCCCGAGCCGGCGGCGCACCCGGTGGATCTCCGTGCGGACCGTGCCCGGTGTGCCGTGCTCGCCGTAGAGCTCGTAGGCCATCTCCTCGGCGCTCCACCCGCGCTCGCGCAGACTGAGCAGCGCGAGGATCTCCGCGGACCGCGTCGGCAGGGCGAACCAGTCCCCGCCGCCCACCCGGGCCGTGGCCGGCTCGGCGAGCAGGCGCAGCTCCAGGGACGGCGTGCCGGTCGTGCCGGCGGAGTGGGGGCGTGAGGGCGCCTGGGCGGCGAGCAGCGTCTCGACGACGCGCGCGGCCGAGCGGACCAGGGCCCTGGTGTCCGGGGTGGCGGTGCCCTGCGGGCCGGACAGGTCGATGACGCCGAGCACCTCTCCGCTGCCCGGATGACGCACCGGGGCGGACGTGCAGTCCCAGGCGCTGTGGGACAGGGCGAAGTGCTCCGTGCCCCGCAGCTCCTCCGCGGTCCCGCTGCGCAGCGCCTGGGCGATCGCGTTGGTGCCCACGCCGTGCTCGTCCCAGCCGGCGCCCTCGACGAAGCCGAGCCCGTCGGCGCGTCCCAGCGGCGAGCGTCCCCCGCGCCGCCACAGCACGGTGCCGTCGGGACCCGTCAGGACGGCGACCCGGGCCTCGGCGGGGTCACGGACGACGCCCAGGAGATCTGCGACGACGTCGACGTGCGCCCCCAGCGGCGAGGCCGCGCGCAGCTGCTGGACCTCGTGGTCCGGGAGCACCTCCCGCGGGCCGTCCAGGTCGCGGGACATGCCCCGAGCGGCGCACCGTTCCCAGGCGGAACGCACCCGTTCCGGTGTCCTCACCGATCCGCAGCTGTCCACAGCGCACTCCTCCGTCCTCTGCGCCCGTCCCGATGTCACAGGAACCGTCCTGACGTCACCGGGTCCGCCCCGACGTCACGGGGTCCGTCGAGATGCAACGTCGAGGAAACCCCCTCGGCCCCACAGTGGTGACACGCATCACATCGGAGCCTATGCCACGGGGCGTCCGGCGTACATCGAGGAGGAACCATGACCGACACCGACACCGGCACGCGTGCCGGAACGGACATCGCCCGTACCTGGCTGGCGTCCCTGGAGGACGCCCTCACGGCCGGCAACCCGGACGCGGCGGCGCAGCTGTTCGAGGAGGAGGGCTTCTGGCGCGACTTCCTGGCGTTCACCTGGAACCTGAAGACCCTGGAGGGCCGTGAGCGGATCTGCCGGATGCTCGCGCAGACCCTGCCGCACGTCCGGCCCTCCGGGTGGGAGGTCGAGGGCGAGCCCACCACGGCGGACGGGGTCACGGAGTGCTGGGTGCGCTTCGAGACCTCCGCCGGGACCGGGTGGGGCTACCTGCGGCTGCGCGAGGGCAAGGCGTGGACCCTGCTGACCACGCTCCAGGACCTGAGGGGGTTCGAGGAGAAGAAGGGCCCGCGCCGGGACCGCGGGGTGGTCCACGAGATCACCCGGGAGCGCACCACCTGGCTGGAGCGGCGCCGGGCGCGGGACGAGGCCCTCGGCCGGACGGAGCAGCCGTACTGCCTCGTCGTCGGCGGCGGCCAGGGCGGGATCGGCCTGGCCGCCCGGCTGCAGCGCCTCGGCATCCCCACGATCGTGGTGGACAAGCACGAGAAGGCCGGCGACGCCTGGCGCAACCGCTACAAGTCCCTGCACCTGCACGACCCGGTCTGGTACGACCACATGCCCTACCTGCCGTTCCCGGACGACTGGCCGGTGTTCCCCGCCAAGGACAAGGTCGCCGACTGGCTCATGCACTACGCCGACATCATGGAACTGAACTACTGGGCGAAGACCGAGTGCCGGTCGGCCGAGTGGGACGAGCAGACCGGCACCTGGACCGTCGTCGTGGACCGCGACGGCGAAGAGATCACGCTGCACCCCACCCAGCTGGTCTTCGCGCTGGGCGTCTCCGGGTACCCGAGGGTCCCCGGGTTCCCCGGCGCCGACGTCTTCCGGGGCGCGCAGCACCACTCCTCCGCCCACGCCGGCGGCGACGACTGGGCGGGCAAGCGGGCCGTGGTCATCGGCTCCAACAACTCCGCCCACGACATCTGCGCGGACCTCTGGGAGCACGGGGCCGAGGTCACCATGGTCCAGCGCTCCTCCACCCACATCTCCCGCAGCGAGTCGCTCATGGACCTGGTCCTCAAGCCGCTCTACTCGGAGGAGGCGCTGGAGGCCGGCATCACCACGGAGAAGGCGGACATGCTGTTCGCGTCCTGGCCGTACCGGGTCCTGCCGGACGTCCAGCGGCCCGCGTTCGAGGAGATGGCCCGCCGGGACGAGGAGTTCTACGCGGCGCTGGAGTCCGCCGGGTTCGACCTCGACTTCGGGGAGGACGGCTCCGGGCTGTTCCTGAAGTACCTGCGCCGGGGCTCCGGGTACTACATCGACGTGGGCGCCTCCCAGCTGATCATCGACGGGCGGGTCCGGCTGGCCTCCGGCCAGGTCGACCACCTCACCGAGGACGCGGTGGTCCTCGACGACGGGACCGAGCTGCCGGCGGACCTGGTCGTCCACGCCACCGGCTACGGGTCCATGAACGAGTGGCTCGCGGACCTGATCTCCCCGGAGGTCGCCGACCGGGTGGGCAAGTGCTGGGGATACGGCTCGGACACCACCCGAGACCCCGGGCCCTGGGAGGGGGAGCTGCGGAACATGTGGAAGCCCACCAACGTGGAGAATCTCTGGATCCACGGCGGGAACCTGCACCAGAGCAGGCACTACTCCAAGTACCTCGCCCTGCAGCTCAAGGCCCGCATGGAGGGAGTTCCCACGCCGGTGTTCGAGCTCGAGGAGTCCCATCACCCGCGGTGATCCCTGCCCGAGCACGAGGGCTGGGCGCCGGATCGGACGATCCGTTCCGGCGCCCTTCCTTGGGTGGTGGGCTCGGCGGTGGAGGATGTCGCCGCCGGGGAGCGGCGCCTGCCGATCCCTGCCTGGGCTCAGCACCCAGGTCGTGGCGCGGAACCGCCCGGGGTCACTCCTCGAGCTTCTTCGCCTGCTCGTCCCAGGCGGTGTGGGCGTCCCGGCCCTCGGTGGGGTGGTAGGTCTCCCGCAGGGCACGGAGTGCGGCGGTGCGCTGCTGGGCCAGGGCCTCCGCGGCGGCCCTCGTGGCGGCGTCCTCGCGGGCCTGCGCCCGGGCGGCGGTCACGGCGTCCATGATGAGGTCCACGCCCAGGGCGCCGCCCTCCAGGTAGGCGGTGCGGACCTGCGGGTCCGGGTGGTACAGGTACTGGTCGTTGACCTGGCCGAGGGCGGTGTCGAACTCGGCGTCGGTCGAGTCGGAGATCATCGCGACCGTGCGGTCCAGGCGGGCGTCCAGCTGGTCGAGCAGGTCGTGCCGGCGGGCGCTGCCGCGCAGGGACCACAGCGCCCGGCCGTGCGTGCGGAGCCGGTCCACGTCCCAGTCCGCCTGTGGGACCACGGACAGGGTCCCCGTGAGGAGCCGGGGATCCCTGGACTCCTCCGGCGGGGGCAGGGAGCGGAGGTGCCACGAGATCCAGGCCGTGCGCATGTTGGACGCTCCGGCCGCCCGGGACTCCTCCACAGTCGTCTGCCCGGACCGCCGGGCACTGCGCGGCGGCTCGTCGTCGTCGTCCTGGAGGGCGGTCTGCCGGGCCGTGCGCGTCTGGCTCGTGATGAAGCCGGCGCTGAGCCAGACCAGCAGGCCGAGCAGGACCAGGCCGAGAACAGCCACTCCGCCGAGGATCAGGAACCGGAACAGGCCGACGAAGACCACCGCCGCGATCAGGACCACCCAGACGGTGGCTCCGCTGCTGCTCCCGGTGTCCTTCATGACGGCCCCCGTCCACCACGTGCGCGCTGGGCACCCATTCTACCGCCGCGGCAGCGGCGGCCCTGGGGCGAGCTGCCGGCGATCAGGACCGGACGGGCAGACCCTCGCGGAAGACCCGCTTGAGCTCGGTCAGCTCCGGGCCGTGCCCGGTGCCCTCGGTGTTGAGCACCGGCTGGTGCGCGGCGACCCACCGCTGCTCGAGGGCGTCGACGTCGTCCTTGTTCTCGCGCCCCGCCCAGCCGAGGAGCAGGTGCTCCTGCATCCAGGCCGTGAGCCGCTGCTCGTGCTCCTCGGCGAGGAGCACCCGGTTGCGGCCGTCCAGGGCCGCGCCGTCCCGCCAGGACGGGTCGCCGGGCAGGAGCACCGCGAGCAGGGTGCGCCGCAGCGCCGAGGAGCGGGTGCGGCGCAGGTGCTGGCCGGTGATCCGCCGGTGGAGGTCGCGCCGGGCGCGCCCCACGTAGAGCAGCTCGGCCGTTCCCGAGCTGTGGCGCAGCCGCGGCACCGCGGGCAGGTGCAGCCCCGCCGCCTCCGGGGTGGGGGAGCGGGAGGTGTCCAGCCACCAGGAGTACACGCCGCGGGAGTGGTGGACCTCTGCCTCCAGTGGCGTGCTGAGCGGGAGCGCGGCCAGACCGGGCTCGGCGGGCTGCGTGCTCATGGGTCACCACCTTCCACGGTCGTTCTCGACTGCAACTCTGCTTCGACTGTAGGCGCAGGAGGCGGCGGTGCCCAGTCCTCCCCGTGTGCGTCGTCGTTTCCCGTGGCGCCCTTGCCATACCTAGTGCTGCTAGGGTTCAATGCATAGCACAACTAGGTATAGGAGGCGCGGTGCGCATCGACAAGGACCTGGTCGCAGCCTCGGCCACCCCGCTCGTACTGGGGATCCTGGCGGACGGCGACCTGTACGGCTACGCGATCCTCAAACGGGTCAGCGAGCTCTCCGGCGGCTCCATGCAGTGGACCGACGGCATGCTGTACCCGCTGCTGCACCGGCTCGAGCGGCTCGGCTACGTGTCGTCCTCGTGGGGCACATCGGAGGCCGGGCGCCGGCGCAAGCACTACGCGATCACGCCGGCGGGCCGGGCCGCGCTCGCCGACCGGCAGGAGCAGTGGGCCGTCGTGGCCGACGCGCTGCGGCAGGTGTGGCAGGCCGCGCAGCAGCCGCCCGCCACGACCGAGCGGTGGGCGTGATGGAGCTGCACGCGGAGCAGGAGGCCCAGATCGGCCGGTGGCGCGGCTACGTCCAGCGCCGCCAGGCGATCTCCCCGGCCGACGTCGACGAGCTCGAGGACCACCTGCGCGAACAGGTGGCGGACCTGCGGGCCACCGGGCTCGACGACGACGAGGCCTTCCTCGTCGCGATCAAGCGCATGGGCAACCTCGACGCCGTCTCGCACGAGTTCGCCCGCGAGCACTCCGAGCGGCTGTGGAAGCAGCTCGTGCTCGTCCCGGAGGACGCCGAGGACGCCGGCGTGCCGCCGTGGCGGGAGCTGGGCATCGTCCTCGCGCTCGCGGTCGGGGCGGGGGTGGCGGTCAAGGCCGGCATCGCCTGGTTCGGCGAGGAGGCGGTGCTGGCGCGCAACCTCGGCCTGCTCGTCCTGCCCTTCCTCGCCGGGTACTTCGCGTGGAAGCGCCGGCTCACCGCGCGCGTGCTGGCGGGACTGCTCGTCCCGTTCGCGGTGCTGGCGGTCGTGCTCAACGTCTATCCCTTCGTTCCCGGCGGATCCACCGAGCTGCTCGCCGTTCTGCACGCCCCGGTGGTCCTGTGGCTGCTGGCCGGGGTCGCCTACATGGGCGGGAGGTGGCGCTCCGACGGCCGGCGGATGGACTTCGTCCGCTTCACCGGCGAGCTCGTGATCTACTACACGCTCCTGGCCCTGGGCGGGGCGGTGCTGGTCGGACTCACGTTCGGGGCCCTGCAGGTCGTCGGCATCGACCTGGAGCCGGTGCTGGAGGACTGGATCCTGCCGTTCGCCGTGCCCGGGGCGCTCGTCGTGGCCGCGTGGCTGGTCGAGGCCAAGCAGAACGTCGTCGAGAACATCGCCCCGGTCCTCACGCGCGTGTTCACCCCCCTGACGATCATCATGCTGCTGGCCCTCCTGGCGGTGCTCACGGCGGCGGGCGGGCTCGTCGACGTCGACCGCGGGCTGCTCATCCTCATGGACGCGATCCTCGTGCTCGTCCTGGCGCTGCTGCTCTACTCGATCTCCGCCCGGGACCCGCTCGAGCCGCCCGGTCTCTTCGACGGCCTGCAGCTGGTGCTCGTCGTCGCGGCGCTGGCGGTGGACGCGGTGATGCTGACCGCGATGCTGACCCGGATCGCCGAGTTCGGCTCCAGTCCCAACAAGATCGCCGCGCTCGGGCTGAACCTGCTGCTGCTGGTGCACCTGGTGCGAGCGGGCTGGCTGAGTGCCGGGTGCCTGCGGGGACGGCGGCCGTTCGCCGAGCTCGAGCGCTGGCAGACGCGCTACCTGCCGGTCTACGGCCTGTGGGCCGCGATCGTGGTGGTGGTCTTCCCGCTCGTCTTCGCCTTCGCCTGATCGACGGGTTCTCCGGCCGGGCCGTGGAGCGGGGCGGAGGGGCCTGCGCGTCCTGGTGGCAGGGGAGTCGCCCCCCGACGACTGACCAGTTGGTCCGAGGCCCGCTGCCACCAGGACGGCGGCATCATGATCGACGTCGTCCTGGTGGCCTTCCGGCCGGTCGCTCCGACGTGATCCTCACGCGGCGGCTCAGCCCCCCGGCCGGCCACTCGCGTGATGCATCAACACTAACACCGGGTTATTACTCGATCGATCCGCATTCTGTACACAGTTGCGCTGACCTGCCCGCCTCCCTGCCTCCACGTCCTTGCCTCGGCTCAGGTGGCGCCCCACAGCGGGGGCGGCAGATCCTCCGGGCACTCCGACAGCGGGTGCTGGACGGCTAGGCGCTCGTGCGCACGACCAGTTCGGGGGGGAGCTGGACGCTCTCGACGTCCTTGCCGTCCAGCACGTCCATCAGCATCTCGAACCCCTGCCGGCCGATGCGGTGCATGGGGGAGCGCACGGTGGTGAGCCCCACGCTGCCGGCCAGCGGGGTGTCGTTGAACCCGACGAGGGCCGTGTCCTCCGGGACCGTGATCCCCTCCCGGGCGAACGCGCCGAGCGCGCCGAGCGCCGCGAAGTCGTTGACCGCGAAGACCGCCTCGGGCAGCGGACCTGCGGCGAGGATCTGGGCGGCCGCCGTGCTGCCGGCCGGGGCGTCGAAGCCACCGGGGACCACCAGGGCCGGGTCCACGCCGAGACCGTGCTCGGTGAGCGCGTCCAGGAAGCCCGCGCACCGGTCGATCGAGGTCGAGGCCCGTGGATCGCCCGCGATGATGCCGAAGGTCCTCCGGCCGGAGGCGACGAGGTGCTCCGCGACCAGGCGTCCCCCGGTGTAGTCGTCGCAGGTCACGGACCGGTGGCCGGGGGAGCGCCGGCTCACGAGGGTGAAGGCCACCCCGTGGGCTGCGAGCTCGTCCAGGAAGGGGTCCTCGAACAGGGCGTCGCCGAAGATCAGCCCGTCGGCACGGCGGTCCAGCAGCTTCTCCGCCTTGGCGCGATGGGACGCAGGGTCGTCCAGGGAGTTGGAGACCACGGTGAAGTAGCCGTGCTCGGAGGCGGCCTCGTCGATGCCCTCGTACATCGTCGCCAGGACGTAGTCCTGCAGGCGGGGCACGACGACTCCGATCATGTGGGACTTGGCCGTGCGCAGCGAGGCGGCGTAAGGGTTCTTGCGGTAGCCGCGCTCCTCCGCGAGCGCGAAGATGCGCTCCGTGGTGTCCGGCGAGGCCCACTTGGAGTCCAGGCCCTTGGGGTCGTTGAGCACCCGGGAGACCGTGGAGGGGTTGAGGCCCAGCTCGCCCGCCAGGGCCTTCAGCGTGACGGTCGGTCGTACGCCCATGTCGACCCCTCCCCTCTGTTTCCACACAGTAACGGACGTTAAATTCTCGTGAATGTGTTGCGCATCACTCCTGATCCACTCTAGGGTCAGAACCAGCCTCTTACGCAATCGATTGCGGCATTCGTTTGCATGGGAACTCTTGCACACTGAATCGGGACCGACCCAAGGGAAGCAGGCGGCGCGTGACCCACATCCAGCTGCTCGGCACGGGAGGCACCATTGCGTCCCGCGGCGGGGGCTCCACCGGATCCGTGGCCACGGACACGGCGGCCGACCTGTCCCGGAGCCAGTACGGCGAGCTCACCGTCTCGGCCCGGGACGTCCTCACGACCAACAGCTATCGACTCGCCCTGGGGGACCTGCGGCTGATCGCGGAGGCGACGCAGGAGGCCCTGGCCGACCGGGACAACGACGGGGTGGTGCTCACTCACGGCACCGACACCCTGGAGGAGACGGCGTTCCTGCTGGATCTGGTGCACCGCTCGCCCAAGACCGTGGTGCTCACCGGCGCCCAGCAGCCGGCCGACAGCCCGTCCCCGGACGGCCCGCGCAACGTCGAGGAGGCGGTGCTGGCCGCGGCATCACCGGGACTGCACAACAGCGGCGTGCTCATCTCCTTCAACGGGACGGTCCGCTCGGCACGGGGCGCCCGGAAGGCCCACACCACCGCGAGCAGCCCGTTCCAGGGCGGTGCCGAGGTCGCGCACACGGCGGGGGGCCAGCTCGTCGTCACGGCGATCCCGCGGCGCCGCCACCCGCCGCTGCCCCTGCCGCCGGCCGCCTTCGACACCACCCGAGTGGAGATCGTCACCGCTTATCCCGGGGCCACGCCCGATCTCCTGGACTTCGCCGTGCAGTTCGGCGCCCAGGCAGTCGTGCTGGCCGGAACGGGGGTCGGCAACGCCGGTCCCGGCTTCGCGGAGAACGTCGCCCAGGCCGTCGAGAGCGGGTGCGCGGTGGTCCTCAGCACGCGTGTGCCGTGGGGGCCCGTGGTCCCGCTCTACGGCAACGGCGGGGGCACCGACCTCGTGGCGGCGGGAGCCATCCCGTCCGGTGACCTCAACCCGTTCCAGGCGCGCATCCTCGCCGCCCTCCTGCTCTCCCACGGCACCTCGGCCGCCGAGCTGCCCTGGGCGTTCGAGGCCCACCTGTAGGTGGTCCGTCCCATCCACCATCGACTCCTAATCCACCGACCAGAGGAGACATCATGTCCAAGAAGATCTACGTGTCCGTCGGGATCGACGTCGACGCCGTCGGCGGCTGGCTCGGCTCCTACGGCGGCGAGGACTCCCCGGGCGACATCTCCCGCGGCCTCTTCGCCGGCGAGGTCGGCGTGCCGCGGCTGCTCCAGCTCGCCCAGCGCCGCGAGATGCCGGTGACCTGGTTCTGGCCCGGCCACTCCGTCGAGACGTTCCCGAAGGAGTTCGACGCCGTCGTCGCCGCCGGCCACGAGATCGGCGTCCACGGCTACAGCCACGAGAACCCCATCGCGATGACCCGCGAGCAGGAGACCGAGATCCTCGACTACTGCACCGACCTCATCGAGCGGCGCGCCGGCAGGAAGCCGGTCGGCTACGTGGCGCCCTGGTGGGAGTTCTCCGGGGTGACCAACGAGATCCTGCTCGAGCGCGGGTTCCTCTACGACCACTCGCTCATGCACGACGACCACACCCCGTACTACGTCCGGGTCGGCGACACCTGGACCAAGATCGACTACGACGCGGCCTCGGCCCACGACTGGATGAAGCCCCTGGTGCGCGGCGAGGAGACCGACCTCATCGAGATCCCCGCCTCGTGGTACCTCGACGACCTCCCGCCGATGATGTTCATCAAGTCCAGCCCGAACAGCCACGGCTTCGTGTCCCCGCGGGACATCGAGCAGCTGTGGAAGGACCAGTTCGACTGGGTCTACCGGGAGATGGACTACGGCGTCTTCCCGCTCACCATCCACCCCGACGTCTGTGGCCGCCCGCAGAACCTGCTCATGCTCGAGCGGCTCTTCGACCACATCGCCGGCCACGACGGCGTCGAGTTCGCCTTCATGGAGGACGTCGCCCGCGACTTCGCCGCCCGCAATCCCCGCACCTCCGCCTGATCCCACCGGCACGAAGGAACACCGCCATGTCCGCTCTGCGCTCGAACCCGACGCCCTCCGGCGTCGAGCCCTGGAACGTCAAGATCACCCCGAAGGTGGTCAAGCAGGTCTCCGTCGTCTGCTTCATCGCCTGGGTGGCCTCCGTCTACGACTTCACCCTCTTCGGCACGCTGCTCCCCGTGATCGCCGAGGACTTCGGCTGGTCGGTGGCGGAGTCCACCGCGATCAACACCTACGCCACGATCGGCGTGTTCATCGTCGCCCTGGCCGTGGGCACCATCATCGACAAGATGGGCCGCAAGAAGGCGCTCATCGTGCTCATGCTCGGCGGCGCGGTGGCGTCCGGTCTCACCGGTGCCGCCCTCGGGGCCGCGAGCCTGATCATCATCCGCTCCTTCTCCGGCTTCTCCATGTCCGAGGAGGTCGTCAACGCGGTCTACCTCAACGAGATGTACAAGGAGGCCAAGAGCCGCGGCCTCATGTACTCGCTGGTGCAGGGCGGCTGGCCGGTCGGCGCGCTGGTCTCCGCGGGGCTGTCGGCCCTGACACTTCCGATCATCGGCTGGCGCTGGAGCTTCGTGGTCGCCGCGGTGCTGTCGATCATCGTCGTCCTGCTGGCCCTGCGCCTGCCGGAGTCCCCGACGTTCGCCGCCATGAAGGAGGTCCGGCGCCGCCGGGCCGCCGGTGACACCGCCGGTGCCCACGCCCTCGCGGCCGAGCACGACCTCGAGGAGGCGGCCCACCACGCCACCGGCATCAAGGACGTCTTCACCCCCGAGCTGCGCCGGCACACGACCTGCCTGTCCCTGGCGTGGTTCTTCAACTGGTTCGGCATCCAGGTGTTCTCCGTCCTGGGCACCACCATCCTGGTCGAGGCCAAGGGCGTCTCCTTCGACAACGCCCTCATCATCCTCGTGCTCTCCAACGCGGTGGGCTTCGTGGGCTACGTGTTCCACGGCTGGCTGGGGGACAAGATCGGGCGCAAGCCGACCGTGGTCCTCGGCTGGATCGCCGGTGGCATCGTGAGCCTGGCCATGCTGCTGGGCCCGGGCACCTCCGGCTACATCATCCCGCTGTACGCCATGACGCTGTTCTTCCTCACCGGCCCCTACGCGGCGCTGCTGTTCTACATGGGCGAGTCCTTCCCGCCCCAGGTGCGCGGCATGGGTGCGAACGTGGCCCACGTGATGGCGCCGCTCGGCGGCATCGCCGGCTCCGGGCTGCTCACCATCCTGCTCACCGCGGGGGTGGACACGGCCACGGCGGCGATCATCACCGGCTCCGGCGGGCTGATCCTCTCGGCGCTGTGCATGGCCGGCACCCGCACCCTGAAGGACGCCCACCTGCGGACCACGGTGATCGCATGATCCGCGACGACGGACTCGAGGGAAAGGTCGCCGTCATCTCCGGCGGCGGCAGCGGGATCGGCCGGGCCCTGGCGGTCGCCTACGCCCGGGCCGGGGCCCACACCGTCATCGGCTACCTGCCCTCGGACCCCCACGACGCGACGGACACCGTCCGCGCCGTGGAGGCCGCGGGCGGGCGCTGCACGGCCGTCCCCATGGACGTGCGCAGCTTCGAGGACACCGAGAAGCTCGCCCAGACCGCGCTCGACGAGTTCGACCGGCTGGACATCTCGGTGGCCGCGGCCGGCATCCTCCGCCGTGCCGCGCTCGCGGACATGACCGATCAGGCGTGGGACGACATGATGGCCGTCGACCTCTCCGGGGTGATGCGCGTCTTCCGCTCCTGCAGCACGCGGATGACCCACGGCGGGGCGATGGTCGCGACGTCGTCGATCGCCGGTGGCGTCTACGGGTGGGAGGAGCACAGCCACTACGCGGCGGCGAAGTCCGGGCTCATCGGCCTGTGCCGCTCGCTGGCCGTCGAGCTCGCACCCCGGAAGATCCGGGTCAACGCCGTCATCCCCGGGCTGATCGAGAGCCCCCAGTCCCTGGACCCGGTGAACTCCCTGGGCCGCGAGGGCCTTGACGCCGCGGGATCGATCATCCCGTGGGGCAGGGTCGGCAACGTCGACGAGGCCGCACGCACCATCCGCTTCCTCACCAGCGACGACTCGGCCTACGTCACGGGGCAGCAGCTCGTCGTCGACGGCGGGCTCACCGTCCGCTGGCCGAGCTGAGCCCTCCAGGAAAGGCAGCCATGGAACAGCAACTGACCGGGAAGGTCGCCGTCGTCACCGGCGGCGGCAGCGGCATCGGAGCGGCGATCGCCATGCTCTTCGCCCAGGAGGGCGCGGACATCGCCGTCCTCGACCGCGACGAGCAGCACGCGACGGCCGTCGCGGAGGAGTGCGGCAGCTTCGGCGGGCGCACCACGGCGCTCGCCGTGGACGTCACCGACGGCGAGGCGGTGCGGCAGGCGATGGGACGGGTCGTCGAGGAGCTCGGCGGGATCGACGTCCTCGTCAGCGCCGCCGGCATCCTCGACGAGACGCCGCTGCTGGAGATGACCGAGGCGACGTTCGACAAGGTCCTGGCCGTGGACCTCAAGGGCGTCTTCCTGGCCGCGCGCTGGGCCGCCCCCCACATGGTGGAGCGCGGCGGCGGGCGGATCATCAACATTGCCTCGCAGCTGGGCATCAAGGGCGGCACGGGCCTGACGCACTACGTCGCGGCCAAGGCCGGGGTGATCGGCATGACGAAGGCCATGGCGCTGGAGCTCGCCGAGCACCACATCCTCGTCAACTCGATCGCGCCCGGACCCGTCGTGACGCCGCTGATCGAGGGACTGTCCGAGGAGTGGAAGGCCGCCAAGCAGGCGGAGCTGCCCATCGGCCGCTTCGGCCAGGCCCACGAGGTGGCGCCCACCGCGCTGCTGCTGGCCTCCTCGCCCGGCGGTGACCTCTACACGGGCCAGACGCTGGGGCCCAACAGCGGCGACGTGATGCCGTAGCCGGCGCGGGAGGAGACGGTCAGGATGTGCGCAGGATGCCCCGGGGGGCGTGCGGTCTCGAAGGTGACGGCCTACATCAACCTCAACCGGATGAAGCAGGCCGTCCTCGCGGAGCTCCGGCGCAGCGTGGGACCCCGCGCGAGGATCACCGTCCTCGGCGACCGGTGGGTGCTGGCCTCCCGGACGGGGAGGCAGCAGGTCTTCCCCGACGTCGAAACGCTGGCCGACGCCCTGGTCGACCAGCACCTCGTCGACCGGCGTGTCCTGCCGGACGACGGCGGGGAGTTCGAGCGGATCCTCGTCGACGGGACCCAGCACAGCGCTGCGCCCATCGACGCGGGGCAGCTCGTGCGGGCGCTGCTCCTCAGCGCCGACACCGTGTGACCCTGCCAGGAGGCCTCGCCGACGGCGCGGGCCCCGAACCCCCGGGGCGGCTCCCCGCAGGAGGCCGCCCCGGGGAGTCGCTCCGGACACCCCGGAACGACCATCGAAGGAGATGCTCATGACCGACCTCACCCCGCTCTGGTCCCCCCTCCGGATCGGTTCCACCCGGCTGGAGAACCGCGTGGCGCTGGCTCCGATGACCCGGATCAGCGCCACGGAGGAGGGCCATGCCACCGATCGCATGGTCTCCTACTACGAGGCCTTCGCGCGCGGAGGCTTCGGGCTGCTGATCACCGAGGGGATCTACCCCGACGCCGCCTACGGGCAGGGCTACCTGTTCCAGCCCGGGATCGCCACCGAGGAGCAGGCACGGTCGTGGGCCGACGTGGTCGACGCCGTCCACGCGGCCGGTGCGAAGATCTTCGCCCAGCTCATGCACGCCGGTGCCCAGGCCCAGGGCAACCGGTTCGTCGACTCCACGATCGGTCCCTCCGCGGTGGCCCCCAAGGGCGAGCAGCTGGGCTTCTACCGTGGTGAGGGCCCGTACCCCGTGCCCGCGGAGATCACGGCGGAGCAGATGGAGGAGGTCCGCCGGTCCTTCGTGTCCGCCGCGCTGCGCGCCCAGGACGCAGGGTTCGACGGTGTCGAGATCCACGGCGCCAACGGATACCTGCTGGACCAGTTCCTCACCGACTACCTCAACCTCAGGACCGACGAGTACGGAGGATCGCCGGAGAACCGGGTGCGGTTCGCCGCCGAGATCTGCCGGGCCGTCCGCGAGGCCGTCGGCCCGGACCTGACGGTGGGCATCCGGATCTCCCAGGCCAAGGTCAGCGACCACGACCACCGGTGGAGCGGCGGGTCGGACGAGGCGCGGGTGATCTTCTCCACCCTCGGGGCCACCGGGATCGACTTCGTCCACACCACCGAGTACCGGGCGACCGCCCCGGCGTTCGGCGACGACGGCCCCTCCCTGGCCGCTCTCGCCAAGGAGCACTCGGGTCTTCCGGTGATCGCCAACGGCCACCTTGACGACCCGGAGACGGCCGTCTCCATGCTGGCCGGCGGGGCCGCGGACGTCGTGGCTCTGGGCAAGGCGGCCCTGGCCAACCGGGACTGGCCCCGGCGCGTGCGCAGCGGCCTGCCCCTCGACGAGCTCGACGCGAGCCTGCTCGCCCCCATGGCCGACGTCAAGGACTGGGAGCTGGAGCTCTCCTAGGAGGGCGTCCCGGAGGCCGGGTGGGCACCGTCCGGCCGCGGCCTGGGCCCGGACGGCGAGCAGCGCGGCGGGGCGGTGCCACCACGGCACCGCCCCGCCGCGTCCGGAGGCCACCTCACAGCGCCCAGATCTCCTCCAGCCGCTCGGCTCGCTCCCGGCGGGCCTGCAGCGCCTCCTCCATCGACACCGCGCGGAACCGGGTGGCCGCGCCCGGGGCGGCCCGGGCCAGCAGGTCCATGTCCGCGGAGATCACGGTGCCCACCATGGCGTAGCCCCCGCCCGAGACCGCGTCCCGGTGCAGCACGATCGGCTGGGTCCCGCCGGGGACCTGGACGGAGCCCACGGCGTAGCCGGCGTCCACGATGTTGGAGGGGTCCGAGCCGGCCCCGAAGGGCTGCTCGCGCCGGATCCACTCCACGCCGGGGCCCTCGAAGCGCAGCCCCATGCGGTCGGCCACGGGGGTGAGCTTCCACTCCTCCTCGACCAGCCGGCGCCGGCCCTCGTCCGTGAGCAGGTGGTCGTAGAGGCCCCACACGATCCGCAGCTCCAGTGACCTCCCGAATGCCGGTCGGAGGCGCTCCGGGATCTCCTCGACCTCGGGCAGCAGACCCGTGGGCTCGCCCACGGGCACCACGTCCCCGGCCGCGAGCTTCCGGCCGTCCAGCCCGCCCAGCCGCCCGATCGCGTAGGTGGAGCGCGAGCCGAGCACCTCCGGCACGGCGATGCCGCCGCGCACGGCCAGGTAGAACCGGGCGCCGCCGCGGAGCACGCCGAACTTCACGGCGTCCCCGGCGGCCAGCTCGATCCGCCGCCACGCCGGGTGCTCCTCGCCGTTGACCAGCACGGGGAGGTCCGCGCCGGTCACGGCGATCGTCGTCGGGGCGTCCACGGTGAAGGCCGGTCCCGTGTAGGTGCACTCGAGCACGGCCTCGGCGGCGGAGTTGCCGACCAGCTTGTTCGCCGCCTGCGCGGACTCCTGGTCCATGGCCCCGCCCTGCGGGATGCCCACGTTGTAGTACCCGATCCGTCCCTGGTCCTGGATGGTGGTCAGCAGTCCGGGCTGCTCAATCGTCAGCGCCATCGAGGGCCTCCAGGAGCGTGCGGTTGTAGGTGTCGGGAGCGGCGAGCGCGGCTTCGACGTCGAGGGTCACGGGCGCCTGCTTGTACCGCCAGGTGCCGTCCTCGACCTGCTGCTGGATGGAGCGGTACTCGGCCTCGTCCACGGGCCGGAACTTCACGAGGTCCCCCGGCCGGAACAGGATCAGGAAGTCCCGGAAGTCGTGCAGGTGCTGCTCGGGGTCGTAGATGGGGGCGGCGGCGATGCCGAACATCTGGTAGCCGCCGGCGCCGCGCACCGAGTAGATGCAGGCGAAGCACCCGCCGTGGCCCACGGTCAGCGGGGGCGTGTCGGTGCGGGGACTGAGGTACTTGGGCACCTCGAGCTGCCGGTCCCTCGGCACGAGCTGGTACATGAACGGCAGCCCGGCCACGAACCCCACCATGGACACCAGCCACGGGGACTCGTGGTGGCGCCGGATGAACTCGGCGGCGTCCGCGAGGCCGTTGACCTTCGCGGCGTAGTCGAGGTCGGTGCCGGCCGGGTCCTGGTGGTAGCCCTCGCGGAAACGGGCCACGACCTCGGCGGTGTAGGGGTCCTGGTACCAGACCGGGACCTCGATGATCCGGGTCTCGGCGGTGTACTGCGTGGACTCCCGGGCCCGGCCCTCGAGCTCCTGCGTGCGGCGCTCGAGGTCCTCGGCCTCGATGACGTCCGGGTCGAAGCGCACCAGCAGGGACGCGTTGGCGGGGCAGACGTCCACCACGCCGGGCAGGTCCAGCCCGGTGAGGCCCTGCGCCACGGTGGTGGCCAGGTAGTTGGCGGTGAGGTTCATGGCCTCGTCGAACTCCACGAACAGGAACTCGTCACCGCCCCACGTGTACCGGGCGGTGGGCAGGTACAGGGTCTCGGTCATGGTGCGCCCCCCTCGCTGGGAATGTCGCTGGGAATGTCGCTGGGCTTGTCGCTGGGCTTGTCGGCCAGCAGCTCGGTCTCGATCCAGGTGGTGTGGTGGGCCACGGCCGCGAACTCCCGGTCCAGCACGAGCCGCCGCAGCAGCGGCACCGTGGTCCTGATCCCCTCGACGTGCGTGGCGGCCAGGGCCGCGCCCATCCGCTGCACGGCCGTCTCCCGGTCCTCGGCGTGCACGATCAGCTTGGCCAGCAGCGAGTCGTAGTACGGGGCCACGGTGTCGCCGCTGCGCACGCCGGTGTCCACGCGGTACTCGGGTCCTTCCGGCCAGTCGAGGCGGCTGATCGTGCCCGGGCTCGGCATGAACTTCTTCTCCGGGTCCTCGGCGTTGATCCGGCACTCGACGGAGTGCCCGTCGAAGGTGATGTCCTCCTGCCGCAGCCGTGTCCGTCCGGTCGAGGCGATCGTGAGCTGCTCGGCGACGAGGTCCACGCCCGTGACGAACTCCGTGACCGGGTGCTCCACCTGCAGGCGGGTGTTCATCTCGATGAACGCCGCCTCGTGCCGGACGGGGTCGTAGAGGTACTCGACCGTGCCCACCCCGGTGTAGGAGCACAGCCGGGCCAGGTTCACGGCGGAGTCCCGGACGCGCTCGCGGACCTCGTCCGGCAGGTCCGGGGCGGGGGCCTCCTCCACGATCTTCTGGGAGCGGCGCTGCAGGGAGCAGTCGCGGTCGCCCAGGTGCAGGAACGTCTGTCCGTCGCCGAGGACCTGGACCTCCACGTGCCGGGCCCGCTCCACGAACCGCTCCAGGTACACCGTGGAGTCCCCGAAGCTCGCGCCGGCCTCGGACCGGGCGGTGTCGACGGTTCGCAGCAGGTCCTCCTCGGCGCGGACCAGGCGGATGCCGCGCCCGCCGCCCCCGGCCGAGGCCTTGATGACGAGCGGGTAGCCGACCTCCCGGGCCAGCGCCAGGACGGCGTCGTCGTCGCCCTCCAGGGGGCCGTTGGAGCCGGCGAGGACGGGCACCCCGGCCGCGATCGCGGCCTCCAGGGCGCGGGTCTTGTGGCCCATCAGGTCGATGACGTCGGGATCCGGTCCCACCCACGTCAGCCCCGCCTCCTGGACGCGCCGGGCGAACGCGGCGTTCTCGGAGAGGAACCCGTAGCCGGGGTGCACCGCGTCGCACTCGTGCTCCAGGGCCGCGGCCACGAGCGCCTCCGCGTTGAGGTAGGACTTCTGGGCCGGGGCGGGCCCCACCACGGCCACGGCGTCGGCGAGCTCCGCCGCCAGCGAGTCCTGGTCCACCTCGCTCACCGCCAGGACGGTGCGCAGGCCCATCTCCCGCGCCGAGCGCAGGATCCGGACCGCGATCTCGCCCCGGTTGGCGATCAGGAGCGTGGAGATCGGCACGGCTCAGCCCTCCGCGACGACGGCGATGACGTCCCCCGGGTTGACCATGTCGCCGTCCTGGACCTCGAAGGCCTGGAGCGTGCCGGCGGTGTCCGACTGGACCTCCGAGAACTGTTTCATCACCTCGATGAGCCCGATGACCTGGCCGGTCTCCACCGGGTCGCCGTCCCGCACGAACGGGTCCTTGTCGGGGGAGGGGCGGCGGTAGAAGACACCGGGGAGCGGGGACTGGATCTCGGACATGGTGCGGGTCCTTTCGGTCGGGTCGGGAGAGGTCGGGTCTGGAGATGTGGAGTCGGGAGACGTGGGGTCGGAGGGCATCGGGTCGGAGGGCATCGGGTCGGACGATGACGACGGCGGTCGGGCGGGTCAGGTGTCCCGCCCCGGGTGGGCGTCGATCGCCTCGCGGACGGCGCGGGCCACCGCGGGCGCCCCCGGGGCGTCGGAGTGCACGCAGACGGACTCGAAGCGCATCGGCAGCTCCGTGCCGTCCTCGGCCCGCACGACTCCCTCGGTCAGGGCCTGCGTCACCCGCTCGGCGGCGGCGCGCGGGTCGGTGGTGTGGGGCGTGCGCTGGATGATCAGCCCGCCCGCGGCGGTGTAGTCGAGGTCCACGTAGAGCTCCGCCACGAACGGCACGCCGCGCTCGGCGCACACGGACTCGTGGGCGGTGCCGGCCATCCCGAGCACGGGGACGCGGTAGTCGGCGGCCACCGCCGCCACCGCCTCCATGAGCGCCGGATCCTTGGCGACCATCCCGTAGAGCGAGCCGTGCGGCTTGAGGTGGTGCAGCTCCGCCCCGTGCTGGAGCAGGAAGCCGGTGAGGGCGCCCACCTGATAGCGGACCAGGGACTCGACCTCCTCCGGGGTGAGGACCATGGCGCGGCGGCCGAAGCCCCACTGGTCGGGCAGGGACGGGTGGGCGCCGATCGCGACTCCGTGGGCCACGGCGGCGGCCACGGTCGCGGACATGATGTCCGGGTCCCCGGCGTGGAAGCCGCAGGCGACGTTGGCGAGGTCCACGACCTGCAGCAGCTCCGGGTCGTTGCCGAAGCGGTGCAGGCCGATCCCCTCGCCCATGTCCGAGTTGACGGTGGGCCGGGTGCGGGTCTCAGGTGTGGCCATGGTCACAGCCTATGGACGTGGGGCGTCCGAGGGAACGATTCTCGAATGCTCGTGGGTGATCGCAGGACCATCCCGGGGTGATCCGGGGGCACGTGGGGTCCGTCACTGTGCTTTCCGGCGAACACCTGTAGAGTCATGACCAGTTGTTGAAGTTTCGTTCTTGCAGTTCAAGCAGTTCGCCCGATTCCGGGCGCAGCAGTTTTTCTGAGAAGACGTTCTGGCAGGCATCGCAACGCCCGAGCACCCCGATCGTCGGGGACGCTCCGTTTCCTCAGAAAGACAGGTTCCCCATGACTACTGGCACCGTGAAGTGGTTCAACGCCGACAAGGGCTTCGGCTTCATCACCCCCGAGGACGGCTCCAAGGACGTGTTCGCGCACTTCTCCGCGATCAACTCCGGCGGCTTCCGCTCCCTCGAGGAGAACCAGCGCGTCGAGTTCGAGACCCAGGACGGCCCCAAGGGCCCCCAGGCCGCGAACATCACCGTGCTTGCGTGAGAGCACGCTGATCTCCTCGTGAGATCACCGGCGCGGGGCTGAACGCCCCGGCGTCGACCTGACATCGCCACCCGGCTCCGGCCGGGTGGCGATGTCTTTTTCTGCCGAGCCGGAGGGAGGGCCGACGATGCCCGAGGTCGAGGTGCAGCCGACGACGGCCCAGGTGCGCCGCCTGCTGGAGACGCAGCTGCCGCAGGAGCTCCGCGAACTCCTGGACCGGCCGCCGACGCCGGTGGCGCAGGGCTGGGACAACGCGCTGTTCCGGCTCGGTCCCGCCCACGCGGTGCGCCTGCCGGTGCGCCGCGCCGCCGTCCCGTGCCTCCTCCGCGAGGCGCGGTGGACGGCGGTGGCCGGCGCGCCGCTGGCCGCGCTGGGGGTCGCCGTGCCCCGGCCGGTGTTCCGCGGCCGGCCCGGCGCGGGGTACCCGTGGCCCTGGGCGGTGGTCCGGTGGATCGAGGGCGAGGCCATCGCGACCCTGCCGCTCGCCGGTCGCGGCGGGCTCGCGGAGGACCTGGCGCTGGCCCTGACCGCGGTGCACCGGCCGGCACCGGGGGACGCCCCCCACAACCCCTACCGGGGTGTTGCCCTCGACGCGCGGCTCCGCACGGCGCCCCCGTCCTGGGCGTCCGCGGCCGCGGTGCTCGGCGCGCGGCGGACCGAGCGGCTCCGCGGCGTCGTCGACGACGGTCTGCGCGCCGCCCCCTGGTCGCGGCCGCCGGTCTGGCTGCACGGTGATCCGCACCCGTGGAACCTCGTGCACCGGGACGGCCGGCTGGCCGGTCTCATCGATTTCGGGGACGTCTGCGCCGGGGATCCCGCGTCCGACCTCGCCGGCGCGTGGCTGGCCTTCGACGCGGACCAGCGCTCCCGCTTCCGCGCCGTCGTCGGCACGGCCGGCCGGTACGACGACGACGTGTGGCGCCGCGCCGCCGCCTGGGCCGCCCTGTACGTCGCGGCGCTGGTGGCGAACCCCGGAACCGGCCCGGACTTCGGTGCGGTGGTCCGGCACGCGGCGGCCCAGCTGGACCCGGGCTCCTGAACCCCGCTGGATCGCCCGCCACCGGTCCGAGGACAATGGGCCTCCCAGTGCACGAGGAGGGGCAGCTCATGGACATCGTCATCGTGCCCACCGCCGCGGACGTCGCCACGCACGCGGCCCACGTCGTCGCCGGCCGGATCGCCGAGGAGCCGGCCACCGTGCTGGGGGTGGCCACCGGGTCGTCGCCGGTCGGGATCTACCGGGAGCTGGCCCGGCGCCGGGCCGAGGGCTCGCTCGACCTCGCGCACCTCACGTGCTTCGCCCTCGACGAGTACGTCGGTCTCGCGCCGCAGCACCCGCGCAGCTTCGCCGCCTACCTCGACCGGGAGGTCGTCCGGCCCTTCGGCCTGGCCCCGGAGCAGGTCCGGGTGCCGGACGCCTCCCGCGCCGAACTGGACGAGGCCGCCGAGGAGTACGAGCGGGCGATCGCCGCGGCCGGCGGCATCGACCTCCAGATCCTGGGGATCGGCACGAACGGCCACATCGGCTTCAACGAACCGATCTCGTCGCTGTCCTCCCGCACCCGCGTCGCGACCCTGTCCGCGCAGACGCGCGCCGACAACGCCCGCTTCTTCGACCGGCCCGACGACGTCCCCACCCACTGCCTCACCCAGGGGCTGGGCACGATCCTCGAGGCACGCCATGTCCTCCTGGTCGCGCAGGGGCAGCGGAAGGCGGCGGCCGTCGCCGCGGCTGTGGAGGGTCCGGTGGCCGCCCGGTGCCCGGCGTCAGTGCTGCAGTTCCACCCCCGGACCACGCTGGTCCTCGACGAGGCCGCCGCGAGCGGGCTGACGCTCAGGGACGGCCACAGCCCTGTCCCGGACCAGGGGGATGGGCCGGGACCGGACGGTTCCGCGCCCGCGTCATGAAACGCACAGAATGCATCACGATGCACCCGGTCGGAGCGGAAATGCCGGATCGCCGCCGGACACCGGGCCCGCCGCCCCGCGCAGAGGACAGCATCACGATCCGACCAGTGACGTTGCAGTTGTGAACTGCCTACGATGCGCTTGCACATCAGCACTCCCAGAAGCGAGGGAACACCATGAAGAACAGTGCAGCGGGCGTGGCGACGGCGACGGCTATCGGGCTCGCGGCCCTGACCGCGGCACCCGCGGCGGCCGCACCGGGTGATCCGATGGTCTTCACCGACTGCGCCACGGCGGCCGGGTACGGCGTCCACAACATCCCCGTGGAATCGGTCAGCCACAGCACGAGCCTCGTCGACGACGACGGCGACGGCATCGTGTGCGAGAGCGCCGAGTGGGCCTACGACCCCACCCGCATCCCCGTGGAGAACGAATCAGGGGGGTACAGCCACACCGTCATCGACTGGGTCCCCGGCGCCGGCCCCGGGCCGGACGCCCAGCCCGGCGAGGTGCCCGGGACGGACCCGTACACCCAGGTCGACGAGGTGCCCGTGGGTGGAGCCGACACCGGTGCCGCCGCGGACACCCGATCCGGCGGTCCCGTCCTCGCCGGCGGCCTGGCCCTGGTCGCGGCGGCCGCCGCGGTGGCCGTGCGCCGGCGCGGCACCGGCCGGGCGTAGCCGGAGCCGCTCGGAGGGGCCGATCCCCGTGACGGATCCGACCGCCGACCTTCGCAGGGGCCGCCTGGTCCCCGCGACGGTCCTCCTCCTGCTGCTCAGCGGCTGCGCGGGCGAGTCCCCCGCGCAGCCCGCGGCCCCGACGTCGTCGGCGGCGTCCGCCTCGCCGACGACGACGGCGCGCTCTCCGGCGGCCGCGCCCGCCACGCCGGCCCCCGGGCCGACCGCCGCCCGGGCACCGGAGGCGCTGCCGCCGGTGCTCGCGGCGTCCGCGCCCGTGTCCGTGCGGATCCCCGCGGTGGGAGCCCGGTCAGAGCTGCTGCACCTGGGCCTGCGCCCGGACGGGTCCCTGGAGGTGCCGCCCACCCACCCCGGGGCCCCGGCCTCCTGGTACACGTCCTCGCCCACACCGGGTGAGCGGGGACCGGCCGTCCTGCTCGGCCACGTCAACGCCACCGACGGCGGGCCCGGCGTCTTCGCGGGGCTGCGCGGCCTCGCCCCCGGCGACACCGTGGAGATCGCACGGCAGGACGGCAGCACGGCGGTGTTCGTCGTCGCCCGCGGGGAGCAGTACGCCAAGGACGCCTTCCCCACGCGCGCCGTCTACGGCAACACCGCCGGAGCGGAGCTGCGCCTGATCACGTGCGACGGCTACGACCCCACCACCGGCCTGTTCGACGACAACTACGTGGTCTACGCGACGCTCGCCGCCTGAACCCCTGCTTCCTCCCGCGAGGTCGCACCTGTCGGGGACCGCGGACACGCCTCGTCCTTCAGGCGGAGGTGCGATCGCACACCACGGGGGAGGATGAGAGGGCGCTCCACCGTCCCGTTCCCGTTCGACCGAAGGAGATCCCCATGAGCAACCCGTATCCCCAGCAGCCCGAGGGCGCCCGCGGCGGCCCGCCGCAGTACCAGGCCACCGGTGACCAGTACGGCGCCGGTCACGGTGGCGGACATCCCGGTGCCGAGCCCCCGGAGGTCAAGCGGCTCCTGACCCTCACCCTCGTCTCGGCAGCCGTCTACCTGCTCAACGACATCGTGGGGCTGATCGTCTCGACCACCGCGGACACCACCGCGATGTACCGGGAGATGGGCCTGTCCCCCGACCAGATCGCGGCGGCCGACCAGACCGCGGGTGTCGCCACGGTCACCGGCATCGTGATGCTGGTGATCGCCCTGGGCCTGTACGCCCTGGTCTACGTGTTCCTGAAGAAGGGCAAGAACTGGGCCCGCGTCCTGGGCATCGTCCTGTCCATCCTCAGCGTGGTCGGGACGCTGATCGGCCTCCTCGGGGCGATGGCCTACGGCGGGCTCGGGATCGTCCTGCTGATCCTCGGGCTGCTGCTGGTCGTGGTGAACGTCCTGTGGCTCGTGACCGCGTTCAAGGCCCCGGTCAAGCACTGGTTCGCCCCGCGCCGCATGGCCTGATCCGCCCCGGCGCCCTCCGGGCACCCGGCAGTCCCCACCGCAGCGCCGCCCGGCCGCCGAGGCCGGGCGGCGCTGCGCCCGGGCGGGCCGACCGGTCCGCTCAGTCGTCCGGCCCGATGACGCGGTCGCGTCCGGCGAAGAGGGCGACGACGCACAGCGCCACCATGAGACCCGCCATGAGCAGCAGCGGCGGCTCCCACCGCCCTCCGGCGTCGTAGAGAGCGCCGAAGACGGCGGGGGCGATCGCGGCCAGTGCGTAGCCCACGGACTGGGCCATCCCGGACAGGGCCGCCGCCTGACGGTGGTCGGTGGACCGGAGGCTGAACAGGGACAGCGCGACGACGATGAGGCTGCCGCAGCCGACCGCCCCGAGCACGATCCACAGCAGCGTCACCCCCGGCGCGACGGCCAGCCCCGCGAAGCTGACCAGGGCCAGGGCGCTGCCCGCGAAGGCCACGAGCCGCTGGTCGCCGATCCGGTGCATCAGCGTCCCGGTGCCCAGGCTGGCGCCCATCCCGATCAGCAGGAACAGCGCCATGTGCGTGCCGGCGCTCGTCGCCGAGACGCCGTGGCTGCGCTCGATGCTCGGCAGCCACGCCATGAACACGTAGAACGCCACCGACTGCAGGCCCATGAACAGGGTGACCTGCCAGCCCAGCGCCGACCGCCACGGGGACCGGTAGGGGCCGGGCTCCTCCTCGGGGGCCGCCGACCCGGAGCTCCCCGACCGCAGCCCGGGGGAGAGCACCACCAGCGCCACGACGGCCGGCACCGCCCACACGGCCAGGGCGAGGCGCCACCCGGCCGGACCGGCGTGGGCGATCGGGACCACCACGGCGGAGCCGGCCGCGGCCACTGCGCCCTGGATCGAGGTGTACACGCCGGTCACCTGGCTCACGCGCAGCGGGAACTCCCGCTTCACCAGCGAGGGCAGCAGCACGTTGAGGAACGCGATGCCGATGCCGACCACCGCGGTGCCCACCCACACGGCGCCCTCCACGGGCGCGGAGCGGCCGACGATCCCGGCCGCGAGCAGCAGCAGCGACAGCCACAGGGCCCGGTCCAGGCCCGTCCGGGCGGCCACCGCCGGGGCCACGGGGGAGAACAGGGCGAACATGGCCAGCGGCAGCCCGGTCAACAGCCCGGCCTGGCCCGCCGAGATGCCGAGGTCGCGGCTGATCTCCTCGAGCAGCGGGCCGACGGTCACGAATCCGACGCGCAGGTTGACCGCGATCAGCACCACGCCGAGGAAGCCGAAGCCGAGGCGGGCCCGCCGGCCCGTGGCCGATGACGCGTTGGTGAGCACGGCGCACCCTTTCAGGAAGCAGGAGGGAGGATCTCCGGACAGCGTAGACGGGCCGGCGCGCCCCGGCACGCCGCCCCGTCCCGACCGGTCCCGACCGGTCGTCCTGCTGGAGTCCTACCGTGGTCAGCCCAGAATCAGGTCCGCGATGAACAGCAGCGGGATGGACCCGGCCCAGACGGCGGTGGTGATGCCGGACCAGCCGCGCAGCGCGTCGGTGCCCTGCAGCCCCGTGAAGCGGGTGACCACCCAGAAGTAGGAGTCGTTGAAGTAGCTGAACACCATCGATCCCGCCGTGCAGGCCAGGGCGGCGACGAGCGGGTCGATGCCCAGCGTGGTCACCAGCGGCGCGGAGACGGAGGCCGCGGTGATCATCGCGACCGTGCCGGAGCCCTGGGCGATGCGCACGAGGGTCGCGACCAGGAACGGCACGAGGAACGCCGGCAGCGGCGTGGAGGCGATGGCCTCGGCCAGGGCGTCGCCCACGCCGGAGCTGCGGAGCACCTGACCCAGTGCGCCGCCGGCGCCCGTGATGAGCAGGATCAAACCGGCCGAGGCCGCGGCGTCCGCGAACCATCCGTGCGCCTTGTTGCGGGGCGTCCACCGGGGCAGGATCACGTAGAGGGCCAGCACCATGCCGATGATCAGGGCCACCACCGGATTGCCGATGAAGGCGAACGGGACCACCCAGGAGGAGGGCTCGTACTCGTCGCCGCCGATGACGCCCTGCGCGTTCTGGTCGATCGCGCCGGTGACCGTGTTGAGGATGATCAGCAGCAGCGGGACGAGCAGGGGCAGGGACGCCACCAGTGCGCCGACCTTGTGCGGCTTGGCGCCGGCCGGCGGCTCGCCCAGGTCGTAGGACGGATCCGCGGTGGGACCCTGCGCCGCCTCGTCGTCGAGCCCGTCCCGCGGGCCCTCCTGCAGGCCCGCGCCCGCAGCGCGGGAGTCCCGCCCGACGCCGGCCGGAGCGACCGTGCCGTAGACGGCCGCGCGCACGTGCTCCTCCCCCCTGGACTCCGGCTGCGGACCGATCCACTTCGCGTAGAAGATCACGACGGGCAGCAGGAGCACGGTGAACACCAGGCCGCCGAGGATCAGCGCGCCGAGGTCCGTGCCCAGGATGCCGGCCACCGCCAGGGGGCCCGGGGTGGGCGGCACGAGGTGGTGGGTGAGCGTCATGCCGCATCCCAGCGCCAGGGCGAGGGTCACGTGGCCGGCCTGCTTCACCCGGGCGATGGACCGGGCGAGCGGGTTCATGATGACGTAGCCGGAGTCGCAGAACACCGGGATGGAGACCAGGGCGCCCACGCTGCCCATCGCCCACGGCTCGCGGCCGTGGCCGAAGACGCGGAGGAAGGCGAGCGCGGGGGCATCGGCGGCCCCCGACACCTCGAGGATCTTGCCGATCCCCACGCCGAGGCCGATCACGATGCCGATCGAGGCCAGCGTGTTGCCGAAGCCGGTGGTGATGGCCGAGACGATGTCGAGCACCGGCTGTCCCGCGACCAGCCCGGTGACGAGGGCGGCGATGAGCAGCGCCACGAAGGCGTCCAGGCGCGTGCGGAGCACCAGCACGATGATGGTGGCGATGCCCAGCACGCGTGCCAGGAGTAGTTGCAGATCCACGGTGATCGGCTCCTCGGGAACGGGGGAATTGACGAGATCGACGCTGCATGTGAGGGTGGTCACACATATGATGTCTGACAAGAGGCAGGTACTCGCCGTGGATCCCTACCCCGACGCGCGCCCCGTTCCCCCCGTGCGGACCACCGTGGACCGGCGCGCCGATGGCTAGGAAGTCGCTGGTCGAGGCCGTCGCCGAGGACCTGCTCGAGCGCATCCTCGAGGGCGAGGTGGGCCCGCACCAAGCCCTGCCCCCCGAGGCCGAGATCGCCCGGAAGGCCGATGTCAGCCGGCTCACCGTCCGCGAGGCCCTCAAGGCCCTCCAGGCGCAGAACATCGTCTACGTGCGGCGCGGACTGGGGACCTACGTGAACCCGCCCGACGCGTGGACCGGTCTCGAGGCGATCCTGAAGGCGGCCGCCCGGGGCACGACCTCGCACCAGGTGGCGCTGCGGCTGCTGGAGGTGCGGCGCATGGTGGAGACCGGCTCCGCGGAGCTGGCCGCCGTGCACGTCACCCCGCAGGACCTCGCCGCGATGGAGGACTCGGTCCGGGACCTCGAGCGCGCGCACGAGGCGCAGGACCTGGACGAGGTCACCCGCGCCGACATGGCCTTCCACGACGCCGTGCTCCGGGCCTCGGGCAATCCCTTCGTCCCCGTCCTGCTGGCCCAGCTCTCACAGCTGCTCTACGTGGAACGCCGGGCGACCTCCGCCTTCCCCGAGGTCCAGCGGCACGCCATCGAGCACCACCGCAGGGTCCTGGAGGCCATCGGCACCCGGGACCCCGAGACCGCGCGCAAGGCCATGGAGGCCCACATCGACCAGACCTACGCCGACTACGAGCACTACATCGGCCGCGGGGCCGCGCCCGGCGAAACCGATCCCGCGCCGGGCCGGGCGCCCGACCCGGCGCCAGGGTCCGCCCCCGACAGCCCCGGACCCGCTTCCCGCAGCACAGGAGATGACTGACATGACCGCGACCACCGCCTTCCCCGCCGAGCGCACCGCCGTGCTCACCGGCGCCGCCTCCGAGCGCGGCATCGGCCGCGCCACCGCCGACCTCCTCGCCGGCCAGGGCTGGAACGTCGCCGTCCTCGACATCGACGGCGACGCCGCCGCCGAAGCCGCACAGGACATCACCGGCCGGCACGGGGTGCGGGCCTTCGGGCTGCGCACGGACGTGTCCGACCAGGACTCCGTGAACGAGTCCGTGGCGCGCGTCGAGGCGGAGCTCCCGCCGATCGTGGCCCTCGTCAACCTCGCGGGCATCAGCTCGCCCACGGAGTTCATGCAGGAGACCCGGGAGGCCTGGGACCGGGTCTTCGCCATCAACATGACCGGCACGTTCATGATGACCCAGCGCGTGCTGGCCGGGATGATCGAGCGCCGGGTCGGCCGAGTGGTCAGCGTCTCCTCGATCTCCGCCCAGCGCGGCGGCGGGACCTACTCCAAGGTCGCCTACAGCGCGTCCAAGGCCGCGATCATCGGCTTCACCCGGGCCGTGGCGCGCGAGATGGGCGAGCACGGGATCACCGTGAACTGCATCGCCCCCGGTCCGGTGGACACCGACATCATGGGCGGCACGCTGAGCGACGAGCGCAAGGCGGACTTGTCCAAGGACATCCTCGTCGGCCGCGTGGGCACCGTGCGAGACATGGCCGCCCTGCTCGCGTTCCTCGTCGGGGAGGACGCCGGATTCATCACCGCAGCGACATATGACATCAACGGGGGACTGCAGATCTCCTAGCCGCACCGCATTCCCCGGTCACCGCGGCCGGCCCGGAGCGGGGGCTGTCCCGGTCGACGCACGCAACGACGCCGGGGGCCGGTGTCCGCTCGGCACCGGCCTCCGGCGTCGTCGCGGCCCGCCCCGGCGATGCCGCGGCGGGCTCGGACGGGCTCACCAGCGGGGGTGGATCTCCTCCCGGAAGTAGGCGTCGTAGATCCTGCGGACGCCGGCGTCGATCTCACGGCCCAGCTCCCCGGTGTCCGCCGCCGAGGCGTTGCCGCGGACCTGCTCCACGCTGCGCGCCCCGGGGATCACGGTGCTGACGCCGTCCTGGGCGATGATCCACGCGATCGCGGCCTGCGCCGTGGTCACCCCGTCCGGCAGGAGTCCGGCGAACTCGCGGACGGCTTCGAGGCCCCGCTGGAAGTCCACCCCGGAGAACGTCTCGCCGACGTCGAAGGCGTCGCCGCCGCGGTTGTAGTTGCGGTGGTCGTTCTCCGCGAATTGGGTGTCCGCCGTGTACTTCCCGGACAGCAGCCCCGAGGCCAGCGGGACCCGGGCGATGATCCCCACCCCGGCCTCCTTGGCCGCCGGCAGCACGGCGTCCAGCGGCTTGAGCCGGAAGGCGTTGAGGATGATCTGGACGGTGGCGGTGCTGCCGCGGGCGATGGCCGCGAGTGCCTCGTCGGTGCGCTCCACGCTGACGCCGTAGTGGCGGATCGCGCCCTCCTCGACCAGGGTGTCCAGGGCGTCGTAGACCTCCTGGTCGCTGTAGACCGGCGTGGGCGGGCAGTGCAGCTGGACCAGGTCGAGGGTGTCGGTGCCCAGGTTCCGGCGCGAGCGGTCCACCCACTGCCGGAAGTTCGCGAGCGTGTAGTTCTCCGGGACCTGGTCCACGCGGCGGCCCATCTTCGTGGCCACGGTGATGTCCAGGTCGGGGCGCTCGCGCAGGAACGCGCCGATGGTCTGCTCGCTGCGGCCGTCGCCGTAGACGTCGGCGGTGTCGAAGAACGTCACTCCCGACTCCACGGCGGCCTCCAGCACAGCGGTGGCCTCGGCCGGGTCGACGTCACCCCAGTCCGCGCCCAGCTGCCACGTGCCCAGGCCCACGGTGGAGACCTTCCGTCCGGTCCTGCCGAGTGTGCGTTGTTCCATGCGTAGAATCCCGTTCCGCGATCAGTGGAGGGTCACCCGGGGGACCGGGGGACGGCGGCCCGCGGATGCGGGAGCGCCGGGGACCACCATGCGGTGCGACGTGTCCGCCGCGCAAGCACCGGGAAGGGCCCGGTGCTTGCGCGGGCCTGCGCCACTGGGCCCGTCCGGTGCCGTGCAGTACCGTTCTGGCCATGACCGTCGAGGGTGGTGCGAACTCCGCACGGCCTCCGCGCGCCCCCAACATCCGGGACGTGGCCCGGGCGGCCGGGGTCTCCCACCAGACGGTCTCCCGGGTGATCAACGGGCACCCCGCGCTGCGCGACTCGACCCGTCAGCGGGTGCTGCAGGCCATGGAGGAGCTGCGCTTCCGGCCCAACCGGGCGGCCCGCGCCCTGGTCACGAGCGAGTCCAGGACCATCGGCGCCCTCGTCTCCTCGGGCGCCGAGTACGGCCCGTCCGCCAGCCTCCGGGCGGTCGAGACGGCCGCCGACGAGGCCGGCTACGTGGTGGACACCGCCCACATCGACCACGCGGACCGCGCCTCCATCGAGTCCGCACTGGACCGGATGGTCGCCCACGCGGTGGAGGGTCTGGTGATCCTCGCGCCGCAGTCGCGCACGCTGGAGGTGATCGAGCAGCTGTCCATCCGGATCCCGTTCGTCACCGTGCACTCCCTGCACAGCGAGGACCACCGGATGTCGGTCGACCAGCTGGCCGGTGCCCGGTCGGCCACCCGTCACCTGCTGGAGCTGGGCCACCAGCGCGTGCTCCACGTCCCCGGTCCCGAGGGCTGGGTCGAGACGGACGCCCGCCGGCAGGGCTACCGCGAGGAGATGACCGCCTGGGGGTTCGAGCCCGTGGTGGTCCCCGCGGGTGCGTGGACGGCGGACTCCGGCTACCGCGCGGGGCTCGGGCTGCGCGGGAGGAGGGGGTTCAGCGCGGTCTTCTCCGGCAACGACCACATCGCGCTGGGCCTCGTCCACGCCTTCGTCGAGGCCGGCCTGGACGTGCCGGGGGACGTGAGCGTGGTGGGCTTCGACGACGTCCCGGAGGCCGCGCACTTCCTGCCGCCGCTGACCACGGTGCGCCAGGACTTCCCCGAGCTGGGCCGGCGCTGCATGGCCGTGCTGCTCGCCGAGCTGCGGGGGGAGCAGCCGGTCCGGCCCGGGGACGTGGAGCCCGTGCTGGTGGTCCGCGACTCCACCGCCGCGCCCCGGGCGACGCCCGACCAGGGCCGATAGACGCCGGTCCGCGCCGTTACCAAACTGTTATCAAGTGATGTGGGACACGTGGTTCCGCGCTGGGGTAGGTTGGCCCGAACATCAGATGTGACCGTTCACATTCCGAGGTGGGTCCGGCCGGTGGCCACCCTCCCGGAGCGTGCGGCTCGAACGACAACGAGGTCCTCCGTGAGCCAGCCCAGCCCAGATCCCACGTACGTCATCGGCGTCGACTACGGCACCCTGTCGGGGCGGGCCGTCGTCGTGCGGGTGCAGGACGGCGCCGAGATGGGCTCCGCGGTGCACGAGTACCGGCACGCCGTGATGGACACCGTGCTCGCCGCCACGGGAGAGCCCCTGCCGCCGGAGTGGGCGCTCCAGGTCCCCGCGGACTACGTGGACGTCCTGCGGCAGGCGGTGCCCGCCGCCGTCCGCGCCGCCGGCGTGGACCCCCGCGCCGTGGTGGGCGTGGGCACCGACTTCACCGCGTGCACCATGGTCCCCGTCCGGGCCGACGGCACGCCCCTCAACGAACTGCCCGGTCTGGCAGGCCGTCCGCACGCCTACGTGAAGCTGTGGCGCCACCACGCCGCGCAGGGCCAGGCCGACCGCATCAACGAGCTCGCGGCCCGGCGCGGGGAGCGGTGGCTGGCCCGCTACGGCGGCCTCATCTCCAGCGAGTGGGAGTTCGCCAAGGGCCTGCAGCTGCTCGAGGAGGACCCCGAGCTCTACCACCTCATGGACCACTGGGTGGAGGCCGCCGACTGGATCGTGTGGCAGCTGACGGGCACCTACGTGCGCAACGCGTGCTCCGCCGGGTACAAGGGCATCCTGCAGGACGGCGAGTACCCCGACCGCGAGTTCCTGGGCGCCCTGAACCCCGAGTTCGCCGGATTCGCGCAGGACAAGGTCGATCACCCGGTCGGGGCCCTCGGCACCGCCGCGGGCATGCTCAGCGCGCAGGCCGCGGAGTGGACGGGCCTGCCCGCCGGCATCGCCGTGGCGGTGGGCAACGTCGACGCGCACGTGAGCGCTCCCGCCGCCCGGGCCACCGCACCGGGGCAGATGGTGGCGATCATGGGCACCTCCACCTGCCACGTCATGAGCTCCGACACCCTGCGCGAGGTCCCGGGGATGTGCGGCGTGGTGGACGGCGGCATCATCGACGGGCTCTACGGCTACGAGGCCGGGCAGTCCGGGGTGGGCGACATCTTCGGCTGGTTCACGGCCCACTTCGTGCCGGGGCGGCTCCAGGAGGAGGCCGCCGCGCGCGGACTGAGCGTGCACGAGCTGCTCACCGAGCAGGCGAGCCGCGAACCGGTGGGCGCCCACGGGCTCCTGGCCCTGGACTGGCAGTCCGGCAACCGGTCCGTGCTCGTGGACCACGAGCTCTCCGGGCTGCTCGTGGGCCTCACCCTGGCCACCCGCCCGCACGAGGTGTACCGCGCCCTGCTGGAGGCCACCGCCTTCGGGACCCGCACGATCGTCGAGGCCTTCGCCGCCGCCGGGATCCCCGTCACGGAGTTCGTGGCGGCCGGCGGGCTGATCAAGAACTCGTTCCTCATGCAGATCTACGCCGACGTGCTCGGCATGCCGATCTCGGTGATCGGCAGCGACCAGGGCCCGGCCCTGGGCTCCGCCATCCACGCGGCCGTGGCCGCCGGCGCCTACCCGGACGTCCGGGCGGCGGCCGCGGCGATGGGCCGGCTCGAGCGCAACGCCTACACCCCGAACCCCGCGCACACCGAGGCCTACTCCGTCCTCTACGAGGACTACACCGCGCTGCACGACCACTTCGGCCGCGGCGGCAGCGACGTCATGCGCCGGCTCAAGGCGCTCCGGCGCACCGCCCGCTCCACCCAGGAGATCTCCGCATGAACGCCCTGACGCTCGAGCTCGAGGAGCGCGTCGCCCGCGTGCGGCGCGAGGTCGCGGACCTGCACGCCGAGCTGGTCCGCTACGGGCTGGTGGTCTGGACGGCGGGCAACGTGTCCGGGCGGGTTCCCGGCACGGACCTCTTCGTGATCAAGCCCAGCGGCGTCAGCTACGACGACCTCGCCCCGGAGAACCAGATCCTGTGCGACCTGGACGGCCGGCCGGTGCCCGGGACCCCCGGCGCGGAGCGCTCGCCGTCCAGCGACACCGCCGCCCACGCCTACGTCTACCGGCACCTGCCGGAGGTCGGGGGAGTGGTCCACACCCACTCGCCCTACGCCACCGCCTGGGCGGCCCGCGGCGAGCCCATCCCCTGCGTCCTGACCGCCATGGCTGACGAGTTCGGCGGGGAGATCCCCGTGGGGCCCTTCGCGATCATCGGCGACGACTCGATCGGGCGCGGCATCGTGGAGACCCTCTCCGGCCACCGCTCGCGCGCGGTCCTCATGCTCAACCACGGGCCCTTCACCGTCGGCAAGGACGCCCGGGACGCCGTCAAGGCCGCGGCCATGCTCGAGGACGTGGCCCGCACCGTGCACCTCTCCCGCCAGCTGGGCGAGCCGCTGCCCCTCGAGCCGGCCCACGTCGACTCCCTGTTCGACCGCTACCAGAACGTCTACGGCCAGCAGCCCGCCGCCGTCCCCACCACCCCAGGAGCGCCCTCCCGTGAATCCTCTGCCCACCGCCCTTGACCACTACGAGGTCTGGTTCCTCACCGGCAGCCAGGACCTCTACGGCGAGGACACGCTGCGCCAGGTGGCCGAGCAGTCCCGCGAGATCGTCCGCATGCTCGGCGAGGCCGGGCTGCCCGTCGAGGTGGTCTGGAAGCCCACGCTGAAGGACGCGGACTCGATCCGCCGCACGGCCCTGGAGATCAACGCCGCGGACGGCGTGATCGGCGCGATCGCCTGGATGCACACCTTCAGCCCGGCCAAGATGTGGATCACCGGCCTGGACGCGCTGCGCAAGCCGCTGCTCCACCTGCACACCCAGATCAACGTCGCGCTGCCCTGGGGCGAGATCGACTTCGACTTCATGAACCTCAACCAGGCCGCGCACGGCGACCGCGAGTTCGGTTACATCCAGACCCGGCTCGACGTCCCGCGCAAGACCGTGGTGGGCCACGTCTCGACCCCCGGCGTCACCGCGCAGATCGCGTCCTGGCAGCGCGCGTGCGCCGGCCGGGCGGCGGTGCAGGGGCTCAAGGTGGCCCGGTTCGGCGACAACATGCGCAACGTCGCCGTGACCGAGGGCGACAAGACGGAGGCCGAGCTGCAGTTCGGGGTCTCCGTGAACACCTGGGGCGTCAACGACCTCGTGGCCGTGGTGGACGCCCAGTCCGAGGACCGCGTGGACGGGCTCGTCGCCGAGTACGAGGAGCTCTACGACGTGGCCCCCGAGCTGCGCCGCGGCGGCGAGCGCCACGAGTCCCTGCGCTGCGGGGCCCGGCAGGAGCTCGGGATGCTCCAGTTCCTCGAGGAGGGCGGCTTCGGGGCCTTCACCACGAACTTCGAGGACCTCGGCGGGCTGCGCCAGCTGCCGGGCCTCGCCGTGCAGCGGCTCATGGCCCGCGGCTACGGGTTCGGGGCGGAGGGCGACTGGAAGACGGCCCTGCTGGTGCGGGCCGCCAAGGTGATGGGCGCCGGGCTGCCCGGGGGCGCGTCCCTCATGGAGGACTACACGTACCACCTGGTGCCGGGGGAGGAGAAGATCCTCGGGGCCCACATGCTGGAGATCTGCCCGAGCCTCACCACGGCGCGGCCCTCCCTCGAGGTGCACCCCCTGGGCATCGGCGGGCGGGAGGACCCCGTGCGCCTGGTGTTCGACACCGACGCCGGCCCCGGCGTGGTCGTGGCGATGTCCGACCTGCGGGACCGCTTCCGGCTCACCGCCAACACCGTGGACGTCGTGCCCCCGGACGCCCCGCTCCCGCACCTGCCGGTGGCCCGGGCCGTCTGGCGGCCGCACCCCGACCTCGCGACCTCGGCCGCGGCCTGGCTCACCGCCGGCGCCGCCCACCACACGGTCCTCACCACCGCGGTGGGCGCCGAGGTGATCCAGGACTTCGCCGACATGACCCGCACCGAGCTGCTCGTCATCGACGACTCCACCACCCTGCGGGAGTTCCAGCGCGAGGTGCGGTGGAACGCGGCGTACCACCGGCTCGCCCAGAAGCTCTGACCGCGGGCACCACGACTCCTCACGACCACTGCGACCGCTCACGGACACCACGACCGCTCACGAACACCACGACCACCGGGCAGCGCGGCCCGGACCGACGAAAGGCACGACCATGACACTGAAGAAGACCCTCACCGGGGTGACCGCCCTGACCCTCGCCCTGGGCCTCACGGCCTGCGGCGGCAACCGCGGCGCCGACGCCGAGGAGGGCTCGAACGAGGGCGCCCGGATCGGCGTGGCCATGCCCACGCAGCAGTCCGAGCGCTGGATCGCCGACGGCGAGAACGTCAAGGCCCAGCTCGAGGAGCTCGGCTACGAGGTGGACCTCCAGTACGCCAACGACGACATCCCCACCCAGATCTCGCAGATCGAGAACATGATCAACGGCGGGGCCAAGGCCCTGGTGGTCGCCTCGATCGACGGCACCACGCTGACCAGCGTGCTCGACACGGCCGAGACCCAGGAGATCCCCGTGATCGCCTACGACCGCCTCATCAACGAGTCGGACACCGTGGACTACTACACGACCTTCGACAACTACGAGGTGGGCGTCCAGCAGGGCACGTCGCTGCTCACCGGGCTCGGGGTCCTCGACGAGAACGGCGAGCCGACCGGCGAGAAGGGCCCGTTCAACGTGGAGCTCTTCGCCGGCAGCCCCGACGACAACAACGCGACCTTCTTCTGGAACGGCGCGATGGACACGCTGAAGCCGTACCTGGACGACGGCACGCTCAACGTCCCCAGCGGCCAGACGGAGTTCGAGCAGGCCGCCATCCTGCGCTGGCTGCCGGACACCGCCCAGGACCGGATGGAGGACCTCATCACGGTGGGCGGCGGCGACCAGCTCGACGGCGTGCTGTCCCCCTACGACGGCCTCTCGATCGGCATCATCTCCGCGCTGCGCTCCGGCGGCTACTCCCAGGACGAGCTGCCCGTGGTGACCGGCCAGGACGCCGAGGTCGGCTCCGTGAAGTCCATCGTCAACGACGAGCAGTACTCCACGATCTTCAAGGACGTCCGCGAGCTCGGCGAGCGCGCGGTGCTCATGGTGGACTCCCTGATGAAGGGCGAGGAGCCCGAGGTCAACGACGAGGAGACCTACGACAACGGCGTGAAGGTGGTCCCCGCCTACCTGCTCGAGTCGCAGATCGTCACGAAGGACAACTACCAGGAGGTCCTCGTGGACAGCGGCTACTACGAGGCGTCCGAGCTCGAGTGACCGCGACCGGCCG
>NZ_BAAGPL010000007.1:84485-97486 GCF_054784195.1 Kocuria himachalensis
CCGGCACCCCTCCCACCCACCACCCAGCTCGAGACGAGGAGGCCCGCATGAGCGAGCACGTTCTGGAGATGCGCCGGATCAGCAAGTCCTTCCCCGGCGTCAAGGCGCTGCAGGACGTCACCCTGGCCGTCGCCCGCGGCGAGGTCCACGCGATCTGCGGGGAGAACGGCGCCGGCAAGTCCACCCTCATGAAGGTGCTGTCCGGCGTGTACCCGCACGGCACCTACGAGGGGGACATCGTCCTGGAGGGCAAGACCGTCTCCTTCCGGGACATCAAGGACAGCGAGCGCAGCGGAGTGGTCATCATCCACCAGGAGCTGGCGCTGTCCCCGTTCCTGTCCGTCGCCGAGAACATCTTCCTCGGCAACGAGCGCGCCACCCGCGGGGTCATCAACTGGAACGAGACCAACGCCAGGGCCGCCGACCTGCTCCGGCGCGTGGGCCTCGACGTGAACCCGAGCGTCCCCGCCGGGGACATCGGGGTGGGCAAGCAGCAGCTCGTGGAGATCGCGAAGGCGCTCTCCAAGGACGTGAAGCTGCTCATCCTCGACGAGCCCACGGCCGCCCTCAACGACGAGGACTCCGCGCACCTGCTCGGCCTCGTCCGGGGGCTGCGCGAGGACGGGATCACCTGCATCATCATCAGCCACAAGCTCAACGAGATCCGGGCGATCGCCGACTCCGTGACGATCCTGCGCGACGGGCGGACCATCGAGACCCTCAGCCTGCACGACGGATCGGTCACCGAGGACCGGATCATCAAGGGCATGGTGGGCCGCGAGCTCACCAACCGGTACCCGGCGCGGGTCCCCGACATCGGCGCGGAGGTGCTCCGGGTCGAGGACTGGACCGTGCACCACCCCCGGGAGCACTCGCGGGTGGTCGTGGACGGGGCGCACCTGTCCGTGCGCGCGGGCGAGATCGTGGGCATCGCCGGGCTCATGGGCGCCGGACGCACGGAGCTGGCCATGAGCATCTTCGGGCGCAGCTACGGGGCCAACATCACCGGGCGGATGTACAAGAACGGCCAGGAGATCACGGCGCGGACCGTCAGCGAGGCGATCCGGCACGGCATCGCGTACGCCACGGAGGACCGCAAGCGCTACGGGCTCAACCTCATCGACGACATCAAGCGGAACATCTCCTCGGCGGCCCTGGGCAAGCTCACGTCCGCGGGCTGGGTGGACGGCGGGCGCGAGACCCTCGTGGCGCAGGACTACCGCACCAGCATGAACATCAAGGCGCCCTCGGTGTCCTCGATCACCGGCAAGCTCTCCGGCGGCAATCAGCAGAAGGTCGTCCTGTCCAAGTGGATGTTCGCCGACCCCGACGTGCTCATCCTCGACGAGCCGACCCGCGGCATCGACGTGGGGGCGAAGTACGAGATCTACACGATCATCAACAGGCTGGCCGCGCAGGGGAAGGCGGTGCTGGTCATCTCCTCCGAGCTGCCGGAGCTGCTGGGGATCTGCGACCGGATCTACACGCTCGCCGAGGGCCGGATCACCGCCGAGGTGCCCATCGCCGAGGCCACCCCCGAACGACTCATGCAGCACATGACCCAGGAAAAGGACTGACCCATGGTTTCCACCCTCGTCGACGAGGACCGGGCTCTCGACAGCCGAGGCCCGCAGAAGGCCTCCACCGTGGCCGGTGCCGGCCGGTTCCTCATGAGCAGGCTCCGCCAGATCGGCATCTTCCTGGCCCTGCTGGTGATCGTGACGCTGTTCCAGGTCCTGACCGGCGGCGCGCTGCTCCAGCCGGACAACGTCTACAACATCATCGTCCAGAACAGCTACATCCTGCTGTTGGCGATCGGCATGGTCATGATCATCGTGGCCGGGCACATCGACCTCTCGGTCGGCTCGGTGGCCGCGTTCGTGGGGGCCATGTCCGGGATCATGATCCGGGACTGGAGCCTGCCGTGGTGGGTGGCCCTGGTGGCCGCCCTCGCGGTGGGCGCGCTCGTCGGGGCCTGGCAGGGCTTCTGGGTGGCCTACATCGGGATCCCCGCCTTCATCGTGACCCTCGCCGGCATGCTCGTCTTCCGCGGGCTGACGCAGATCGTGCTCGAGAACCAGCGGATCACCGGTTTCCCGCAGGAGTACCGCCAGCTCGGCGGCGGCTCCCTGTTCCCCGGGCTGTTCCCGCCCGCGACCAACATCCTGGACTGGACCACGGTGGGCATCGGCCTGATCGCCACGGCGATGCTCGTGGTGAGCCAGCTCCGGGGCCGGGCCAACCGTGCCAAGCTCCAGCTCGAGGACGAGCCGCGCGCCTGGTTCCTCACGCGGCTGGTCTTCGGCGTCGTCGTCATTCTCGCGCTCACCTTCCTGCTGGCCAGCTCGCGCGGCGGGACGCCGATCGTGCTCGTGGTCCTCGGCGTCCTGGTGGTCGCCTACAGCGCCGTCATGAACCGGACGGTGTTCGGCCGCCACGTCTACGCCCGCGGCGGCAACCTCCAGGCCGCCCAGCTGTCCGGAGTGAACACCAAGCGCGTCGACTTCCTGCTGTTCGTCAACATGGGCGTGCTCGCCGCGCTGGCCGGGCTGGTGTTCACCGGCCGGCTCAACTCCGCCGGGCCGGGCGCCGGAAACCTGTTCGAGCTGGACGCGATCGCCGCGGCCTTCATCGGCGGCGCCGCCGTGACCGGTGGCGTGGGCACGATCATCGGCGCCATCACCGGCGGCCTGATCATGGGCGTGCTCAACAACGGCATGTCCCTCATGGGCGTGGGGATCGACTACCAGCAGTTCATCAAGGGCCTGGTGCTGCTGCTGGCGGTCGGCTTCGACGTGTTCAACAAGCGCCGCGCCTCGAACGCCCTCAAATGACCGCGCCCGTCCCGGCGTCCTTCGGGACGCTGCCCGACGGGCGGGAGGTCACCGTGCACACCCTGACCGCCCCGGGCGGGCTGCGCCTGCGCGTGCTCGACCTCGGCGCCACGGTGCAGGCCCTGCACCTGCCCGACCGGGCCGGGGGCACGACGAACGTGGCCCTGGGCCACCCGGACGCGGCCGCCTGCGCCGCACTCCCGGAGGCCTTCCTCGGGGCGGTGGTCGGCCGGTACGCCAACCGGATCGCCGGCGCCCGCTTCGACCTCGACGGGCGCACCGTGGCCCTGGCGGCCAACGAGGGCGGCAACACCCTGCACGGAGGCCCCGACGGCTTCCACCGCCGGCTCTGGCGGACGGTCTCCGCGGGCCGCGACCGCCTGGTGCTGGAGCTGGTCAGCCCGGACGGGGACCAGGGCTTCCCCGGGGAGCTCACCGTGCGCGCCACCTACACCGTGTCCGGCCACACCGTCGCCCTGGACCTCGAGGCCCGCACCGACGCCCCCACCGTGGTCAACCTGGCCGGCCACGCCTACCTCAACCTCGCCGGCGAGGGTTCGGGGACGGTCGAGGACCACCTGCTCACGGTCGCCGCCGACCACTACCTGCCTGTCGGCCGGGATGGGCTGCCCACCGGCGGCCTGGCCCCGGTCGCCGGCACCCCGCTGGACCTCACCACCCCGGCGCGACTGGGGGAGCGGATGCGCTCGGAGCACCCGCACGTCGCGGCCGTGGGCGGGATCGACCACTCCTTCCACCTGCGCGGCACCGGGCTGCGCGCCGCCGCCCGGCTGGAGCACCCGGCGAGCGGGCGCTCCGTGGAGCTGTGGACCGACCAGCCGGCCCTGCAGGTCTACACCGGCAACGCGCTCGACGGCGCCATCACCGGCCCCGGCGGACGGGGCTATCCACGGGGCGCGGGCCTCGCCCTGGAGCCCCAGCGCCACCCGGACTCGCCGAACCGGTCGGAGCTCTCCGACCCGGTGCTGCGACCGGGCGAGACCTACCGCTCCCGCACGGAGTGGCGCTTCCGGTACTAGCGGCCGCCGGACTTCTTCTCGCGACGCTTGGCCATGACACGGCTGAAGAGCGCGGTGCCGACCATGAAGAGGATCTTTCGCATGCTGGTGCTCCTTCGGTGATGTGGTGCCTGGATGACGTGCCCGGCCCACGCTACGGGCTCTTCCGGCAAAAGGTAAGTGAGCTGAAGAGTTCTCGGCCGAGAGCGAGCACACCGGGAGACTCCCCGCGCCGCCTCGCCGGCTACGTCCGCACCGCGCGCAGGTGCTCCTGGACCGCCGCGGCGACCTCCTCGGGCCGCTCCTCGGCGAGGAAGTGGCCGGCGTCCAGGGCGTGCCCCGTGGCCCGCGGGAACTGCCGCCGCCACAGCGCGAGCGGGTCCTCCCGCGCGCCGACCCGTCCCCGCGAGCCCCACAGGACGAGGGCGGGCAGGTCCCGCCGCTCGTGCTCGTCCGCCTCGTCGATCTCCACGTCCGGGCCGGCGGCCGCGCGGTAGTCGCGGCACCAGGCGTCGACCACGGCGGGATCCCGCGCCGCGTCCTCGTAGGCGGCGAGCGCGGCCGGGTCGAACGGGACCTGCGTGCCGCTGAGCCCCTGGAGCGTCCGGCGCACGAAGTACACGGGGTCGTGGCCGATCAGCGTCTGCGGCAGCCCCTCGCCCTGGGCGAGGAACGCCCAGTGGTAGTACCGCTGGACCAGCCACGCGTCCATCGACCGCCACACCTCCAGGGTCGGCAGGATGTCCAGCAGGGCCACGGAGGCCACCGCGCCGGGGGCGTCGAGCGCCATCCGGTGGGCGGTGCGGGCGCCTCGGTCGTGTCCGACGACGGAGAACCGGTCGTGGCCCAGGGCCCGCATGAGCTGCACCTGATCGGCGGCCATCGCCCGGAAGGTGTAGTCCTCGCTGCTCGTGCGCGAGCGGCCGTAGCCGCGCAGGTCGGCCGCGACCACGGTGAACTCCTCGGCCAGCACGGGGGCGAGGAGGTGCCACATGGCGTGGGTCTGCGGGAAGCCGTGCAGCAAGAGCACGGGCGGGCCGTCGCCGCCCGTGCGGGCGTGGATCGTGCCGTCGGCCACGGGGACGTCGTGGGCGGTGAAGTCGGGGAACACGGTTCCTCCTGCGGGTCGGGGACAGGGGCGGGGACGGACCGCGCGGCGCGGGGCCGGGACTGGAATGCGGGGCCTGCGGCGTTGTACGTGATGGGCTGGACCGTACATGCTCCAGCCAACACCAGCGAGGAACCGGGAGAAACCCCATGAACCACGCCCCGACGCAGTTCGTCGACCCCGCGGCCACGGCCGGTCACGACGCGAGCGCGCGGGAGCTCGTGGAGACCGCCGAGCGGTACACCGCCCGCACGTACTCCCCGCTGGACGTGGTGGTGGCCCGGGCCCAGGGCACGACCGTCACGGACGTGGAGGGCCGGGAGTACCTCGACTTCCTCGCCGGCTACTCGGCGCTGAACTTCGGCCACGGCCACCCGGCGGTCCTCGAGGCGGCCCGGACCCAGCTGGAGCGCGTGACGCTGACCAGCCGCGCGGTGCACAACGACCAGCTCGGCCCCTTCGCCCGGGACCTGTGCGCCCTGCTCGGCCAGGACATGATGCTGCCGATGAACACCGGCGCCGAGGCCGTGGAGTCGGCGATCAAGGTCGCCCGCAAGTGGGGCTACGAGCGCAAGGGGGTGGTCCCGGGCCGGGCGCAGATCGTCGTGGCGGCGGGGAACTTCCACGGCCGCACCACCACGGTCATCAGCTTCTCCGACGACGACGAGGCGCACCGCAACTACGGCCCCTACACGCCGGGCTTCGTGACCGTCCCGTTCGGGGACCTCGCCGCGCTCGAGGCGGCCGTCACCGAGGACACGGTCGCCGTGCTGCTCGAGCCGATCCAGGGCGAGGCCGGCGTGATCGTGCCTCCCCCGGGGTACCTGCAGGGCGTGCGGCGGTGCACGGCCGAGCACGGGGTCCTGCTCGTCGCGGACGAGGTCCAGTCCGGGCTCGGCCGCACCGGCCGGACCCTGGCGTGCGAGCACGAGGGCGTCGAGGCGGACCTCTACCTGCTGGGCAAGGCCCTGGGCGGGGGAGTCCTGCCCGTGTCCGCGGTGGTGGGCCGTGCCGACGTCCTGTCGGTGCTGCGGCCCGGCCAGCACGGCAGCACGTTCGGCGGCAACCCGCTGGCCGGCGCCGTCGGCCGCGCCGTCGTCGCCCTCCTCGCCACCGGGGAGCCCCAGGAGCGGGCGCGGGTCATGGGGGAGAAGCTGCACGCCGGGCTGGCCGAGCTGGCGCCGCTGGGCCTGACCGAGGTGCGGGGGCGGGGGCTGTGGGCCGGGATCGACATCGATCCGCGGCTCGGCACCGGCCGGGAGTGCTGCGAGCGGCTGGTGGCCCACGGTGTCCTCGCCAAGGACACCCACGGCTCCACCCTCCGGCTGAGCCCGCCGCTGGTGATCACCGACCGGGAGCTGGAGCGGGGCCTCACCGCCCTCGCGGACGTGCTGCGGGAGATGGCGCGCCGCTGACCCGCCTCAGCTCGCCCCGGCGGCATCCTCCCCGGCGGGCTGCTCCCCGTGGGCCAGCGCCGACTCGATGCTGCCGGCGAGCTGCGCCGGCGAGGTCTTCGGGGCGAAGCGGCGGATCACCCGTCCGTCCCGGCCCACGAGGAACTTGGTGAAGTTCCACTTGATGGCGTCGCCCATGATCCCGCCCCGTTCCTCGCGCAACCACGACCACAGCGGGTGGGCGTCGGGACCGTTGACGTCGACCTTCTCGAACATCGGGAACGTGACGCCGTAGTTGCGGCTGCAGAAGTCGGCGATCTCCTGCTCGCTGCCCGGCTCCTGGTGCCCGAACTGGTTGCAGGGGAAGCCCAGGACCACGAGGCCGTCCTGCTTGAAGTCCCGCCACAGCTGCTCGAGGCCCTCGTACTGCGGCGTGAACCCGCACTCGCTCGCGGTGTTGACCACGAGCACCACCTTCCCGGCGTACTCGGACAGCGGCTGCTCGCGCCCGTCCAGGGTCGTGGCGGTGAAGTCGTGCAGCGTGGTCATGGAAGCCTCCGGGGCGGTCGAGGACGGTGGTCTGCTCCCATTCTGCCGCCGAAGTCCCGCGCCCGCCCGTGGGAGCGCCGAGGTTGCGGACCACGGCCACGCCCTCGTGCGCGGTGGCCGTCGTGTGCGACCTCGCGGAGGGGGAGAGAGGGGGTGGGGTGCGGGTGCAGGTGGGTAACGATCCTCCGGGCGGGTCCTGTGGGCCGCGGGGCCGCGGCGTACCCTGGCCGTGTCGGAAGGAGCCCGTCATGACACAGCGCAACGAAGCGTGGCCCGCCGGAACGCCCTGCTGGGCCGATCTGACCGCGTCCGATCCGGGCCGCACGCAGCAGTTCTACCGGGAGGTGCTCGGCTGGGAGTACGGCGAGCCGCGGCCGGAGCACGGCGGGTACCGCAACGCCCTGGTCGGGGGGAGACCCGTGGCCGGGCTCTCCCCGGCGGTCCCGGACCTGACGGGTGTCCCGCACGTGTGGCAGGTCTACCTGGCCTCGGACCGGATCGACCTCTGCGCCGAGCGGGTCCTGGCCGCCGGCGGCACGCAGCTGATGGAGCCGGTGGAGGTGGGCGAGTTCGGCCGGATGGGCGTCTGGCAGGACCCCACCGGGGCGTCCTTCGGGATGTGGCAGGCCGGGGAGCACATCGGCTTCGCCGTGTTCGACGTGCCCGGCAGCGTCGCCTGGTGCGACCTCACGACCCCGGACCACCACACCGCCCGCGACTTCTACGCCCAGGTCTTCGGCTACCACTACGAGGACATCGGCGAGGGCGGCGTCTCCTACGCCACGTTCACGGTGCCGCACGGGGAGCGCCCGGCCGGCGGCATCGGCGGGACCGACCCCGCGGCGGAGAACGCTCCCGCGGTCTGGTCGGTCTGCTTCCAGGTCGACGACGTCGACGCCGCCGTCCAGCGCGTGCGCGACGCCGGCGGCTCGGTCGTGGAGGACCCGTTCGACTTCGCGTACGGGCGGCTGGCGGTCGTGGCCGGCCCGGACCGGGAGTCCTTCGCGATGATGACGCCCGCGAGCATGTAGGGGCGGGCGGGCAGCCCGCGCCGTCCTGTGACGCGGTTGCCCATCGGCGAGTCCGTCCAGCGGCACGAGCGGTCCGGGGACGCACCCGCCCAGGCGGATCCCAGGGCCACGTGGCACGCTGACGCGCATGACCTCCACCGCGCACCGCCCGGACACCGGGCGACGACGGACCTCCGCCGACCTCGGCCCGTGGATCCTCGCCGGCGTCGCCGCGACCGCTCTCGCCGTGGGCCTGGCCGAGCTGCTGGCCTGGGTGACCGGGCCGGTCGGCGCGCCGCTCACGGCGGTCGGCGGGGTGATCGTGGACGCGGTCCCGGCCCCGGTCAAGGACGCGGCGATCGCCCTGTTCGGCACCGCGGACAAGCTCGTGCTGCTGCTCGTCATGGCCGCCGGGCTCGTGGCGGTCGGCGCGGGCATCGGGGCGGCCCAGCGCGCCAACCCGCCGATGGGCGTGGTGCTGCTCGGCGTGCTGGGGCTCCTCGGGCTGCTGGCCGTGCTGACGCGGGCGGGGCCGACCGTGGCGGACACGGTCCCCGTCGTCGTCGGAACCGGGGCCGGGGCGCTCTTCCTGACGTTGCTCACCCGCCGGACCGCGCCGACCGGCCGGCCCGCGGCCGCACTCGACCGCCGCGGCTTCGTCCGGCTCTCCGCGGCCGCCGCCGTGCTGGGCGCCGCCGCCGGCGTCGCGGGGCGCTGGGCGTCCGCGGCGGCGGCCCGGGTGCCCGCCGCCCGGGACCTGCTCCGGATCCCCGCCCCGGCCGTCCGGGACCCGATCCCGGCCGGGGCGGACCTCGGCGTGGCGGACGTGGAGCCCTGGCTCACGCCCGCCGACGACTTCTACCGCATCGACACGGCGCTGTCCGTCCCGCGCATCGACGTGGCCGCGTGGGAGCTGCGGATCCACGGCATGGTGGAGCGGGAGCTGACCCTGGGCTTCGACGACCTCACCGCCCGGCCGCTGGTCGAGCGGATCGTGACGCTGGCGTGCGTGTCCAACCCCGTGGGCGGCGACCTCGTGGGCAACGCGGTGTGGACCGGCGTGCCGATCCGGGAGCTGCTCGCCGAGGCCCGTCCCTCCGCCGAGGCGGACATGGTGCTCTCGACCTCCGAGGACGGGTTCACGGCGAGCACCCCGCTCGAGGCGCTGACCGACCCCGGCCGGGACTCCCTGCTCGCGGTGACCATGAACGGGGAGCCGCTGCCGTTCGAGCACGGCTATCCCGTGCGGATGGTGGTGCCCGGACTCTACGGCTACGTCTCGGCCACCAAGTGGGTCGTGGACCTCGAGGTCACCCGCTTCGACCGGGCGGAGGCGTACTGGACCTCGCGCGGCTGGACGGCGCGCGGGCCGATCAAGATGTCCTCGCGCATCGAGGTGCCGGCCGAGGGCGGGCGCACGGAGGCGGGCCCGGTGGTTCTCGCCGGCACGGCCTGGGCCCAGCACACCGGGATCGTCGCCGTGCAGGTCAGCGTGGACGAGGGGCCGTGGCAGGACGCCGAGCTGGGCTCCGTGGGCACGGACGACACCTGGCGGCAGTGGGTGCTGCGCACCGGGCTCCCGAGCGGCCGGCACACCGCGCGGGTGCGGGCCGTGGACCGGGACGGGACCGTCCAGACCGCCGAGCAGGCCCCGCCCGCCCCGGACGGCGCCTCCGGGTGGCACGAGCGGACCTTCACCGTGGCCTGATCCGTGGCCTGATCCGTGGCCTGATCCGTGGCCTGATCCGCGGCGTGCCACCGCGGTGCCGCGGCCCTGGGGACGCGCAGGAACGTCGAGACGGTCTCGCCCAGCTCCGGACAGGGGTTCGACACGTACATCGCCGACCCGTCGTGGTGGGGCTGGTCCCAGAGCCGGCTCGTCGCGGCTCCTCCGCAGTCGGTCCTCGTCCTGGTGGTCGGCCGTCCGGTGGTCATCCGTGCACTCTCCCGGGGTCTCGAGGTGTGAGGGGTTCCGGTGGGCGGGGCGCTGCGGCCGGCGCCGGGCCGGGGACCGGGCGGCCGTGACGGCCGCCGGAGCAGCTCAGGCCGGGGCCGGGCCGGTGGAGGAGCGGACGACGAAGTGGGCCGGGAAGAGCTCGTTCGACGGTTCGCGGCTCCCTCCGGCGAGGTGCTCGAGGAGCCGCTCGACAGCGCGGGTGCCCTGCCGCCGTGCGTGCTGGTCCAGGGTCGTCAGGCCGAAGGCCTCCCCGATGGGGTGGGCGTCGACGCCGATGACGGACAGGTCCCCGGGCACGGTGAGCCCGAGGTCCCGCGCCGCCAGGATCGTTCCGGCCGCCATCTCGTCGGACGAGGCGAAGATGGCGGTCGGGCGGTCGGCGGGGTCCGCCAGGAGATTCTTGGCCTGCTGGTACGCGTCGGTGAACGTGTAGTCCGCGATGAGCGACCACGCGGGTTCCACGGCCAGCCCGGCGTCCGCCATGGCCTGTTCCCAGCCGTCCCGGCGGTCGCTGGACATGGGGAAGTAGCGCCTGCCCTCCTCGGCCCCGCCGAGATGCGCGATCCGCCGGTGGCCCAGCCCGATGAGGTGCTGCGTCGCGCGGCGCCCGACGTCGAGGTCGTCGATGCTGATGGTGGACGCCCCCACCAGGGGACCCCCGACCCCGACGAGGGGGATGCCGGCGGAGAACAGCTGCTCCGTCTCCGCCGGGTCCAGGTGCAGGGACACCGCCACCGCCGCGTCCAGCCGCTTGCGCAGCAGGAAGTCGGTCAGCACGGTCTCCCGGTAGCGGTCCCCCTCGAAGTTGTAGAGGGTCAGGTCGTACCCGGCCTCCATGAGCGCCCCGGCCACTCCCTCGAGGACGGTGGAGAAGTACCACCGGTCGACGTGGGGGAGGACCACCCCGATGTTCCGGCTCCGACCGCTCGCCAGGCTCGAGGCGTGGTAGGACACGACGAAACCCAGCTCCTGCGCCGCCTCCTGCACCCGCGCCCGGGCGCGGGGGGACACGTGCCCCTTGCCGCTGAGCGCCCGGGAGACGGTCGCGGTGGACACGCCCGCCCGCGCGGCGACGTCCTGGAGCCGGGGCGGGTTCACCTCCGTGTCACCTCGTGTCCTCCTCCATCTGCAGCCATGCGCACTCCTCCGGGTCCAGGATATGCGGCGCGGAGGCCGGGGACCCGCTGCGGAGCAGGACCGGCAGGTCCGGCAGCTCGATCGGCGCGGACCCCGTGTTCAGCAGCACCAGGACGCCGTTGTTGACGAGGCCGAGGCAGCCCTGACCGGTGAGGTCCTCCGCCCACGCGAGGGAGCCCGAGCCGAGCCCGTGGTCCCGCCGCAGCGCCAGTGCGGCGCGGTAGAGGGACAGCGTGGACGCCGGGTCCTGGCGCTGCGCCTCGCGGGAGAGCTCCGCCCAGTCCGCGGGCTGCGGGAGCCAGGCCTCGCCCGTGGCGCTGTAGCCCAGGGACGCCCCGGTGCGCGTCCAGGGCAGCGGCACCCGGCAGCCGTCGCGGCCGAGCCGGTCCCCGCCGGTGCGGTGGTAGGTGGGGTCCTGGCGGACGTCGTGGGGGAGGGTCGTGTGGTCCGGCAGGCCCAGTTCCTCCCCCTGGTACAGGTACACGCCGCCCGGCAGGCCGAGCATGAGCAGGGACGCGGCGCGAGCCCGCCGCGTGCCCAGCACGTGGTCCGGCTGCTCGTCCTCTGGCCCGCGGCCGTCGCCCGGGCGCGGGGAGTCCGCGGTCAGCGCCAGGCGGGTCGTGTGCCGCACGACGTCGTGGTTGGACAGCACCCAGGTGGTGGGGGCCCCGACCGCGTCGAACGCCTCGAGGGAGGAGGTGATGATCCGGCGCAGCTCCGCGGCGTCCCACGGCGCCGCCAGGTAGGAGAAGTTGAACGTCTGGTGCATCTGGTCGGGGCGCACCCAGTCGGCCAGGCGGTCCAGCGGGTCCACGCTCGCCTCGGCGCAGAGGATCCGCTCGCCGTCGTACTCCGCGAGCACCTCGCGCCAGCGCCGGTAGATGTCGTGGATCTGCGGCTGCCCGAACATCGGGGCGTCGGTGAACGGGTAGCCGGGAATGCTCCCGCCGTCGGCCCGCCCGTCCCAGTCGGGCAGGCCCTCCGCCTTGATGAGCGCGTGCGCCACGTCCACCCGGAAGCCGGCGACGCCGCGGTCCAGCCAGAAGCGCAGCACCCGCTCGAACTCCTGCCGGACCAGCTCGTTGTCCCAGTTGAAGTCGGGCTGCGACGAGTCGAACAGGTGCAGGTACCACTGGCCGGGCTGCCCGTCGGCCTCGGTGACCCGGGTCCAGGCCGAGCCCCCGAAGTGGGACTGCCAGTTGTTGGGGGGCAGCTGCCCGGACGCGCCGCGGCCGTCCCGGAAGACGAACAGGTCGCGCTCCGGGGCGCCGGGACCCGCCGCGAGGGCCTGCCGGAACAGGAGGTGCTCCTGCGAGCAGTGGTTGGGCACCAGGTCGATGATCACCCTGACGGACAGGGCGTCCGCGGCCGAGACCAGCGCGTCGAAGTCCGCGAGGGTGCCGAGGGCGGGGTCGACGTCGCAGTAGTCGCTCACGTCGTAGCCGCCGTCGAGCTGCGGGGACGGGTAGAAGGGGGAGAGCCAGATCGCGTCGATGTCCAGCTCCGCCAGCTGTCCGAGCTCGGCGGTGATGCCGGCGAGGTCGCCGACGCCGTCCCCGTCGAGGTCCCGGAACGAGCGTGGATACACCTGGTAGATCACCGAGGAACGCCACCACTTCGGCTCCTGGTCGCGGTCGTGGACGGGTGTGAGGCGCAGGGACTGCAGCGCACCGTAGGTCGTGGACATGCGGTCCATCGTAGAGCGGATGACGCCGAACTGGAAGCGCTATCACATATCTTTGCCGGTGCTTGGTGGTCTGCCAAAGAGTCTGGACACGCTTAGTGGTAGCGCTTACAGTAGTGAGCCAGCTCACCTCCCGGTGGGCGGCCCTCTGGCCGGACCGTCCCGACCGCCTGGCACGTCCTTCCCGAGCTCCACCGGCGCAGGAACGTCCGCGGGACCCTGAAAGGAACCACCCACCATGTCGTCTGTGCGCTACGCGAATGTGACCTGTCAGTACCCCGGTGCCGAGCGGCCCTCGGTGACCGGGCT
>NZ_BAAGPL010000008.1:0-3231 GCF_054784195.1 Kocuria himachalensis
GATGAGTGATCAGGGGGTCAACCTTCAGCTGCCGAAAAGGGGTCAGCTTTCGCCTGCCGTTGACACAAGTCGGGCTGGACGAGAAGACGGGCAGACCTTCTCTGTCCCGCTCCGCTGTGTCTACCGGTCGATGTGAGAAGACGGGAGACACCAGTCTTCCCCTCGTGCGGTCCGTCGGACGTGGCGGTGATCGCCGTCAGGGGAGTTCCCCTGGTCGGAGCGTGCTTGGGCAGCTGTCGGAAAAGCGACGCCCAGTGAGATGCGCTCTGCACGTGCATCCGATGAGCACCTACCTGGTGTCCCAAGCACCGACTCCAGCACTCGCCCCTGGCCTACGCCGGTGTCCTGTCGGTGGACGGCACCGACTCCTCGACCCGGCTGGGAACCTGGGCGATGATCTGGGCGGTGCCCGCGCTGGGACGTGTCGCGCGATCAGATGCCCCCAGATGCCGCTTCAGTCCTCTTCCGCTTGACATATGGCCCGGTCGAGGGTGGATCGCATTGAAGTGTGGGTCCCTCCGGTGGGCCACCACGTCGACACTGGCTGCGGGGAGCATACGTCCGGGGCGATCGGAGCGGGACCCGGTGGCGCACCAGGAAGGGGCCTTCCTGATGGGCGGTCCCTGCTTCAGGAGCGGGCTCAGACGGCGTCGTTGCCGTCGCTGCCGCGCCGGGTGTCCGGGGTGGTTGTTCCGGCGGCCGCCTGCGTGTCAGCGCGGGCGCCCTCCACGGACTCGGCCTCCGGGGCGGGAACCGGCTCGGGCTCGGGGGCCACCCCGGTGCGCTCGAACTCGCCGTGCTTGCCGTGGGCGCAGTCCAACAGCTCGCGGAAGTGCCTCTCGGAGGCGATGAGTTCCTCGCGGTACCGGGCCGAGATGGAGGGCATCTTCTCCTGGTAGTGGGCGACCTTGGCGGCGAGTCGGCAACGTTCTTCGACCGGTGCGTCCTGGGGCAGGGTGACGTACTTCTCGGCCGTCGTCTGCAGGCCGCCGATGATGTGCACCGCCCGGCCCTTGGGGCTGAACAGCGAGGCGAGGACCGTGATGGCCAGCACGCCGATGATCACGGACAGGGACAGCCCGATGCCGATCTCCACGACCTCGACGTGTTCACCGTTGTTGATGAAGCCCAGGTTGTTCTCGTGCAGGGCGTGAATGATGAGCTTCACCCCGATGAAGCCGAGAATGACCGACAAGCCCCAGGACAGGTAGATGAGCCTGTTCAGCAGCCCGTCGATGAGGAAGTACAGCTGCCGCAGGCCCATCAGGGAGAACGCCACGGCGGTGAACACCAGATAGGTCTGCTGGGTCAGACCGAAGATCGCCGGAATCGAGTCCAGGGCGAAGAGGACGTCGGTGCCGCCGATGGCGACCATGACCAGCAGCATCGGGGTCATCACCCGACTGCCGTCGTGGATGGTGAAGAGCTTGTCGCCGTCGTAGTGGTCGGTGGTGTGGATTAAGCGTCTGGCCAGTCGGACCACGAAGTTGTCGGCCTCGTCGTGCTCCTCGGAGGCGAGTTCCTTCTTGATCAGGGAGCCGGCGGTCAGCAGCAGGATGAGCCCGAAGGCGTAGAACACCCAGGCGAACTGGTTGATCAGCCCGGCACCTACGAATATCAAGGCGGTGCGGGCGATCAGGGCGAAGCTGATGCCGAACAGCAGGACCTTCTGCTGGTCCGCCCGCGGCACCTTGAACGAGGCCATGATGATCAGGAACACGAAGAGGTTGTCGACCGACAGGGCCTTCTCGGTGATGTACCCGGCGTAGTACTCCCCGGCGTACTGGCCACCCCACTGGACGAGGACGAACAGGCCGAAAACCAGCGCCAGGCCGACGTAGATGCCCGACCAGATCGCGGCTTCTTTCAGCTGGGGCTCGTGGGCCTTGCGGACGTGGAAGACGTAGTCGAACAGGAGCAGGCCGACGATCGCTATGATCGTCACGGCCCACACGGTGGGGGAGACGTCCATGGGATTGTGCTTTCGGGGTCGGGTACGGGACCGCCGTAAGTCTCTCCGCCGCTCCGCCGGGACCTCACCGGTCCGTGCCGGCCAGCTCGACCGCTGTGCCCGGCCGGGCATCGATCACCCGACGTACTGACGTCCACAGCGCTGAAGGATACTCCCCTAAGGCATACCCCACTGTATACGAGGCCCCTCTGACCTGGGGCGACCGCAGGGATACGGCAGGTGCACAACCTCACGAGCAGCGGGGGATCTGCAGTGGTTGAACGCGTTGTTGACGTCCCTTTTTGCACAGGGCGGATTATCGGCACTCAGAAAGGGGGGTTGTCGGTTGAGACCGCAGCTGTCCCGCGGACAGGGCCTCGGTCGTGGCGTCGGTCGTGGTGTCGGTCGTGGCGTCGGTCGTGGTGTCGGTCGTGGCGTCGGTCGTGGCGTCGGTCGTGGTGTCGGTCGTGGCGTCGGTCGTGGTGTCGGTCGTGGTGTCGGTCGTGGTGTCGGTCGTGGTGTCGGTCGTGGTATCGGTCGTGGTATCGGTCGTAGTGTCGGAGACAGCGTCCAGGGCGGTGCGTAGTGCGCTGATCTGGAGCTCTGAAGCCTCGGCGAGATCGGTGAGCGGGACCCCGGAATCGGCCGCTGCGCGCAGTTGCGCGTGCAGTACGGCCACCGCCTGGTCCAGTGACCACTGCGCCGACTCCAGAGCGCCGTCCACGGGGGCGACGTCGAGGCCCAGGCCGATCTCCTCGTCCGAGGTGGCGGCGGCGTTCAGGACCTGGTCGAGGGCCCACTCTGCTTCCTCGACCTCTCCCGCGGCGACGAGGACGCGCTGGATGAAATCGGTCTGCCGTTCCTGGGCGCCACCGGCCCCGCCGAGATCCTCGGGAATGGCCGCTGCGGGGAGCCCATCAGGGAGTGGGGCAAGGGGGGCTGGGACGAGGCCGGCCGCAGGGGACATCGGCCGTTCGGGAACTGGGGTGTTCATCATGGGACCTTCCTCGAACCCTGCGGGGGTGAGCCTGCGGAAAGGGCTGCGTCGATGGCCGGAAATCCGGACACAGGTTCCATGAAATCCGAGAAGGAGAGGGAAACTCAACCGTCCGTGCACGTGGACCACCGTGGGCGCCCCGGGGGCCTGACCCGGTACTCGGGCGCCTGCACGCGCTGTTCCCGAGGATCCGCTCCGAGGACCGTGTGCTGTGGTTCGCCGTGCGCGTGGCCATCGCCTTCGCTGTGCTCCTGTCCCCGTGCGCTGTCGAGCAGACGACGCC
>NZ_BAAGPL010000008.1:3295-29984 GCF_054784195.1 Kocuria himachalensis
GGGGCGTCGTCTGCTCGATGGTATGGGTTCGGCTTAGTTGCTGCGGCGGGTGCGGATCAGTGCCGTGAGCCCGGCGGCCAGGCCGAGCAGCCCGGCGATGAGCCCGGCCCAAGCGAGGGCACTGCCACCGCTGGGGGACGTGGCAGCCGTCTGCTCGGCCGCGGTGGCCGGCTCCTCGGTGGTGCCGTGGCCTGTGGTCTCGGGGGCGGTGATGGTCAGCGACGGGGAGGGGTGTTTTGGTTCCTCTCCGGTGTCGGGGGTGGGCTGGTCCCAGGCCACGGTGCGCCCATCGGTGTAGGTCTGGGCCACTGGCAGCAGGATCTGCTGGCCTTCTTCCTCCGGCAGCGGGCCGACGGAGATGGTGAAGGTCTGGAATTCACCGGGGTCGATCACGTGGTCCTCATCGGCGGTCCAGGTGATGGTGGAGGCCGCCTCGGTGATCGCTCCTTCTCCGACGGTGGCCGGGGAGGGCAGCTTCTTCTCGGTGACCTCGGCGGTCCAGCCCTCCATGGGCTTGGTGCGTACCGAGGCGAAGGGAGTGTCCTCGGGCAGGGTCAGCTGGAGCTTGTTGGTGGCGGCGGTGTCGGACTCGGTGGGCACCGAGAAGGTGATCTGGGTGTAGCCCCCGGCCGCGGTGGACGTCGCATTGGCCGTGACATGGGCGGCGGCCGGGGACAGGCCCAGGACCGTGACACCGGCCGCGGCCGTCAGGATGGTGGCGCCCTTGGTCAGGCGCACGGAAATCGTGGGGTTCGTCATGGGATGGGTGCCTTTCATCGCACACCGCCGTAGTCGCAGCGGCGCTGGGAAAACGTCAAGGGTCCTCGGATCGGGGCGATGCAGGGGACCCCAGGCGTCATGCCCGGCTGTCCATCCGCAGCACCCCCGCGGTCGGAGGTCCGCGCACCCGGTCTCGGCGCAGCCCGCGCCACACCAGCCCCGGCCGCTCCGCCGCCGGGGCCCACAACTGCGGGGCCACCGACAGCAGGCGGGTAGGGCGAGCCGGGCAGAGCAGAGGCCGCAACCACTCCCGCACCAGCCACACGGCCGTCTCGACCTGGGTGAGCACCACAGCGGTGGCCAGCACCGCCAGCAAGTGCCCGATCAGCATGGCCACCCCCTGGCCTGTGGCCACGTGATGGCTCGTCTCCAACCCCGTCCCGCCCGGGCAAGCAGAAACCGCCCCCACACCGTGGTGAGGGCCGCGATGGCCGGTAACCGGGGCGCAGACGGGGGCGACGGCGAACCGGAGGAATGCCTCGTGCAGGACCAGCTGGGTTGCTCCCAGAAGCACCAGCAGACGTCCCAGGGTCAGTCGGCGCCGGACCGCCCAGGCCACCGGCCCCAGCACCCCCACGCCCAGCCCGATCAGCACGATCCGGGATGGAAGGATGCCCCCGCCGGCCAGGTGCCCCACGGAGGCCAAGGCCAGGACGAGGGGGGTGACCAGCACAGTCCGCGCCACAGGCAACGGAGCACGCTGATCCATCTGCTGCTCCCCCCATGCTCGTCCGTAGGACCTGGTCCAGGTAGAACCCCGTAGTGATCCCGCCCCCTGAATCTACCGGCCGCGTCACCGACCGGCTGAACCCGGTGGATCCGCGTTGGGGCCCACCTGTCGTGTGCCATGGAGTCGGCCCGGGCTAGGGTTCAGCCCATGCAGTTCACCCGCACCGGGACCACGGCCGGGCCACGACTCGTGCGAACACGAGGGCCCCACCGGGCCCTGCCGGCGCTGCTCACGTCCTGGGTCGTGCTGCTGCTCACCGTGCTGGGAGCCCCGGCGGCGGTGGCGCACACCGAGCTCACCACCACCACACCGGCCCAGGGCCAGGTGCTGGGCCAGGCCCCGGCCGACATCACGTTGGCCTTCAACGAGCCCATCGGGGCCTCGCCCGAAACCGTCCAGGTGTACGCCCCCACCGGAGAGGCGGTGCCCGTGGATGTCGAGGCTCTGAACACCACCGTGACGCTCACCCCGGGAGCATCCCTGGGGACGGGCACGCACACGGTGATGTGGGAGGTGGCCTCCGCCGACGGCCACCCCGTCACCGGGTCCTTCACCTTCTCGGTCATAGCCCCCAGCACGACCACTGCCCAACCGCCAGAAAGCGATCCTGCGCCCCAGGCGGCGATCGCGGCTCAGACCGTGACCTACCTCGGGGTCTTCGGCGCGACCGGCCTGGTGGTGTTCGAGCTCCTCTTCCTCACCGCCGGCCCTGGTACGGCCCTGCGCACTCGAGGCCGGCTGCACCGCCTGACCCACCTGGCCGCCGTAATAGCAACCGTGGGCGCGGTGTTCTCGACTCTGGCCACCCGCGGGCAGGACGCCGCTCTTCCGGGTCTCCTGACCGACCCGACCCTGGTCGCAGCCCTGACCGTGGCAGGGGTGCTGACCGCCGTGGTGGCGGTTCCTCGGGCCACCACGGGTCCACGGGCGCGCCCGGCCCGCACCGTGGCCCTGGCCGGTGTGGGGGTGGCCGCGGTGTCCCTGGTGCTCACCGGGCACCCCCGCAGCGCCGAGGCGGGATGGTTGGTGATCCCCGCCGATGCGGTGCACGTGGCCGCCGGCATCACTTGGGTCGGTGGGCTGCTAGGGTTGACCGTCCTCCTGGCACGGGCCTCCGACACCCCGGTCGGGCAGGCCACCACAACCCTGGTCCGGTTCTCGACCGCAGCCGCGTGGGTGGTCCTGGCTCTGGCCCTCACGGGAACGGTCCTGATCTGGGGCATCCTCGGCGACCTGCAGGCACTGGTGGCCACCGGCTACGGCCAAGTACTGCTGATCAAACTCGCCGTCGTCGTATTCATCGTTCTCGCCGCGTCCTGGAACCGCTTCATACTTCTCCCACGCGTGCTCGCCGGCGACGACTCCCAGGCCATCGCGTCCTTACGCTCGACCATCCAGGGCGAGGCCGTGGTGCTGGGACTGATCTTGCTCATCACAGGCATCCTCACCAATCTGAGCCCTTAGGAGGCTCATCACAGGTGGGGTGCAGGCGTGGTCCGGATGTGCCGGTCCTCAGCAGTCCGCTGTCCGGCACGGAGCGACTCCACCACGGCCCACCGACTCCCTTCAGATCCCTGCGAGGCGGCGTACTGCAACCAGACCCTCCGGGGTGCCCGACCAGTGTCGTTCCAGTGCCTGCGGGCCGGCGGAGCGCGCCAGGCCACGTTCTGCCGCCTGGGCGAGTTGCGCCAGCTCGGCCGGATCCTGCTCCGTCGCGTCGTCGACGTCCTGGCCTACTTCGATCGGCCCCCACCTCCAACGGTCCTACCAAGGCCATGAACGGCCACCTCCAGCGCCTCCGCGGGTCCGTCCCAGGTGCCGGGATCTCACCCACGGAATCACCACATCGCCGCAGGAGACCCGCGGCTTGCGATCGCACCTTCCCCCTGAACAGCGAAGAACCGCTTTACCTGTGGCCGGTTAGGGGTGCCCGGTGAAGACATCGAGTTGGTACCGCCGTGAACCGGCATCAGCCCTGGTCTCTCTCTGCGCACCACGTCGTCACTGGGGTGGGTAGACGAACTCATGGTGGACGACCGTCACAGGTGGAAGCGCTGTGCGCGTCCGGACGTGGCCATGAGGGTGGCGCCGCACCCGCGCTTGCGGGTGGTCTGCATGCAGTTCGCCGAAGGTGGGTTCTTCGTTCCCACCGTGGAGGGTCCAGCCTCGGGACTCGGTCCACTGGGGCGGACCCATCCCGTAGCGGTTGCGGGAACCGGAGGTCCGGTTGGCAGCGTCCCCGGTTCCGCGGTCGGGAGAGAAGAACTTCAGTGCTCCCTGAAAGGTCCGTCCCAATTCGGTGATGCCCGGAAGACGACCGCCATGCGCCGACGTTGTACTCGGTGACGGCCGCGGAGATGGCATCCGACGGACGGACACCTACGGAACTGACACCGGACGACGCCACGAAGGAGAAATCACCAGAATGTCCCAGACCCACCCCCGCCCCAACGCCTCCGCGATTGCCTCCACGACCTCCATCGACTACCGGGTGCTGCGCACCGTGCCGACCTACGCCCAGGCGCAGGAGTTCGTCGACGCCCTGTCGGACGCCGAGTTCCCGGTCGAGCATGTGCGGATCGTCGGCACCGGCCTGCGTTCGGTGGAGCAGGTCACCGGACGGATGACCAACGGCAGGGCCGCCCTCTACGGTGCCGGGACCGGTGCGTGGTTGGGTCTGATGATTGGTCTGCTGTTCGGGATCTTCACCCTGGGCGCCTGGCTGCCTGTGGTGCTGTGGAGCGTGGTCCTGGGCGCGGTCTGGGGCCTGGTCCTCGGGCTGATCGGGCACGCGCTCACCGGCGGGAAGCGTGACTTCCGCAGCATCCAAGGCTTCGAGGCCGACGCCTACGACCTCCTGGTCGAGGCCGAGTACGCCGGCATGGCCGACGCCAAGCTGCCCGCCCAACCTGCGGCCTGATCCATGTCCGGGGCGGTGAGCGACGCACAGCACCGCCGGCCCACCTCTGACCGGTCTCAGCTGACCGGGCGGGTCTCCTCGCCCGGTGTCCTGGCGCCACACCACAACACGAAGTCCAGGAAGTAGGAGAAACGTGAGCCACGCCCTGATCGGCAGCGCTCTGATGACAGGGGACCAGGTGCGACCTGTCGACCCGGAGGAACGGCGGCGCCCCGGAGGCCTGGCGGGGCGCCGAGGCCGGATCATCGTGCTGCTGGGTACTGACGGGGCGGGCAAGACCACCATCGCCGCAGCGCTGGTGGCCGCGGAACAGGCGGCGGGACGGCCGGCGATCCTGTTGCGCAACCGCTCGGGGCGCCGCTGGCTGTCCCGTACCGCGGCGCGCTGCGGGCTGGCCGTGCCCATCCGGTGGGTGGACCGGGTCGAGACCGTGGTGCGCACCGCCAATGTCCTGGTCGCCCGGGCCCGGGGCCGGCACCGGGAAGGTCTGGTGGTGATGGACCGCCACCTGGTCTGCCAGCTGGTGCTGCGCCGGGTTCGGGGCCTGCCACCGGGCCGGGTGCTCCCGTGGCTGGCAGCCTGGGTTCTCCGCGGTGTCATCGTGATCGTCCTCGACGTGCCGGCCGAGACCGCCCAGGCGCGAATCCTCACCCGCGGAGAGGACGACGAGCCGCTGGAGTACCTGCGCGCAGCCCGGAGCGCCTACCTGGAACTGGCCCAGGACCACGGCTGGGCCCTCGTCGACGCCACCGGGGTGCCGGAGGCGGTCATCGACCGGGTCGCCCAAGCAGCCCGGCTCTGACGAAACCGCAGATCCCGGCCGTGCCAGCCTGGACTGGCTGACTTGTCTGCCACCACAGCCCCACTGGCGCAGCGCCTGTCGTGGCTGCTCAACGGCCAGTCGAACCGCCGGGTGCCGATCGAGGACGCCGCCGGCCGGATCGCTGCCTTCGTCGACGGCAACATCCTCGTGCCGGCCGCCCCGATCGCGCTGCACCCCGACGATCTGACCGGTCCCCAGGCAGCGGCCTACGTGGTGGGCACCGGCGTGTCGACGTTCGTGGCCCATGTGCTGGCCGAGTCCGTCGGTACCCGCGTGCGGACCGGCCAGCCACTCACGGCCGCGCAACCGCGTCACGAGCTGCGCGACGGCCTGCCCATTGTCTCGGCCACCACGCTCCCGGCGCTGCTGATAGGAGCGGCCCTGCTGGGCTGGCTGGTCCAGCCCGTGGCCTCGGCCGCGGCGATCGGGGTGACCGTGCTGCGACTGACCGCGCTGGGGCGGGTCGTCGGGCGTCTGCGGGGCCGGCGCGCCTCGCCGCGCACCTTCCTCTCCGGGGTGCTGCTGGCGCTGGCCGGGATCGGCGCCGCCGCCCTCAAATGGTGGCTCGCACACTGACCAGACCCCGACAACGCTTGCTGAAGTGCCCCCTCAGCCCGATGCCCTGGGTCTGCCGGTTCGACCACGGGCAGCGAAGCCGAGAGCAGGCTCCGCCCCTTCGGCTTTACCTATGGCGAACTGGGGACGGGGCGTCTTGCGGCGAGGGCCCGGAGCTGGACGCGCAGATCCTCCTGTCCGAGCGAGATGCCCGAGGACTGAGCTCAGCCTCCGTGCCGGTCGTGAGTGCGTGGTCCGGGAGCACGTCGGTGACGGCGGGCACGGCCGCAGCTCCGGGGCGCCGGAAGCAGCGGGTGGGTCCGTCTGAGACCGCCGGGACCTCTCGAGCTGGAGCCTGCCGGGGTCCTCAGGCGGCGGGCTCCAGGTGGACGTCGTCGAAGGTGACGGTCACCGGCTCCAGCAGGGTCAGCTCCTCGAGGCTCTCCCCGTGCCGGGTGAACTCCGGCGGCTGCAGAGTGGCCCGCAGGGTGTAGTCGCCCTCGGTGGGGATGCTGAAGTTGTTGGCGTAGTGGAAGAACTCCGCGTGGAAGAACATCAGCTCCTTCTCATCCACGACCTCTCCGGTGTCGTCGAGGACCTCCAGGCGGATCGGCACATCGGGCACGATGCGGCCGGTGGCGGCTTCGATCGGGATGATCTCCAGGTGGTGGGTCTCTCCGATCGCGGGTTCGCGCCGGGTCGGGTCCCCAGCGGTGGTCTCGAACCAGGGTTCGGCCGGTTCGACGATGTAGGCGACCTCCCAGTCCCCCGAGGTGGTGCGTCCGCCCTCGGCCTCGACCTCTTCGGCCAGGGTGGCGTACTGGGCGGCGACCCCCTCGGGCACCTCACCGGTCGAAGGGGCGTCTGTGGCTTCCGGGGTGGCAACAGTGGTCCCGGCGGTGGTCTCGGACGTGGGGGCCTGGGATGCGTCGGTGCCGCAGCCGGCCAGGAGGAGCGTGGTGAGGATCGCGGTGACGGCGATCGGTCGATTCGGGGACATGGTCATCGTTTCCTTCGTAGAGGGTTGAGCGGGATGGGAGTGCCGATCAGTGCCGACGTCGCGTGAGGGAAGACCAGGTGCGGGTCCGTTGGCGTGCCGGTGGCCCACGGTCCTTGCGGATGAACGGTCTTCAGTGCACCAGCGACCGCTCGTCGTCGTCGGAAGCGAGGGTGCTGTGGTGGCGGTCCAGGTAGGTCTGGGCCTCGTGGCGGGGTGCGGGGCACAGGGCGGTGGTCCAGCCGAAGGGCACCGGGCAGTCAGCCGGCCAGAGGCAGGGGTGGCCGTGGTTGTCGATCACCACGCGGACCTCCGCCTGCAGGTCATCGAAAGGATTCATGGTGCTCCTAGGGATCGGGCTGGAAACTTTCCGGAAGGACAGGGGCCGCCACGACGAACCAGCGGGAAAGCCGTGCCGTGGGCGAGGCTGTCCTCGCAGGGGTGCAGGGCAACCAGACAGTGGTGCCCGATGCGGTGGCCGTCATCGCGTTGTGATCTGGCCGGGGGTGGTCCTGCTGGCAACGCGCGTGATGGGTTGCGCTCGCGTCCCGGGACGATGCCGGCGTAGACGGAACGGAAGGACGGTGCCCGTGGTGGACTCAGCGGCGATGGTGACGTGCTGGGTGCTGGCGGTCGGCTGTGTCGTCGTGGCCCTAGCGTGGTCGTACTCCGGGGTGGTGCGCCGGGCGGGGGAGGAGCTGGGAATGCGGCGGCGCACGGTGGCGGTGACAGGGGCGGCCTTCGGGTGCGCCGGGGCGGTGTTGATGTTCCGCACGCTGCTGGACTGATCCTCCGCTGTGCCGGTGGTCGTCCAGGAGCGCTGCCCGGCGCGCAGCCGCGGGAGGTCCTCCGCCTCGGTCCGCAGCGCAGGCCCGGGCACGGCGAAACTCACCGGCTGTGACGGGTGACCGGTGTGCCCCTCCCAGGCGTGTCGGGTGAGGGCCTCCAGCGCGGCTGCGTCGGTGATCTGGGCGTCGGTGAGATCCACGACCACCCGGGTGACCGGCGTCAGCACCACGGCCGGGCGGATCAGGGGATGCAGGGCGGTCTGGGTGTCCACGGTGAGCAGGCCGGTGACGACCAGGCGCACGTGCTTGCCGTCCAGGTCGGTCACCGTGACCACGGAAATCTTCGGCGATCCCATGGTGGCTCCTTTCGGTAGGCCTGTTGGGGTCCTCGATCGCGGCTGAACGACAGCGAGGGCGCGCCGGGTGGCGAGGATCGGCGCACCCCGGCTGCTGCTCAGCCGCGATCGGGCGGCAGCCGGATCAGGGCAGCTGCGGGTCGACCCCGTAGTGCTCGGCCAGCTGAGTGATCACTTCGTGGGCTCCTTGGATGCTCACGGAGGCCACGAAGGTCTGATCGTCCACCGGCAGGACCTCGCCCTCGAGCCGATCCCACAGCGGGTTCGTGGTGAAGCGATCCTCCTGCTCGCGGGAGGCCTCGCCCTCGGCGCCGTCCGGGGCCCAGGTGCTGACCATGACGAGCCCGGCGTCGGCGTCGAGGATCTGCTCCTGGGACAGGGGCACGAAGATCTCCTCGGTGGTGTCGGGTGCCCCGGCGGGGCGGGGGATGCCCATGTCGGCCATGATCTCTCCGATGAAGGAGCCGGTGGAATACAGGCGCGCGGTGTCCTCGCCGGCGAAGCGCAGCAGCGAGTAGGTGGCCTGGGGGTCCTGCTCCAGGATCGCCTCGCCCACGGCGGCGGCGCGTGCCTCGTAGTCGGCGACCTCCTGCTCGGCCTGCTCCTGCTTGCCCAGTGCCTCTCCGAGCAGCACCACGTTCTCCTTCCAGGTGGGTCCCGTGGACTCGGAGAACACCGTGGGGGCGATCTTGGCCAGCTGCGGGTAGAGGGCTTCCTGGCGGACCTTGGCCGAGATGATGAGGTCCGGGTCCAGCCCGGCGATCTGCTCCAGGTTCGGCTCGGCGATGGTGCCCACGTTCACGGCCTCGGCGGTCTCCGCCGAGACATCGCCCAGGTAGTCGGCGAACGGGTCTTCCGGGTCCTGCCGGTACTCGGCATAGCCGACCAGCTCGGCGTCCAGCAGCAGGGCGGCGTCGACGTAGCTGGGGTCCAGAGCGACCACCCGCTGGGGCTGCTCCTCGATGACGGTCCGGCCCATGGCGTGGGTCATCGTCAGCGGGTACCCGGCCGTATCGCCGGACACGGCTGCCTCCGGTCCGGCGGAGGAAGCCGTGTCCGACATGGATTCCGAGGGGGAGCCACAGGCGGTGAGGGCGAACAGGGACAGGCCGAGAGCGGCCGCACAGAGAGTCTTCGCGCAGGTCATGGGTGGGGAACTTTCGGTCGAGCGGATCGTGCGAGAGGTGGTGAGGTGAGGCTTGCCTCACCTCGCTGTGGCAGACTGTAGCAGTCCCACGAAGATTAGCGAACGTTTCCCTGACCTAATCGCGGCCGACCTGATGGAGGTGGCATGGCCCACTCCCTGGCGCCTTCGCCTGCCCCTGTATCCGTTCCGTCTGCGGTACGACGCCTGACGCGGACACAGTGGCTGGTGATCGGTCTCGTGGCTGTCCTGGCAGCGGTGGCCCTGAGCGTGTGCATCGGGGGGCGGCCCTCCACCCTGGCCGAGGCATGGCATGCCATGGTCACGCCTTCGGGCACGGTGATGGATGTGACCATCCGGGAACTGCGGTGGCCGCGCACCGTCACCGCGGTGGTGGTCGGGATGTGCCTGGGGGTGGCCGGGGTGCTGGTCCAGGGGCACACCCGCAACCCGATCGCCGATCCGGGGCTGCTGGGCATCAATCAGGGGGCAGCCTTGGCGATCGTGGCCGTCACCGCCCTCGTGGGGACCGTGGCCCCGCTGACCCAGGCGCTGCTGGCCTTCGCCGGGGCGCTGGTGGCGGTGGTGGTGGTCTTCGTCATCGGCTCCGCCGCCCGGAACGGGGCCACCCCGATCACCCTGGTCCTGGCCGGAGCGGCCGTCAGTGCCCTGTGCACAGGGCTCGTGTCGGGGATCGTGCTGCTCAACGACCAGGCCCTGGACACCCTGCGGTTCTGGCAGGTCGGCTCGGTGGCGGTCCGAAACGGCTCCCTGGAGATCCTGACGCCCTTTCTGGCCCTGGGTCTGGTGCTTGCCGTGCTCAACATCGGGGCCCTGAACGCCCTGTCCCTGGGAGAGGACACCGCCCGTTCCCTGGGGGTGTCGGTGCTGGGCGCGCGGGCGACCGGGATCGCGGCGATCACCCTGCTGGCCGGGGCCGCGGTCACCCTGGCCGGGCCGATCGCCTTCGCCGGACTGCTCGTCCCGCACCTGGCCCGGGCGACGGTCGGGACCGACTACCGGTGGCTCCTCCCGGCCGGCGCCCTGACCGGTGCGGTGCTGCTGCTCGTGGCCGACATCGCCGGGCGCGTCATCGCCCGCCCGGGAGAACTGTCGGTCGGGGTGGTGCTGGCCGCGGTCGGGGCCCCCTTCTTCGTCCACCTGGCCCGGCGGAAGAAGCTGGCCACCGTATGACCCCGCCCCCCACCACGCCCCTCGCCGAGGCCGGAGGCAGAACCGCCCACGGGACCGCCCCGACCGCCACCGCGCCACCGGTGGCGAACTCGCTCCGCTCAGTGCGGGCCCTGCGGGCCGGACCCGTCTCGTTCCGGGTCGACCCCCGGTCCCTGGTGGTCGGGTTCCTGCTGCTCGTGGCCGTGGCCACGACCGCTGCCGCGCACCTGGCCCTCGGCGGCACCCCCATCCCGTACGCGCACGTGCTGGCGGCCCTGAGCGGGGGCACCACGGAGACCTCCGTGCACCTGGCGGTCACCGAGTTCCGGGCCCCGCGCATGGTCGCCGCGATCCTGGTCGGGGCCTGCCTGGCCGCCGCCGGGGCCATCACCCAGACGGTCGCACGCAACCCCCTGGCCAGCCCCGACGTCCTCGGGGTCACCGCCGGGGCCTCGGCCGGGGCGGTGGCCGTGCTGATCCTGGCCGACGGCGGGGCCGCCGGACTGAGCGGGCCGGCCGCGACCGTGGGGATGCCCGCGGCGGCCTTCACCGCCGGGCTGGTGAGCGGGGTGGCGGCCTACCTGTTGGCCTACCGCAACGGGATCGACAGCTACCGGCTGATCCTGGTGGGCCTGGGGATCTCCGGGTTCACCACCGCGATCACCACCTGGATGCTGACCCTGGGCGACGTCACCAGTGCGGCCCAGACGCTGACCTGGATGATGGGCTCGCTCAACGGCAAGGACTGGGCCCTCGTACGGCCCATGGCCGCCGTCGCGGCCCTGCTGCTGGGTGCCGCGGTGCTGTCCGGGCGGTGGCTGCTGCTGGCCGCCCTGGGCGAGGACACCGCCATCGGGCTGGGGCTGCGCCTGGGCAGGATCCGGGTCCTGTCCCTGAGTCTGGCGGTGCTGCTGGCCGCGGTCGCCACCGTCGTGGGCGGCCCGCTGGTGTTCGTGGCCCTGGCCGCCCCGCAGATCGCCTGCCTGCTCACCCGTCGCCCAGTGCCCCCGGTGACGGTCTCTGCCCTGGCCGGAGCGGTGTTCGTGCTGGTGGCCGACACCGCCGCCGCCAACCTGCTCACCGTGCCGCTGCCGGCGGGGGTGGCCACCGCCGTGCTGGGGGCCCCGTACCTCATCTACCTCGTCATCCGATCCCAACGGAGACCCCGATGAGCTCACCGACCCGTACTGGCGCAAGCCGGCTCCAGGCCCGGGAGCTGTCTCTGGGCTACGACGGGAACACCGTCGTCGAGGACCTGTCCCTGGCGATCCCCGACGGGGACATCACCACGATCATCGGCCCCAACGGGTGCGGGAAGTCCACGCTGCTGCGCGGCCTGGCCCGCCTGCTGCGCCCACTGAACGGCACCGTCACCCTGGACGGGGTGCCCCTCACCCGGTTGTCCACGCGGAGCATCGCCCAACAGCTGGCTCTGCTGCCCCAAGCCCACACCGCCCCGGAGGGCCTGACCGTGGCCGACCTCGTCTCCCGGGGCCGGCACCCGAGGCAGCGCTGGTACCAACAGTTCTCCCACACCGACGAGCACGCCGTGCACCGGGCGCTGGAGGCCACCGGCATCACCGGGTTGGCCGACACCCCTGTCGATGAACTCTCGGGCGGGCAGAGCCAGCGGGCCTGGATCTCCATGACGCTCGTACAGGACACGGACATCGTGCTGCTGGACGAGCCCACCACCTACCTGGACCTGGCCCACCAGGTGGAGATCCTCGAGCTGATCCACCGCCTCAACCGGGACCTGGGCCGCACCGTGGTGATGGTGCTGCACGACATCTCCCTGGCCGCCCGGTTCTCCGACCACATCGTGGCCATGACCGCCGGGCACATCATCGCCCAAGGAGCCCCCGAGGAGATCGTCACCGAGGACCTGCTGGCCGAGGTCTTCGGGCTGCGGGCGCGCATCGTGCCTGAACCGCTCACCGGTCGACCCCACGTGATCCCCCTGGCCCGGATCACCGTGACCGGCTGAGCAGCCCACCCCCCCCCGCCGACGAAAAAGGGGCAGCGGATTGAAGCAGGAAAAAATGCGCTATCCATTGCTCCTGGTCAGGCGCATCCTGGAAGGGCCCGACCAGGTCGGGGCAGCAGGTCCCGGCCCCTGGATCCTCCTGGAGGAGAAGTCATGGCCACCACCGAGTTCGTTCCCGTCTCCGACTGCACCGTGGGGCAGTGCTCGTTCAACCACGACCACGAGTGCACGGCCCACGCGATCACCGTGACCGGCAGCTCCGGCCACGCGCACTGCGGCACGTTCATCTCGCTGGGCCCGGACGGCGGCCTGCCCACCGTCCACGCCGAGGTCGGCGCCTGCCAGCGCAACGAGTGCGTGCACAACTCCCACCTGATGTGCACCGCCCACGACGTGAAGATCGGCGCCGGCGCCGATGAGGCCAACTGCCTGACCTACCAGGCCGCCTGATCGCCATTGCCCCGACAGGGTGGGTCCATGGGCCGACGCCCGGTCGGATACGAAGCGCCACGTCGACCGTCGGTGTCGGTGGAGTTCATGCCCGACCTCCACCGCGAGGCCCCAGCATCATGCGGGTTCGGCCTTGCCTGTGCACGAGATGGCCCGTTCCCCGGCCAGTGCCGGCGGTGAGCTACAGGGCGGCGGTACCGGAGACGACGACCTCGGCTCGTCCGCCGACCCAGATCCGGTCGCCCTCGATGCTGATGTGGACGCGACCGCGTCGGCCCATGGTGGTTCCCTGGGCGGCGAGGTACGGCGTGGTCGCGTCCCCTCGGGCCAGGAGCCACTGGGCGGCGGCGGCGTTGAGACTGCCGGTCACCGGGTCCTCCCGCAGGGGCTCGGCTCCTTCGGTGAAGAACGCGCGCAGCTCGAAGCCGGCTTCCTCATCCGCACCGTGCGGCCCGATCACGCCGATGTCCCACCGGCCCGGATGCGCCGAGGCATCGGGGCGCAGTCCCAGGGCGGTGTCGGCGCTGTCGAGCAGGACCCCGACCCAGCCCGGCCCGTTGTCGAGCCACTCCGCGTCCACGACCTTCTCCGGCGCCACACCCAGGATCTCGATCACGGCAGTGAGCATGCCGGTGTCGACGGGGCCGGACCGGATCCGCGGCGGGGCGGCAAAGGCGAGCCGATCACCGTCGACGCGCACGGGCACCAGGCCCGCACCGCACTCCTGCACCACCATCCCCGGGGTCCCCGGTCGGCCTCCGGCATCCAGCCACGCCCGGGCGGTGCCCAGAGTGGGATGCCCGGCGAAGGGCAGCTCGAGGCTGAGGCTGAAGATGCGCACACGGTAATCAGCACCGGGGGTGGTGGGCGGGAGCACGAAGGTGCACTCGGACAGGTTCGACCACACGGAGAACCGTCGCAACGTCTCGTCGTCGAGATCCTGCGCGTCGAGCACCACCGCCACCGGGTTGCCGGTGCACGAGTCGTCGCCGAACACATCGACCTGACGAAATCTCCGACTCATACTGCCGAAGCTTAGACGATGCACTAAGCAAGGCAATATATTGCACTCATGGATCAGGGCACGACGACTCTCGCGGCGGCCATCGGCGCCCGGATGAAACAGCAGCGGCAGTCCAAGCGCTGGACGCTGGACCAGTTGGCCGAGGTCGCCGGGGTCAGCCGCCGGATGCTGGTCAACGTGGAGCAGGGCGCGGCCAACCCCAGTGTGGGGACCTTGCTGCGGATCAGCGACGCCCTGGGCATCGGACTGCCCGCGCTGGTCGAGCTGCCCGAGACGGCATCGTTGAAGGTCACCCGGTACGGCGAGGGGGCGGCCCTGTGGATCGGAGAGGCCGGCGGCCGGGGGGTCCTCGTGGCCGGGACCGCACCACCGGACGTGGTGGAGCTGTGGGACTGGCACCTGAGTCCAGGTGACCGGCACAGCAGTGAGGCCCACACCCGGGGCACCAAGGAGCTGCTGCAGGTCCAGCAGGGGACGATCACCCTCGAGGTCGCCGAGCAGTCGATCACCCTCGAGGCCGGTGATGCGGTCTCCTTCCCCGGCGACGTCGCCCACGCCTACGCCAATCCGAGCGCCGAGCCGGCCCGGTTCTCCCTGACCGTCTTCGAGCCGGGCGTGGGCTCGGGACACCACTCGGAGGTCTCCGATGACTGAGCCGAGCGTGCTGGAGCAGGTCCTCGCCGGGGCCCGGATCGAGGACGAGGCCTTCGCGCTGCGACCGGACTACCGCGCTGTGCTGCTGGCCGTCGACGGGCTCGACGCCGGCACGACACCCGATACAGGAGCCTGATCCGATGTTCACCGGCTTGAGCGCTTTTCCCCTCACCCCGCTGGCCGACGACGCCGTGGACGAGGCGGCTTTCACCGGCCTGGTCCGGCGGCTCGCGGCCGCACGGGTCGACTCCATCACCGCCCTGGGCTCCACCGGCTCCTACGCCTACCTCAGTACCGAAGAACGGGCCCGCGTCGCTCACCTGGCGGTCGAGCACGCCGGGGACATCCCGGTGTTCATCGGGATCGGAGCGCTGCGCACCTCCCACGTCCTCACCCACCTCGAGCACGCCCAGGAAGCCGGGGCCTCCGCGGTGCTGCTGGCACCGATGACGTACCAGCCCCTGACCGACGACGACGTCCTCGCGCTCTTCGACACCGTCACGGCGCACTCCTCGGTGCCGGTGATCGTCTACGACAACCCGGGCACCACCCACGTCACCTTCACCACCGAGCTCTACGGACGCATCGGGCAGCTGCCCGGCATCGCCTCCCTCAAGATCCCCGGCGTGCCCGCCGACCCGCAGGAGGCCAGGACGCGGGTCGAGGAGATTCGTGCGGTGCTCCCGCAGCACGTGAGCATCGGGATCTCCGGGGACGCCACGGCGGCCGCCGGGATGGCCGCCGGGTGCGATGCCTGGTACTCGGTCCTCGCCGGTACGCTGCCGGGCCCGGCACTGCGCATCACCCGGGCCGCCCTGGACGGGAGGGTCGACGAGGCGGAGGCCGAGTCCGGGCGGTTGGCGCCACTGTGGGGGCTGTTCGCCGAGTTCGGGAGTCTGCGGGTCGTGGCCGCCGTCGCCGAATGCCTGGACCTGGTCCCCCAGGCGTGCCTGCCGCTGCCCCTCCACGGGCTCAACGACGAACAGCGCGCGCAGGTGGCTCGGATCGTCGATGACCTCGGACTCGACCGGCAACGCTGACCCCGGGCCTTCCGCGGATGACGGGCGCCGGGGCGCGGGATCGGCGCGCCCCGTGTTCGCCGCGACCGTGGACGTGCCCACCCCGGCCCGAGCACTGCACCTGATGGTCACGCGTGGCCCGCTGCGCCGCACCCGGGGGCTCACCGTGAGGCTCGCGTTCTCCGTCGCCGCGCTCCCGATCTACGCGGCGGCCGTCGCCCCGGAGTCGGGCGGGGCCTCGGCGGCAGGCACCTCGGTGGAGGGACGTGCCGCACCAGAACGCTGTTCCGTGCGGTCTTCCCCGGCACCGTTCACGGGGAACCTGGCGTCGGGGTGGCGGGGTGTACTTCGCTCTTGAGCGTGGTGCCGACCGTCCACAGTTCCGGGTCGACCTCGTTGACCAGCACCCGGACGGAGGACAGCGGGGCGTCGAGCGTGCGGGAGACCGTCCTGGCGACCTCGCGCAGGCAGTCCTGGACGATGGCGCGGTCGCGGCCGGCGACCATGTTGATGGTGACGAAGGGCATGGTGTCTCCGTTCTGCAGGCTCTGTCGGAACCAGCGGTATGGGCGTCGAGGGTGGTGCGGGTCCGTTGCCCGGCCGGTCCGACCGGTGACGGTGAAGGACCACGCCGATGGATCGGGCGGGTGCCACCTCGCAGGGCTGACACCCGGGGAGCCGCACCTGTTCCGGTCGGCGGCGACCGGGGTGGGATGTGGCCTCAGGCGGTGGGCGTGGCCGGGAGCCGAGCGGTGGACTGGCGCGGAATGAGAGTGGGAGTGACCACTCGGCGCGGCTCGCCGAGTGCGCCGGTGCGCTGCTGGGTGAGCAGCTCCACGGCGTTGGCGGCGATCTGGTCGAAGGGCACGCGGACAGTGGTCAGGGCCACGGGCAGCCGAGCTGAGACGGGGATGTCGTTGTAGCCGACCACCGACAGATCCTCGGGCACTGACAGCCCCGCGGCCTGGGCGGCGGCCAGCACCCCGATGGCAGTGTTGTCGTTGACGGCGAAGATCGCAGTGGGCCGGTCCGTGCCGGCCAGGACGGTCCGGGCGACGAGCTCTCCGGAGTCCATCCCGAAGGTCGACTCGTGGACGAGGTGGTCGAGCCCGGTCAGGCCGGCCTCGGCCATGGCGCGGCGGTAGCCGGCCTGTCGGGCCACGGCCGTGGAGGCGTAGGAGGGCCCGGCGACCAGGGCGATGTTCCGGTGGCCCAGGTCCAGCAGGTGCCGGGTGGCCAGGTACCCGCCGAGTTCGTCGTCTCCGGTGGCCGAGGGGCTGATGTGGTCGGTGCGCAGGGCCAGCACGTGCGGCACTCCCTGGGCCCGCAGTTGGGCGGCCACGGGGTCATCGAGGCGGGCGGTGGTGAGGATCAGTCCGTCCACGCGCTGACGCAACAGGGTCTCCACGGCGGCTTTCTCGGCCTCGGGGCGGTCCTCGGTGGTGGCGACCATGGCGAAGCCGGCCTGGCGGGCACACGCCCGGGCGACCTCCTCGAAGAACACCGCCATCACGGTGTCGGACAGCCGCGGCACGAGGACCCCGACGGTGCCGGTGTGCTGGCGGCGCAACCCGGAGGCGTAGGCATCCGCCCGGTAGCCCAGCTCGGCGGCCGCCGCGCGCACGCGCTCGGCCGAGGGGGACTTCGAAGGTGGACGGCGGTCGTCGAGCACCCTCGAGACCGTGGAGATGCTCACCCCGGCGACCCGAGCCACGTCACGGATCGTCACGGTGCGCGAGACCGCCTGCTCAGCCATGCCCGTCCTGGTCCATGGCTCGGACGATACCAAAGCCCTGGGCGAGACGGGCCCTGATGGGGGCGCGATCGGCGCGGGCCCATGAGCTGCATCACAAAAAGAGCGGCTGGGGGTGTTGACAGGTGTCATGGCTCACAGCATAGTTGAAAACGTTCCCGCAAACGTTCTCAACCCAGGAGGAACCTCAAATGTCTCTCGATCTCCGCGGCCTCACTCCCGCCCCCGTCACCCCGTTCACCGCCGACATGGAGGTGGACCACGACGCCGTGGCCAACCTGACCCGCTGGCTGGCCTCCGTGCCGGGCGTGAAGGGCCTGGTGTGCCTGGGCCACGCCGGGGAGGGCACCTACCTCACCGCCGAGGAGCAGGTCGACGTCATCCGCACCATGGTCGACGCCGCCGGCGACGTCCCGATCATCGCCGGCATCACCGGGGAGGGCGACAAGGTCGCCGGCCTCGAGGCGGCCCGGGCGGCCGAGGCCGGGGCGAAGGCCGGCCTGGTCTACCCCTCCCACGGCTGGCTGCGCTTCGGCTACCAGGACGGCGCCCCGCAGGAGCGCTACCGGATCATCCACGAGGAGTCCGACCTGCCGCTGATCCTCTTCCAGTACCCCGATGCCACCAAGGCCACCTACAACCTCAGGACCCAGCTCGAGATCGCCGCCCAGCCCGGGGTGTTCGCCACCAAGAACGGGGTGCGCAACATGCGCCGCTGGGACACCGAGATCCCCGTGCTGCGCAAGGAGAGCCCGGAGCTGCAGATCCTCACCTGCCACGACGAGTACCTGCTGCACACCATGTTCGACGTCGACGGCGCCCTGGTCGGCTACGGGGGGCTCGCCCCGGAGCCGCTGATCGAGCTCATCGCCGCGGGCAAGGCCAAGGACTACGCGGCGGCCCGGGAGCTGCACGACAAGCTGCTGCCGGTCACCAAGGCCGTCTACCACCGCGGTTCCCACATGGAGGGCACCGTGGCGCTGAAGATGGGCCTGGTCGAGCGAGGGGTGCTGCCCAACGCCGTGGTCCGTCCGCCGCTGCTGCCCCTGGCCGAGGGTGCGCGCGAGGAGATCTCCTCCGCCCTCACCTCCGCCGGGCTCATCGGTGACAATGCCCAGTACACGACCACGAAGGCCTTCCAGGCCTCCAGCGTGGTGTGATTTCCCGACCGGGACGGTGGAGAACGACGATGACCAACATGACTGCTCGATCCAAGAAGTCCGCGCACCGGGCCACTCACGAGGTGGCCGGCTCCGAGACCCCCGCACTCGGCACTGAACCCCCCGCCCGACCCACCCGCCGTTCACGGCTGCTGGGCGCACTGGCCCTGATGGGCCCGGGGTTCATCGTCGGGGCCTGGCAGTTCGGCCCGGGCAACCTGACCTCGGCAGTCCAGGCCGGCAGCCTCCACGGCTACGACCTGATCTGGGTGATCGCCGTCTCCACCGTCCTGATGCTGGGCTTCACCGACATGAGCGTGCGGATCGCCCTGGCCTCCGACCGTTCCCTGATCCAGATGATCAAGAGGCGCCTCGGCAAGGCGACCGGGGTGGCCGCCGGCATCGGGGTCTTCCTGATCACCCTCATGTTCTCCGTGGGCAACGCCGTGGGTTCCGGGCTGGGGATGTCGATGGTCTTCGGCGGCTCCCCGACGCTGTGGACCCTGGCCTGCACCGTGCTGGTGGGCGTGGTGGCCTGGGCGCCGAACTACTACAAGGTGTTCGAGCGCGGGCTGCTGGCGATCATCGCGCTGATGGCCGCCGGGTTCCTCGCCTCGGCGCTGCTCACCCAGCCCGACTGGGTCGAGGTGTCCGACGGGTTCATCCCGTCCCTGCCGCCCGGAGCGGGGATGCTGCTGGTGGCCCTGGTCGGCACCAACTTCTCGATCAACGCCGCCTTCTACACCGGCTACGCCTCCCGGGAGCGGGGCCTGCGTCCCGAGCAGTACAAGGCCACCACCTTGGCCGACACCATTCCCGGCATCGTCGCCCCGGGCATCATGACCATCCTGGTCATCGTGGTCGCGGCCACCGCCCTGCAGGCCACCGGCGGCACCGCCGCCACCCTGGCGGATCTGTCCAGGGTCCTGGAGCCACTGGCGGGACCGGTCGGCACGACCGTCTTCGGTCTCGGGTTCACGGGGGCGGCGTTCTCCTCGATGATCGCCAACGCCACCGCCGGTGGCACCCTCATCTCGGACACGCTGGGCTGGGGCAACAAGCTGGACCGGCACCGGGTGAAGGCCATGATCTGCGTGGTGCTGGCCTTCGGCCTGGCAGTGACCCTGCTCGCCCAGGGTTCCCCGATCCAGCTGATCATCACCGCCCAGGCGCTGACCGTGATCGTCGCTCCGCTGCTGGGCATCCTGCTGCTGATCATGGCCACCCGCCGCGACGTGATGGGCAGATACGTCAACCGCTGGTGGCAGACCGCCCTGGGCCTGCTCGGCCTGGCCGCGATCCTGGCCACCTGCTACCGGCTCCTGACCGCACTGCTCGGCTGATCTGCACCTCCGGCCCGCACGAAACGCAGGGGGCGGGAACCACACCAGTGGTTCCCGCCCCCTGCCGTCGGCTCCGCAGCACCGGGAACGCTCGCCCTGCAAGGCCCCAGTGATTCACGAGACGCCATGATGATCCCGCCCCCCCAGGACGACCCGGCCAACCGGCCCCGAACCGCGAGAAGGGGCACACCATGAGTGGAGTCGAGCTCGTCATCATCGCCGGGGTCGTCGTCGCGGCGGCCTGCCTGCAGGGGGCGATCGGGTTCGGACCGGGAGTGCTGGCGGCCCCTGCGATCGCTCTGGTCGATCCATCGCTGCTGCCGGGATCCATCGTGCTGCTCGCCGCCGGCGTCACCGTTCTCGGCGTGGTCCGGGACCGCGCAGCCATCGACCTGCCCGGCGCAGGGTGGGCGCCGCTCGGAAGGGTCCCCGGCACGGTGATCGGTGCCGCACTGGTGGCCCTCCTGCCCGCCCGCGGATCGGCGTTGATGCTGGCCGGCACGGTGCTGCTGGGTGTCCTGCTGAGCCTCTGCGGCTGGCGTCCCACGCCCCGTCCCGTCACCGTCGCCGGCGCGGCGTCCGGGGCGCTCGGGACCGCCACAGCCATCGGGGGCCTGCCCATGGCACTGGTGTGGCAGGGCTCCTCCACCGCACAGCTGCGCGGCACCATGAGCGCGTTCTTCCTCGTCGGGGCGCTCATGTCCCTGGTCGGCCTCGCCGCGGTGGGGGCCCTGGATCAGCGCATCCTGCGCTTCGCCGCGATCCTCACCCCGGCGAGGATCCTGGGGTTCGCGCTGTCGGGGCCGGTCAACCAGCGCCTGAACCGGCAGCGAGTGCGCCGCGTGGCACTGTCAGCCTCCGCACCGGGGGCCGCTCTCGTGCTGTGGCAGTCCCTGTAGGACCTGGAGCGTCCGCTCCTCCCACCCGATCACCCCGGTCACCGGCAGCCTGTGGCGCCCGTAAGGGATCGCCGGGCCACGGACGGACACCGACAACACCCGGCGCTCCAGGGTCATCAGCGAACGGGGCGTGCGTACGGCACCGTCAGTGGTGGCTCTCGAGAGTCGGAGCGTCCACGTCGAGCAGGACCAGGTCCCACCCGCCACCGCGACGATCCAGCCGGGCGTCCAGGTTCCGGTCGGCGCTCCTCCACTGGACGGCCTCACCGACGGACTCCACCTGGTACCCGCACTGATCGGCGATCCACACCGACTCCTCGACCGCGCGGACGCGACTGGCGGACCACCGCCCACGACTCCATTCAGCCAGGGACGCCAGAGCCACTCCGGACACCGCGACCAGGAGCCCGGACGGCGCCGGCAGCGCAGGGGAGGTGAAGGACAGGGCCGCGCAGATCACCGCGACGAACATGACCGTCACCGGGTGGTTCCACCACGCCGGGGCGGGGGTGCGCGGGGTGCCCGCCACGCCGGCGAAGACCCGGACCGCCGGGGAGCTCGTTCGGCCCCGACCGTAGCTGTTCAAGGACTGCTTCACACTCACGGAGCTCCTCCGGGCACTGACTGATCGGGATGGCGGACAGCAAGGAGAACGGCGCGCTCCTGGCGCGGAGCCAGTCGCACCGGCACGGGCACGCATCAGCGTCGTGGATCCACCGGTCGAGTCAGTTGCGTGGACGAGGGATTCCGCCGACCGCCGCCCCGACCGCACATGGATCCTTCATGAACCTGTGTACCACCATGGTGAAGAGCAACGCCTGCAGAAGCGCTGTCTCATTGGTCACACCCCCACCGAAGTCCCGGCGACCGGGCGAACGCACCGAGGCGACGTGAGGTCCAGGACCAGGGGCCCGGTCGTCGGACCGCAGCCCACGACACCGGCAGGCAGGAACACCGCGGCCCGGCAGAGCCGCTGGGCACACTGGGCCCCGCTCCGGCGCGGAACGATCCGTCCGCCCGGACTCCGTGGCGCGCTCGCCGGCGGGGTGGGCGCCCCTCACAGGGCGGGTCAAGGACAGCGGCGGCGGGCGCGGCGCTCGTGCACCCCGCGGGCGACGGCGATCAGCTCCCGCGCCGAGGACTCCCACGAGTAGGCCCGGGCCCGTTCGAGCCCGTCCAGCACCTGCGTCCTGGCCCGGGCCGGGTCCTCGAGCGCGCGCACGGCGGCGGCGAACCCGGCGTCGTCGTCGGGCGCGGCGTAGCCGGCGGCGCCCCCGGTGACCTCCCGGAATATCGGCAGGTCGCTGCACACCACGGGGGTGCCCGCCGCGAGCGCCTCCACGAGGGGCAGCCCGTAGCCCTCGGCCCGTGAGGCGTGCACCAGGGCGGCGGCCTCGGCGAGCAGGGCGGTGTACTCGGCCTCGTCCACCCCGTCGTGGAACACGACCCGCGCCCCGTCCGGGACGAGGGCCTCCAGCTGGGCGCGGCGGGCGGGGGAGATCCGGGAGAGCAGGTGCAGCTCGTGGTCCGGGAGCCGCCCGGCCGCGCGCAGCAGGGTCTCCACGTTCTTGTAGGGCAGGAAGGAGCCCATGTAGAGCAGCTTCCAGCCGCGCCGGGGCAGCCGCGTCAGCGCCTCCGCAGTGGGGAGCACGGAGCCGGGCTGGGGGGCATTGGGCACCACGTGCACGGGGCGGCGGGTGAGCCGGTGGGCGGCGATGAGCTCACGGGTGGTGTGCGAGACCGTCACCACGGCGTCGGCGCGGTCCAGCAGGACCCGCTGGGGCCACCAGGCCCGGTGGTAGAGCCGCCAGCCCGCGCGCACGGGGGCGGGCAGGTCCGCGGGCGGCTGCGGGTGGTCGTAGTAGATGAGGTCGTGCAGGGTGAGGATCAGCCCGTGCCGGCGGCCCGCGGAGCCCATGGTCTGCATGGGGGAGAACACGACGTCGGGCGCGTACCGGTTGAGCACCAGCGCCGTGGACGCCTCGGCGGCCGACACGGGGGAGGGACCGGTGACGTGGGGGACGTCCGGCAGCAGGGCGAGCTGGCGGGGATCGCTGACGAGCAGGGCCACGTCCAGCCCGGGGGTCCCGTCGGCGAGACCGGCCACGGCCTCGGCCAGGCTCGCCCCGTAGCGGCTGATCCCGTCGTGGCGGTCGAGACGGGTGTAGCGGGCGTCCAGGAGCAGTCTCACCGGCGGCGTCCTCGTCGGTGATCCTGGCGTCCGCGGCGCACGATGCGCTGCAGCCCGGTGAACGGGGCGGTGTCGGGGGCGGGGGGGTCGGCGGGCGGCGCCTGCGCGTGCAGCGCGGGCGGCGGCCCGTCCGGTCCGGGGACCGTTCCGGGGAGCGGCTCGGGGGCGGGGGAGGAGAGGAACTCGTGGACCAGCTCGGCGGTGCGCCCGGGGGCCTCGTAGTGGATGAGGTGGCCCACGTCGTCGAGGACCTCGAGCCGGTGGCGGGGGATCCAGGAGGCCATGGTCCGCTGCGTGGGGAGCGAGCCCAGCTCGTCCTGCGCGCCCACGACCAGCAGGGTCGGCATGGTCAGCTGCATCGCGACCTCCGCGACGGTGTGCGAGATCGAGGCCTCGTAGGCCTCCAGCAGCACGTCCCGGTCCGCGAAGGCCGAGAAGTACGCGCGGTGCTGGTGGCGGACGTAGCCGCGGACCCGAGGGTCCTGGGACTTGGTCATGACCCGGCTCATCGCGTCCGTGACGGACCAGCTGGAGAGCAGCCGGCGGCCCAGCCGCCGGGGCAGGACCCGGCCCAGCCGGTAGTAGCCCACCGTCAGACGGCTCAGCAGCGCCTGCCCGCCCTCCAGCGCGGGCTCGCAGATCGGGTTGACGAGCACCAGCCGCTCGACCATCGCCGGGTGGGCGGCGGCGAAGTGCGCGGCAATCACGGAGCCGAAGGAGTGGCCCAGGACGGCGGCACCGTGCGGGGCGCCGTCGTGCACCGCGCCGTCGGTGAGACTCTCCACGAAGCCGCGCAGGAAGTCCGCGTACCCGGCGATGTCGTGGGGCCGGTCCGGGAAGGGCTCGGAGCGGCCGAAGCCGGGCAGGTCGGGGACGACGACGTGGTAGCGCTCGCGGAGCCGGTCGGCGATCAGCTGCAGGCCGTGGTGGTCGCCGCGAAAGCCGTGGACCAGCACGAGGAGGGGCTTGGGGGCCCGGTCGACGTCGTAGAACCAGTAGCGCACCTTGTGCCCGTCCAGGACCATGCTGCGCCGCTCGGCCCAGGGGTTCTGCACCGCGCTGCCGGGCACGTCGGCGTCCTGCCCCGTGCCGGTGGTCGCGCCGCCGTCCGGTGCGCCGGCCGCAGCCGCCATGGTCCCTCCCTGCGGGCCCGCCGGACGCCCGGTGCGTCCCGTCCCGGCCCGCTGTCGATGCTAGCGCCTGCGGGCCGGGGCGCCGGGCGGCCCTGGGCTAGGATGGGACGGATTCCACCACCGTCGGCGCACCGCCGGGCATCCGTGATGCCCGGGTGCCGCCCACGCGACCGCGCGCCGCCCGTTCCGAGGGCCGGCGGCGGTCCACCACCGCGAAGGCGAGGACCGTGACCGAACAGCAGCACACGACCGAGACCACCGGGTACGACTTCCGCGCCATCGAGGCGGCGTGGCCGTCGTTCTGGGCGGAGCAGCAGGTCTACGCGCCCGTCGACGACGGCTCGCGGGAGCGCCGCTACGTGCTGGACATGTTCCCGTACCCCTCGGGCGACCTGCACATGGGGCACGCGGAGGCCTTCGCGATGGGCGACGTGGTGGCCCGGTACTGGCGCCAGCGCGGCTACGACGTGCTGCACCCGATCGGCTGGGACTCCTTCGGGCTGCCGGCGGAGAACGCGGCGATCAAGCGCGACGCCCACCCGGCGGAGTGGACCTACGCCAACATTGCGACGCAGAAGGCCTCCTTCCAGCGCTACGCGATCAGCGCGGACTGGTCCCGGGAGATCCACACCTCCGATCCCGAGTACTACCGGTGGACGCAGTGGCTGTTCCTGCAGTTCCACCGCAAGGGCCTGGCGTACCGGAAGAACTCGCCGGTCAACTGGTGCCCCAAGGACCAGACGGTGCTCGCCAACGAGCAGGTCGTCAACGGGGCGTGCGAGCGCTGCCACACCCCGGTGACGAAGAAGGCCCTGAACCAGTGGTACTTCAAGATCACCGACTACGCCGACCGGCTGCTCGAGGACATGGCCGCGCTCGAGGGGCACTGGCCCGAGCGCGTGCTGGCCATGCAGCGCAACTGGATCGGGCGCTCCGAGGGCGCCCACGTGCGCTTCGCCATCGAGGGCGCCGGCGCGGGCGGGACGGACCGCGAGGTCACCGTGTTCACGACCCGCCCCGACACCCTCTACGGCGCCACGTTCTTCGTGGTCGCCGCGGACGCGGAGCTGGCCGGGGAGATCGTCGCCCCGGAGCACGCCGCGGAGCTGGCCGCCTACCGCGAGCAGGTCAAGGCGCTGTCCGACATCGAGCGCCAGGCCACCGACCGGCAGAAGACCGGGGTGTTCCTGGGCCGCCACGCCGTCAACCCGCTCAACGGCGAGAAGCTGCCCGTGTGGGCCGCGGACTACGTGCTGGCCGACTACGGCACCGGCGCGATCATGGCCGTGCCCGCCCACGACCAGCGCGACCTCGACTTCGCCCGCACCTTCGGCCTGCCCGTGCGCGCCGTGCTGGACACCGGGGAGGAGGACCCCGCCGTCACCGGGACCGCCACCACGAGCGAGGGCATCCTGATCAACTCCGGCGAGCTGTCCGGGCTGGAGAAGACCGAGGCCGTCGAGCGCGCCATCGGCCTGGTCGAGGCCGCCGGCACCGGCAACCGCCAGGTCAACTTCCGGCTGCGCGACTGGCTGCTGTCCCGGCAGCGCTTCTGGGGCGCCCCGATCCCGATCGTGCACTGCGGTGCCTGCGGCGAGGTCCCGGTGCCGGAGGAGCAGCTGCCGGTGCGGCTGCCCGACGACCTGCGCGGGGAGCAGCTGGCCCCCAAGGGCCAGTCGCCCCTCGCCGCGGTCGAGTCATGGGTGCACGTCAACTGCCCGTCCTGCGACGGCCCCGCCCTGCGGGACACCGACACCATGGACACCTTCGTGGACTCCTCCTGGTACTACCTGCGCTTCGTCTCCCCGAACGACGAGGACGCCGCGTTCGACCTCGAGGAGACCCGCAAGTGGCTGCCGGTGGACCAGTACGTGGGCGGCGTGGAGCACGCGATCCTGCACCTGCTCTACTCGCGGTTCTTCACCAAGGTGCTCTTCGACCTGGGGCTCGTGGACTTCACCGAGCCGTTCAAGGCGCTGCTGAACCAGGGCCAGGTGCTCAACGGGGGCCGGGCCATGTCCAAGTCCCTGGGCAACGGCGTGGACCTGGGCGAGCAGCTCGACCGGTTCGGCGTGGACGCCGTGCGCCTGACCATGGTCTTCGCCTCCCCGCCCGAGGACGACGTGGACTGGGCCGACGTCTCCCCGCAGGGCTCCCAGAAGTTCCTGGCCCGGGCCTGGCGCCTGGCCCAGGACGTGGCCTGCGCCCCCGGGGCCGACCCTGCCGCCGGGGACCTGTCCGTGCGGCGGGCGACCCACCGGGCCGTCGACGACGCCGCCCAGCTGCTCGACGCCGCGAAGTTCAACGTGGTGATCGCCAAGACCATGGAGCTGGTCAACGTGGTCCGCAAGGCCATCGACTCCGGCTGCGGGCCCGCCGACCCCGCCGTGCGCGAGGCCGTCGAGGCCGTCGCGGTCCTGCTGTCGCTGGTCGCCCCGTACACGGCCGAGGACATGTGGCACGCGCTGGGGCACGAAGGCTCCGTCGTCGTCGCCGGCTGGCCCGCGGTCGACCCGGAGCTGCTGGTGGACGACACCGTCACCGCCGTGGTGCAGATCAAGGGCAAGGTCCGGGATCGGCTCGAGGTGCCCGCCGACATCGGCGAGGACGCCCTGCGCGAGCTGGCCCTGGGCTCGGAGACGATCCGCCGCCAGCTCGGTGACGCCGAGATCCGCAAGGTGATCGTGCGCGCGCCCAAGCTCGTCAACATCGTGGCCTGAGCCGGCGCTCCGGCAGCAGGGAGCACGACGACGACGCTCCGCCGCCCCCGGCTCCGGCGACCGGCCCGGCCCCCGGCTCCGGCGACCGGC
>NZ_BAAGPL010000008.1:30016-34105 GCF_054784195.1 Kocuria himachalensis
GGCCGGTCGCCGGAGCCGGGGGCCGGGCCGGTGCCCGGACTCCACAGGCGCCCTCCGGGGCCGCCCGCGTCCCCAGCGGGGTCCCCGACGGAGCACGGTTCCACCCGGTCGAGGTGAGCTGGGACCATGACCGGTACCGTGCCGCACGCCCGACGACGAGCGACTTCCACCCCGCCAGCGACCTCCACCCCGCCCGCGCCCGCCGCGGAGGGCGGTCCCGGCGGCGCGGCAGGGCCCGGTGCACCACCACCGGCCGAACGGCTGGCGGCGCTGCTGGCCGAGGCCCGTACCGCGCCCATCGCCCCCGGGGCGGTGCCCTCGCTCGCGGACCGGCCGTCGGGGCCGGTCCCCGCCCACCGTCGGCAGGTCGCCGCCCGGACCAGGGTCCCGGCCTCGCTGCTGCTGATCGGCCTGGCCGCGCTCGCCTGGCCGGCCTGGACGGTGCTGGGGCCCGGGGAGGACGGCGGCGGTGCCCCGGAGGCCGCCGGGCGTCCCGTCCTCGCCGAGGCGAACCTGGGCGGCGACACCGAGCCAGGCACCGGCCACGACACCGGGGACGGTGACCTGGCCGGCGCGGACGCGGAGGCGGAGACCGGACCCGGGACGGCCCCGCCGGGACCACCCACCGCGCCGACGCCCTCGGCGGGTCCGACGCTGTACGTGCACGTGACCGGGGAGGTGGCCCGCCCCGGTGTCGTGTCCGTCGAGAACGGGGCCCGCGTCGTGGACGCGGTCGAGGCCGCCGGAGGGCTCACGGAGGCCGCCGTGACGGACACCGTGAACCTGGCCGCCCCCGTCACGGACGGCCAGCAGGTGCTCGTCCCCGACAGCGCCACGGCACCCGTCACGGCGCCCGGAGCCCCGGTCGCTCCCGGCACCCCGGGCGCCGTGACCCCGGGAGCGCCGCCCGGGACCGGAGGGCCGGACGGGGCGGTTCCGGGCGGGACGCTGAACCTCAACACGGCCACCGCGGCCGAGCTGGACACCCTCCCGCGGGTCGGTCCGGTCCTGGCCGGCCGGATCGTGGAGTTCCGGCAGGAGAACGGCGGGTTCGCCGCCGTCGCCGACCTCGACGCCGTGCCGGGGATCGGCCCCGCCCTGATGGAGGCCCTCGGCTCGCTGGTGACCGTGTGAGGCACCTCGCCGCCTGGTGGGCCGGCGCCCTGGAGCACCAGGAGCACCGCGACGCCCGTGCGCCGGGCCGCACCTGGGACCTGCGGCTGGTCCCCGCCGCCCTGGGCGCGTGGCTCACCGGCCTGCTCACCGGGCACCTGCCCCTCGACCGGGTCGCGGCCGCCGGGGCCCTCTACCTGGCCGCGCTGGTGCTCGGCGCCGCCCTGGTCCTCCTCGTGGCCCGCGCCCCCCGCGGGAAGGAGGACCCCGGAGGGCGGCCCCGCGCCCCCGGGGCGCGGCGGGCCCTGCCGTGGTCGACCGTGGCCCTGAGCGCCCTCGCCGTCACGGCCGTGCTGCTGAGCGCCGCGGCCGCCCAGCGCGACACCTCCCACGGCCCGCTCGGGGAGGCGTTCGCCGGGGGCGGGACGCTCGCCGTCACGGCGGAGGTGGCCGAGCCGCCCCGGCGGTGGACGGCGCCCGCCCCCGAGCCGGCCCACGAGGGCGAGGACCGCTCGGGCGTGGTCCTCGCGCTGCGCCTCGAACGGGTCACCCACGAGGGCCGCGGCCGACCCGTCGACGTCACGGCCACGGTCTTCGCGGACGGGCCGGCGTGGGCCGGGCTGGTCCCGGGGCAACGGATCACCGCGGTGCTCACCGCCGGCCCGCTGGCCCCCGGGCCCCCGGTGCTGCGCGCCGCCGCCCCGCCGGTGGACCTCCCGGGGCGGGAGCCCGCACGGCGGGAGCAGGTCCGCGAGCGCTTCGTGCTCGCCACGGCCGGACTGGGCCCCGACGCCGCGGGGCTGCTGCCCGGGATGACCTTCGGCGAGCGCGCCGGGATCGGCCCGGAGCTCGAGCAGGCCATGCGGGACACCGGGCTGACCCACCTGACGGCCGTCTCCGGCGCCAACTGCGCCCTCGTCACGGCCCTGGCGGGGCACGCGGCCCTGTGCGTGGGCGCCGGCCGGCGCACGTGCCTGGCGGCCGGTCTCGGCGCCCTGGCAGCGTTCGTGGTCCTCGTCGGTCCCGACCCGTCCGTGCTGCGCGCCGCCGTGATGGGAGGACTCGCCGCCCTCAGCCTCCTCACGGGGCGCACCGCCGTGTCCCTGGCCACCCTCTCGGGTGCCGTGATCGCCCTCGTCGTCGCCCGGCCCGCGCTCGCCGCCGAGTACGGCTTCGTCCTCTCGGTGCTGGCCACCGCGGGGATCGTGGTCAGCGGACGGCCCCTGACCCGGTGGCTGGGCACCCGGGTCCCCGAGGTGCTCGCCGTGGCGGTCGCGATCCCCGCGGCCGCCCAGCTGTGGTGCGCCCCGGTGCTCGTGCTCCTCCAGCCCGCCGTGCCCGTGTACTCCCTGCCGGCCAACGTCCTCGCCGCCCCGCTGGTGCCGGTGGTGACCGTGTGCGGCCTCGCGGGACTGCTGCTGCTGAACCTGCCCGACGGGGTGGGAGCCGCGGCGGCCGTGCCGCCCCTGGGGGTGGGCGCGCTGGGGGCGCGGCTCGTCGCCGGCACCGCCCGGGCGCTGGCCGGAGCGCCGGGGGCCCTGGCCCCGTGGCCCCAGGGCCTGCCGGGCGTGCTGCTGATGACCCTGGCAAGCGCGGCGGCCCTGCTCGCCGTGCACGCCCTCGACGTCCGCCGCCGGCGGCCCGCGCCGACCGCCGGGACCCTGCCCGAGGGCCCCGCCCCGGCCCCCATCCCGGAGGAGCACTGGCGGGTGCAGGCCCGCCGGCGCCGGAGCCGGCGCACGGCGGCCGCCGCGGCCGTGCTGCTCGTCGTCGTGCTCCTCGCCGTCCGCGCCGCCGTGGACGGCCGCCGCCCGCCGCCGGCGTGGGAGGCCGTGCTGTGCGACGTGGGCCAGGGCGACGCCGTGCTCCTGCGCACCGCGCCCGGGCCGGCCGTCCTCGTGGACACCGGCCCCGACCCGGAGGCCCTGGCACGGTGCCTGCGGCGCAGCGGGGTCGAGCACCTGGACCTCGTGGTCCTCAGCCACGCCCACGCCGACCACACCGGCGGACTGCCCGCCCTCGCCCGGCACGAGAGCGTCGGCGAGGTCTGGTACGCCACGGCGGCGGCGGCGCAGCCGGACGAGCTGACCGAGGCCCTGCCCGCCACCCCGGCCCGCCGCCCGGACCCGGGGGAGACCCTGACCCTGGGCGGACTGCGCCTGACCGTCCTCGCCCCGGAGCCGACCGGACCGGGGCGCTGGAGCGACCCGTCCTCCTCCGACGAGAACAACGCCTCCCTGGTGCTGCGCGCCGAGCTCACCGGCGAGGACGGCGGGACCACCTCCTGGCTGCTCACCGGTGACCTCGAGGAGGACGGCGCCCGCGCCCTGCTGCGCACGGCCGGTGCGCTCGTCGACGTCGACGTCCTCAAGGTCTCCCACCACGGCGCCCGCAACGGCGGCACCGCGATCCTCGACGCGGCCGGCCCCCGGCTGGCCCTCGTCTCCGTCGGCCGGGGCAACGACTACGGTCACCCCCACCCCCGGATCCTCGCCCACCTGGAGCGCAGCGGAGTGCCGCTGCTGCGCACCGACGAGCACGGCGGTGTGGCGATCGTCCGGCAGGAGCAGCGCCTTGTCGCCGTGCCCCTGGACTAGCGGAGCCGACGGCGAGGATGCGGGTGGAGTCCTGGGCCGTCAGGGGTCGACGGCCCTCGGCGCTGAGGACGGAGTCGGCCCGGTCCTGCAGCACGCCCGGGGCACCCTTGACGAACATGCGATAGCCGGCCGTCGTGGAGGTCCCGAAAGCGGTGGTCTGTTCGTGGAAGGTGGCGTGGAACCTGTAGTCGGAGTCGAAGGGCACCTCCGCCACGCGCGGATGGTCCTGACGGGCTCCCTCGACGTCCATGCCGCCCTTGCCGGCCAGCACGACCAGAACGCACTCCGTGGGATCGCCCATCGTCCGCCCGCCCCGCACGGTGGCGTTGCGGCACAGCGCCATCGCGAGGTAGACGTCGGGGGGGGGGGGGGGGGGGGG
>NZ_BAAGPL010000008.1:34123-50980 GCF_054784195.1 Kocuria himachalensis
GGGGGGGGGGGGGGGGGGGGGCCGGGCCGGGGCATCGTCGGGACCGATGATGCGCCCCTCCGTGGAGTACCCCTCACCGGTGACGCGGAACGCGGAGCCGTCCAGGACCGGCCTCCGCACCGTCATCTCGTCGAGCGCGGGAATGCCGGTCCTGTCCGTGGCGATGTGCGTGGTGGACCCCAGGGTCTCCACCGCCGACAGCTGCTTGACGATCACCCCGCGCCGGGCCAGCCGGTGGACGCCCGTCGCCAGGGTGAAGGCGACGACCGCAGGCAGCCCTTCGGGCATGGTGGCCACCGCCAGGGACACCGCCGTCAGCATCAGCTCGGTCCAGGGCTGCCCGCGGATCAGGCCGAGGACGCCGCCCACGACCACGACGGCGATGAGCGTCAGCAGACGGGCCAGGCGGTCGATCTCCACGGCGTGCCCGTCCCGGCGCACCCGCGCGGTGATCACGGACATCTTGCGCAGCGCCGCCGGGGAGGACTCGGCCCGCGCCTGCTGGACGTAGTTGAGCACCGTGTTGAAGCCGGCCACCAGCAGGATCACCACCGGCGTCTTCCACTCGCGGGACACGAGCGCGGAGACGACCTCCGCGACCAGCAGCACGATGGTCATCCGGTCCGAGACCAGGCCCAGGACCATGCGCCAGACCGGCACCTGGCGGCCTCGGCCAGCACGTTGGGGCCGTGGCGCCGGGCGCGCTCCGCGACCTGCTCGCTCGACAGCCCCTGCACCGGATCCACGTCGAGAGCTCCGGTGACGTCCGCGGTGGGACGGGTGTGCCAAGGAATGCTCACGAGGGCCTCGCTTGCCCGACAGTGCCCCCAGACTGGAGCCGACGGTCATGGCCGGCCGGAGCGGGACAGCACGGTGACGACACCGGTGGCTCGGCCGGGAAGCCCCCCGAGGCGGTGTGTCAGCAGGTGCCGCTGCGGCGCCGTGCCACGACGGCGGAGCCGACCACGGCCAGCACACCGGCACCGGCCACGGCGTAGCCCGGGGCACCGGACGCGGCGGCGGGCGCGGTCTCGGCGACGGAGCCGGTGACGGGCCCGGCGGCGGGACCGGTGACGGGCCCGGTCTGGTCGGCCCCCGCGGGGGAGACGGCCATGCCCAGGACGCCCAGGGCGAGTGCCGGGACGGCGAGGCGGGGAAGCACGGTCATGGGAATCCTCCGAGGGGGGTGACGGGTCTCACATGCCGCTCCCGACCGTACAGGAGGCCGGCGGTCCGTTCCACCGTCCTCCGGGGCCGGCGAGCCCCCGCGTCGTCCCGCCCGGTGCCCCGCCACCACATGTCGCCCGGACGTGGGAAGCTGGAACCCACCCCGCCCAGCACGCGGCCCGACCCGGCCGCCACGACAGGAGGACGCGGCCATGACCCCACCGCGGCGCCCCGCACCCACCGCCGGACCCACCTGGCGCGACGTCGAGCCCACCCCGCTCATCCTGCTCACCGGCCCCGAGGACTACCTCGCCGCCCGCGCCCGCGACCGTGTCCGCACGGTCCTCAAGGACCGGCGCGGCCCTGTCGAGCTCTCCACCGTGGACGCCGCCGCCTACGCCCCCGGGCAGCTCGCGGCGCTCGCCAGCCCCTCCCTGTTCGACGACGCGAAGCTCATCCACGTCACCAACCTTGCCGCCATGAACGACGACTGCCTCGCCGACGGCCTCGCCTACGTCCAGGCGCCCGACCCGGACGTCGTCGTGCTCTGGGAGCACAGCGGCGGCAACCGCGGCAAGAAGCTCCTGGACGCCCTCAAGGCCGCCGGCGCCGCCGTCGTGGAGTGCAAGCCCCTCAAGAACGACCGCGACAAGACCGACTTCATCGTCACCGAGTTCCGCACCCACCGGCGCCGCATCGACCCCGACGCCGCCCGGGCGCTCGCGGCGGCCGTGGGCAGCAGCACGGCGGAGCTCGCCGCCGCGTGCGCCCAGCTGCTCTCGGACGGCCCCGAGAGCATCAGCTTCGACGACGTCGAGAAGTACTACGGCGGGCGCGTCGAGGCCACCGCGTTCAAGGTGGCGGACGCCGCGCTGGCCGGGCGCGCCGAGACCGCCCTCAAGCTGTGGCGCCAGGCCCTCGACACCGGGGTGGACCCCGTCCCGATGGTCGGGGCGCTGGCCGCCAAGCTGCGCACGATCGCCCAGGTGCACGGGACCCGCGGCGGCGCGGGCCAGCTCGCCCAGCGCATCGGGGCCGCCCCGTGGCAGGTGGAGCGGGCGCAGGACGAGTCCCGGCGCTTCTCCGAGGCGGACCTCGTGCGGGCGCTCCGGGCGCTGGCCGAGGCCGACGCGCAGGTCAAGGGTGAGGGCCGGGACCCCGCCTACGCGGTGGAGCGGGCCATCACGACCATCGCCCTGTCCGGACGCCGCTGAGCGCTGTCCGGCCGCGGCCGGACGGTCTCACCCGGACACGACGGAGGCCCCGTCCCTGAGTGGGACGGGGCCTCCGTGCGGCCCGCCGATGCGGCGGGCGCGGTTCGCGGAAACCGGGATCAGATCTTGGCGACCAGCTTGGCCAGACCGGACTTCTTGTTGGCCGCGTTGTTCTTGTGCAGGACGCCCTTGCTGACGGCCTTGTCGAGCTTGCGGGAGACGACGCGCAGGGCGTCCTGGGCGGTCTCCTTGTCGGAGGCGCCGACGGCCTCGTCGACGCGGCGGACCAGCGTCTTCAGCTCGGACTTGTACGCGTTGTTGCGCAGACGCGACTTCTCGTTCGTGAGGTTGCGCTTCTTCTGGGACTTGATGTTGGCCACGTGTCACTCCTTGGCGATGGGTGCGGAATTCGGTCAGTGAGGGCAAACAGGACAGCCATGTGACTGAGTGGGAGTGGGGACGCCCGTGTGGCGACCGCCCTGCAGTGCCCGACGACCAGCGCGGACACACAGCAGAAAAGTCTAGCAGACCACGCCCCGTCGCCGGACAGCGCCGACACGGAGCGCGCCGGGCCCGCGTGCTCAACCGCGCAGGCGGTGGAGCCGTCCGGCCACCCGGTCGAAGAGGTGCTCGGGCAGGACCGCGCCCTCCCGCCGGACGTCCGCGGGCAGCACCTGGACCACGCGGTCGAGCCTGACCTCGGACGGCCGGCCCCGGGGGTCCCACGGCCCCGTCCCGACGTCCACGTAGTCGGGGTCCTGTGCCGGCCCGTCTCCGTGGTCCCGGGAGGTGAGCATCAGGCACAGCAGGTGGTCCCCGGCCCGGTCCACGACCAGCACGGGCCGGTCCTTGCCGCGGCGCTGGTCCTCCTCGAACGGCACCCAGGTCCACACGATCTCGCCGGGATCGGCCTCGCCGTCGGACAGCGGGCGGTAGACGGGCCGGACCGGCCCGGTCCAGTCCCCGGGGTAGGGGCGGGAGAGCCCTTCGGGGCGGCCGTCGCCGGCCCGGGAGGGCACGGTGGGCCGGGGCCGCGCGGAGGGGGACCCGGCGCGCCGACCCGGACGGGGCTGCTCCGGGCGGCCCCGTCCGGAGCGCTGGTAGACGTCCACGGCGCGGGCGGCGAGACGGGCCAGGGTGCCGAGGTTCAGCTTCATGCGCCCACTCTAGCCAGGGACCGTCCGGCGTCGTCGGGCCCGCACGGGGCGAAATGGCTCTCCATGACCGAACGTGGGAAACTGGACAGTTGAATCCCCGGCGCGGTCCACCCGCCGGTAGCCCCAGCACCTGCCGGAAGCGACGTTCTCCCGGAGAAAGGACCGCCCGTGTCACCGCTGGCCGTCAATGCCCCGGTCCCCGCCTCGACCGACCCGTCGATCCTCCGCAACTTCTGCATCATCGCCCACATCGACCACGGGAAGTCCACGCTCGCGGACCGGATGCTGCAGGCCACCGGCGTGGTCACCACGCGCGAGATGAAGGCCCAGTACCTGGACCGGATGGACATCGAGCGCGAGCGCGGGATCACCATCAAGTCCCAGGCGGTGCGCATGCCCTGGGGCGTGGCGGGCACGGACTACGCCCTGAACATGATCGACACCCCGGGGCACGTGGACTTCACCTACGAGGTCTCCCGGTCCCTGGCCGCCTGCGAGGGCGCCCTGCTCCTGGTGGACGCCGCGCAGGGCATCGAGGCGCAGACCCTGGCGAACCTCTACCTGGCCATGGAGAACGACCTCACGATCATCCCGGTGCTCAACAAGATCGACCTGCCCGCGGCCCAGCCGGAGAAGTACGCCCGGGAGCTCGGCAACCTCATCGGCGTGGACCCCGAGGACGTGCTGCGGGTCTCCGGCAAGACCGGGGAGGGCGTCGAGGCACTGCTCGACCGGATCGTGGAGCTGGTCCCCGCCCCGCAGGGCGACGCGGACGCGCCGTCGCGGGCCATGATCTTCGACTCGGTCTACGACACCTACCGCGGCGTGGTCACCTACGTCCGCGTGGTCGACGGCCGGCTGACCCCGCGCGAGCGGATCCGGATGATGTCCACCGGCGCGCAGCACGAGCTGCTGGAGATCGGGGTCATCTCGCCCGAGCCGAAGCCCACGGAGGGACTGGGCGTGGGCGAGGTCGGCTATCTCATCACCGGGGTCAAGGACGTGCGCCAGTCCCGGGTGGGGGACACGGTGACCAACCACCAGCGGCCGGCGATGGAGGACCTGGGCGGCTACGAGGACCCCAAGCCGATGGTCTTCTCGGGGCTGTTCCCCATCGACGGCTCCGACTACCCGGTCCTGCGCGACGCCCTGGACAAGCTCCAGCTCAACGACGCCGCCCTGGTCTACGAGCCCGAGAACTCTGCGGCCCTGGGCTTCGGCTTCCGCTGCGGGTTCCTGGGACTGCTCCACCTCGAGATCGTCCGGGAGCGCCTCGAGCGCGAGTTCAACCTCGACCTGATCTCCACCGCGCCGTCCGTGAGCTACAACGTCACCCTCGAGGACCGTTCCGAGCGGATGGTCACGAACCCGTCCGAGTTCCCCGAGGGGAAGATCGCCGAGATCCGCGAGCCCATGGTCGCCGCGACGGTGCTGGCCCCGTCCGAGTTCATCGGCGCGATCATGGAGCTGTGCCAGTCCAAGCGCGGTCAGCTCAAGGGCATGGACTACCTCTCCGAGGACCGGGTGGAGCTGCGCTACCGGCTGCCCCTGGCCGAGATCGTCTTCGACTTCTTCGACCAGCTGAAGTCGCGCACCAAGGGCTACGCGTCCCTGGACTGGAAGGCCGAGGGCGAGGAGGCCGCGGACCTCGTCAAGGTGGACATCCTCCTGCAGGGCGAGCCGGTGGACGCCTTCAGCGCGATCACCCACCGGGACAAGGCGTACGCCTACGGGGTGATGATGACCGGCAAGCTGCGCGAGCTCATCCCGCGCCAGCAGTTCGAGGTCCCCATCCAGGCGGCCATCGGCTCCCGGGTGATCGCCCGCGAGAACATCCGGGCGATCCGCAAGGACGTGCTCTCCAAGTGCTACGGCGGCGACATCTCGCGCAAGCGCAAGCTGCTCGAGAAGCAGAAGGAGGGCAAGAAGCGGATGAAGATGGTGGGCCGCGTGGAGGTCCCTCAGGAGGCGTTCGTCGCGGCACTGTCCTCCGACGAGGCCGGGGCGAAGGACAAGAAGAAGTAGTGGCCCCCGCCCAGCCGGAGGGCCTGCCCGGCCCGCTCGACGGACTGCTGCCGCCCTCCGCCGCCGAGGGCTCCGCGGACCGCACGCTCAGCCTCTACGTGCACGTGCCGTTCTGCGCGGTCCGGTGCGGCTACTGCGACTTCAACACCTACACGGCCGTGGAGCTCGGGTCCGGGGTGTCCCAGGACGCCTACGCCGGCGACGCCGCGGCGGAGGTCCGCTGGGCGCGCCGGGTGCTCGAGGACTCCGGGACCGCCCCCCGCCCGCTGCACAGCGTGTTCTTCGGCGGCGGCACCCCCACCCTGCTCCCCGCCGAGGACCTCGCCGCCGTCCTGGTGCAGGCCCGGGAGAGCTTCGGGCTCGCCGCGGGCGCCGAGGTGACCACCGAGGCCAATCCGGACTCCGTGACGCCCGAGTCCCTGGCGGTGCTGGCGTCGGCGGGGGTGACCCGGGTGTCCTTCGGGATGCAGTCCGCCGTCCCGCACGTGCTCGCCGTCCTGGACCGCACGCACGACCCCGACAACGTGCCGCGCGCGGTCCGGTGGGCCCGCGAGGCGGGCCTGGGCGTCAGCGTGGACCTGATCTACGGCACCCCGGGGGAGTCCCTGGCCGACTGGGAGCACTCGGTGCGCACGGCCGTGGGCTACGCGCCCGACCACGTCTCCGCGTACTCGCTGATCATCGAGGACGGGACGAAGCTCGCGGCGCGGATGCGGCGCGGGGAGGTCCCGCCGATCGACGAGGACGACCAGGCCGACAAGTACGAGCTCGCGGACCGGGTGCTCGCGGAGGCCGGCTTCGAGTGGTACGAGGTGAGCAACTGGGCCCGGCCCGCCGGCGGCGCGGACGCCGGGGCCCACCGCAGCCGGCACAACCTCGCGTACTGGCGCAACCAGGACTGGTGGGGGATCGGGCCCGGGGCGCACTCGCACGTGGGGGGGACGCGCTGGTGGAACCTCAAGCACCCCGTGCCCTACACGAACCGGGTGCGCGCGCGGCAGTCGCCCGCGGCCGGGCGCGAGATCCTCGACGCGGGGACCCGGCACCTCGAGCGCGTGATGCTCGAGGCCCGGATCCGGGACGGACTGCCCACGGCCGCCCTGGCCGAGGACGGGCGTGCGGCGGTGGCCGGGCTGATCGCCGACGGTCTGGTGGAGCCCGCGGCGGCGCTGCGCGGCACGGTGGTGCTGACGCTGCGGGGCCGGCTCCTGGGCGACGCCGTGGTGCGGCGGCTGCTCACCTGACGAAGGCATCCCGTCGGGAGAGCCGGTTCGAGGACCGGCCGCCCCGGTCACGACCGCCTGCGCGAGGACCGGGCGCCCCGGCCGGGGCGCCCCAGCGGGGCAAGGTGTTAGCCGCGCGCGGCGCGCTCGCGGGACCGCTCGCGGAGGCGGTCGGCCAGCCGGTCGTAGAGCCGGGTGTTGAAGCGGTACAGGTGCGGCTCGCCGCCGTTGACCCGGACGCCGCCGATGAGGGAGCCGACCGCGAGCAGCAGCCACGCGGCGGCCGCGGCGAGCGCGAAGAACCACCCGATGAACGGCACCGGCGCGAGCAGGATCCCGGCCACCACCACGAGAGTCGGCAGCAGAGTGAAGTTCATGGCCTCCCTCGACTCCTGCTCGGTGAACGGGCCGCGCCCGCGGAAGACGCGGTGGACGAGGAACGAGGGGAGGAAGCCGACGACGCCGCCGAAGTGCGCCAGGGTCGCCCACTGGTGGTCCTCGGAGACGGTCAGCGGCTGGGCCACGGGGGAGAGGCCCTCGAACGGGGCCCCGGCGTTGTCGCGGCTCGATCGGGGGTCGGTCTGCACGGGCACGGATGTCCTTCGGCGGTGGGACCGCGGCGGGGCCGCGGACGGTGGGTGGGACACGACCATCCTACCGACCGGTCCGGACAGCCGGGGATCGAGCCCGCGCACGTGTGCCTTTGTGACGCCCCGCGGCCGGGCCCCGTGCACGGGGAGGGAACCGGGTCAGGCCCCGGGCGCGGTGAGGAAGTCGATGAGCTCCTCCACCCGGCCCAGCAGGGACGGCTCGAGATCGGCGTAGCTGTCCACGCGGGAGAGGATGTGCTGCCAGGCCCGTCCCAGGTCGCCGGGGGTGCGGTGCGGCCACCCGAGGGCGGCGGCGGTGCCGGTCTTCCAGTCGGTGCCCCGCGGGACCACGGGCCAGCCGTCGATGCCCAGCGTGCGCGGCTTGACCGCCTGCCAGATGTCGACGTAGGGGTGGCCCAGCACCAGGACGTTGCCCGCGGCGCCGGGCAGGCGCATGGTCTCCGCGGCGATCCTGGACTCCTTGGAACCGGCCACGAGGTGGTCGACGAGGACGCCGAGCCGCCGCCCGGGGCCCGGCCCGAACTCCCGCACGGCGGCGGGCAGGTCGTCGATGCCGTGCAGCGGCTCCACCACGATGCCCTCGACCGCCAGGTCGTGCCCCCAGACCTTGGCCACCAGCTCGGCGTCGTGGTAGCCCTCGACCCACACGCGGGAGGCCTTCGCGGTGCTCGCGCGCAACCCCTCGACGGCCACGGATCCCGAGCGCGTGCGGGAGGGCTTCTTCGCGGCGGGGGCCCGGCGGGGCTCGACGACGACCACGGGATCGCCCTCGAGCAGGAAGCCCGGACCCAGGGGGAACGCCTTGACCCGCCCTCTCCGGTCCTCGAGGCCCATCACGCGCATGCCGCCGATGGTCTCCAGGGACACGACGGCGCCGACCCAGCCGGTCGTGACGTCCTCCAGCAGCATCCCCGGGGCGACCGGGACCTCCGCGGAGACCGGCCGGCGGCGGGCGAGGGCGTCGTCGTCGAGGCTGCGCGGCCCCCAGCCGTGGTCGCTCATGGTCGTCCTCCCGGGTCGCGGTGCCGCGCGTCCGGCGCGGATCAGCCGGAAGCGTACCAAACCGCGGGCGGCGGACCGGCCGTCGGACACGGGGGCTACACTGGACGGCGTTAGCACTGTGCCCGCCCGAGTGCCAGGACGGGTCGGGGGCGAGGACGAACCGGGGAGGAGCGACGTGAACCATCCGAGACGACTGCAGATCCTGCAGGCCATCGTGGAGGACTACGTGCACTTCCGCGAGCCCGTGGGCTCCAAGGCCCTCGTGGACCGGCACCGGCTCGGCGTCTCCTCGGCCACCGTGCGCAACGACATGGCCGCGCTCGAGGAGGAGGGCCTGATCACGGCCCCCCACACGAGCTCGGGCCGGATCCCCACGGACAAGGGCTACCGCACGTTCGTCGACCAGATCGCGGCCGTCAAGCCGCTCTCGGGCCCGGAACGACGGGCCATCCAGCGGCTGCTCGACGACGCCGCCGACATCGACGACGTCATGGAGCGCACCGTGCGGCTGCTCGCGCAGCTCACCCAGCAGGTCGCGGTCGTGCAGTACCCGCACGCCTCCGGCGTGACCGTGCGCCACGTCGAGGTCGTGGACCTCGGGGCCGGCCGGGTGCTCGTGGTGCTCATCCCCACCAACGGCCGGGTGGCCCAGCGCGTCGCCGTGCTGCGGGCGCCTCTCGAGGATTCCCAGTTGCTCGAGCTGCGCGCCCGGGTGCTGGCGGCCGTGGTCGGGCGCTCCCTGACCGCGGTGCCGGACGCCCTCGCGGTGATGGCGGCAGGCACCGCCCCGCCGCTGCAACCGGCCGCCGCCGCCGTGGGGGAGGCCGTCGGCGCCCTCGCGGCCGGGGGAGCCGAGCACCGGATGGTCATGGCGGGCACCGCCAACCTCGCCCGCTCCACCGGGGACTTCCACCTGAGCATCGGCCCGGTCCTCGAGGCCCTCGAGGAGCAGGTGGTGATGCTCCGGCTGCTGTCCGAGATGGAGCAGGACGCCCGCGGGGTCGCCGTGCGGATCGGCACGGAGAACGCCGAGGGCCCCCTGTCCGAGGCCGCCGTCGTCGCCACCGGCTACGGGCCGCAGTCGAAGGTGGGGGTCGTGGGCCCCATGCGCATGGACTACCCGTCCACGATGGCCGCCGTGCGCGCCGTCGCCCGCTACCTCTCCCGTATCCTCGGGGGCTGAGCCCCCGCGGGCCCCGTTCCCCGGGGCCCTCCAGCGAAACCCACCACAGACCTCTCGACAGAACGGACCACGGTGAGCGATCACTACGAGACCCTGGGCGTGTCCCGGGACGCCAGCCAGGAAGAGATCAAGAAGGCCTACCGCAAGAAGGCCCGCCGGCTGCACCCCGACGTCAACTCCGGCCCCGAGGCCGCCGAGGACTTCAAGCGCCTCTCGCACGCCAACGACGTCCTCTCCGACCCGGAGAAGCGGCGTGTCTACGACGCGACCGGCAACGAGAACGGCACCGACACCGGCTTCGGCGGAGGCTTCCCCGGCACGGGCTTCGGCTTCGCCGACATCTTCGACACGTTCTTCCAGGGCGCCGGCGGCGCCGGCTCCGGCCGGCGCGGCCCCGCGTCCCGCACGCGCCAGGGCCAGGACGCCCTGATCAACGTCCGGGTCTCCCTCAGGGACGCGGTCTTCGGCACGGAGAAGAAGATCACGGTGGACACGGCCGTGGTCTGCCCCACCTGCGGCGGCACGTGCTGCCAGGCGGGCACCCAGCCCGAGACCTGCGACGTCTGCCACGGATCCGGCCAGGTGCAGCGCCAGGTCCAGTCGATCCTCGGCACCGTGGTCACGGCGGCGCCGTGCGCCACCTGCCAGGGCTTCGGCACCGTCATCAAGCACCCGTGCCACGAGTGCTACGGCGAGGGCCGCGTGCGCGACCGCCGCCCGCTGACCGTCAAGATCCCCGCCGGCGTCTCGACCGGCAACCGCATCCGCCTCTCGGGGCAGGGCGAGGCCGGCACCGCCGGCGGGCCGAACGGCGACCTCTACGTCGAGCTCAAGGTCGACCCCGACCCCACGTTCGAGCGCCAGGGCGACGACCTGCACGCCCGCGTCCGGGTGCCCATGACCTCCGCGGCCCTCGGCACCACCGTGACCCTCGAGACCTTCGACGGCGAGCGCGAGGTGCCCGTGGGCCCCGGCACGCAGACCGGCCACACCGTGACCCTGCACGAGCTCGGGGCCACCCGGCTGCGCGGCGGCGGCCGGGGCGAGCTGTTCGTCCACCTCGAGGTCGAGACCCCCACGGCTCTCGACGACGAACAGCGCGAGCTGCTCGAGCAGCTGTCCCGGCTGCGCGGCGAGGACCAGTCCACCGGCACCACCCTGAACTCCCCGGCCGGCTCCGGCGGCTTCTTCTCCCGGCTCAAGGACAGGTTCTCCGACCTGTGAGCCTGCCGGTCTTCAAGGTCGAGCCGGGCCGGCTCACCGGCCTCGGCCCCGGGGCGGCGCTCACCGTCACCGGCCCGGAGGCCCGGCACGCCGTCGCCGTGCGCCGTCTCGCGCCCGGTGAGCGCCTCGAGCTCGTCGACGGCGCAGGCACCCGGGCCACCGGGGAGCTGCGCACGGGGGACCGGGACAGCATGGAGGTCGGCATCGTCTCGGTGACCACCGAGCCCGCCCGCACCCCCCGGCTCCTCCTCGCCCAGGCCCTCGCGAAGGGCGAGCGGGACCTGCTGGCCGTGGAGACGGCCACCGAGCTGGGCGTCGACGCGGTGGTGCCCTGGCAGGCCGACCGCTCGATCGTGCGGTGGAAGAAGGAGCGGGCCGCCAAGAGCCACGAGAAGTGGGTGCACACCGTCGCGGCCGCCGCGAAGCAGTCCCGGCGGGCGGCCTGGCCCGAGGTGCTGCCCCTGTGCACCACCCGCGAGCTCGCCCGCCTGCTCGGGGAGCCGGGGACCCGGGGCCTGGTCCTGCACGAGGAGGCGCGCGACTCCCTCGCCGACATGCCGGGCGCCGCCGGCGACCCCTGGGCGGGCGTCGAGCGGATCGTCCTGGTCGTGGGTCCCGAGGGGGGCATCGCACCCACGGAGCTCGAGGCAATGGCCGGAGCGGGGGCCGGCGCCGTGCGGCTCGGTCCGGAGGTGCTGCGCAGCTCCACGGCCGGCCCGGCCGCGCTGGCGGTGCTCAGCGCCGCCCTGGGCCGCTGGGCCGCCGGGTCCCGCTGAGCCCGGCGCGGCCGGTTCAGCCGGCGACGACCTCCACGTCCTTGTCGTCGCGCACGGTCCCGCCCTCGGCGTCCCGGCCGACGACCGTCACCACGTAGTCGCCCGGCTCCAGCTCGAGCTCGGCCCGGAACCCGACGGTCCCGTCGCCCCGCGGGACCACGGCCGCCGCGCCGCTCGAGACGTGCTGCCCGTCCGGTCCGGCCACGGTCCATCGGCAGCCCCGGACGCCGTCCAGTGCCCGTCCCGAGAAGGTCAGGGTCCCCTCGGACCGCTCGTCCTGCCGCGGTTCGTCGAGCCAGATCGGCGCCGCCATCCCCTCGTCGGGCCGGAGGGGGCCGTCGAGGCGCACGGACCCGAAGACCTCCTCGTCGGGCCGGCCGTCCACGAGCACCACCACCTCGGCCTCCGAGCCCTTGGGCAGCAGGCCCGCCGTAGCCGCCGTGGCGGTGACCGTGTGCGCGAGCTGCTGGAGGGCCAGCCGCACCTCGCGGTCGTCCAGGTCCGGGCGGAAGGCCTCGGACGGCAGGTCCACGGTGATGGTCCCTCCGGGGGACGTCGAGGCGCCCACCCGGTCCACCGGGGACCACAGGGTCCGGTAGTCCGGGTCCGCGGGGGTCGCCCCGGTCATCAGCGCCGCCGCCGCCGCGATGGGGTCCACGGCCGCGGCCGCCTCGGAGGCGTCCCGGAACTCCCGGAACAGCCGCTCCTCCCCGTTCGCGCGGCCCACCCAGTAGACGGGCAGCTTCGTGGTGGCCACCCGGCCGTCGGCGGTGCTCGCCGTGGTCGACGGGGCCGGCGCCGTGCCCGGCGTGGTGACCGTGCCGTCGAGGGCAGGCTCCGGACCGGTGCCGCACGCGCCGAGGACGAGGACGCCCACGGCGGTCAGCGCGAGCACGGGGAACCGGCCGCGGGCGGGCTCGGGCCGGGAACGGGCAGTGGCCATGGGGGGACGCGCACCTCGGCTTTCCGGGATCGGACGGGGGGCGGTGCCGGCACTGGGGGAGGCCGCACCTGTCCCCCTGCCGGAGGACCGGACCATTCCAGCACAGCGGCCGGGGGCGTCCCCAGCCGAGGAGCCCCGGTGGCCGTGACCGATACCAAATCGGAATGTGCGCCCGGCGACCGCCGGTGCCGGTACCGCGCGGTACCCTGGAGGGAGGACGAGTCCCGTCCGCCGCCCCTTCCCCGGCGACCCACGAGAGAGCGAGAGCACGGCCCGCGCGGCCGGACCCATGACTGAGACGCTGCCCGGCACCACGCACCCCCTGACGGCCCGCACCGTCATCACCTTCCCCGACCGCGAGACGATGGTCCGGTGCCTCGGCTCCGGGGACGACACCCTGCGCCAGGTGGAGACGGCGTTCCCGGGCCTCACGACCAGCCCGCGGGGTCTCGAGCTCGGCATCGAGGGCCCGAGCGGGCCCGTGCAGATCGTCGCCACCCTCTTCGACGAGCTGAAGGTCCTGGCCGGCCGCGAGACCGCGGTCACCCCCCAGGTGATCACCCAGCTGCTCGAGCTGATCGGCCGGGACCTCACCGCCCGTCCCAGCGGCGCCCTGACCCAGAACATCCTCTCCAGCCGCGGTCGCAAGATCCGCCCGAAGACCCTCCACCAGAAGACCTACGTCGACGCCATCGACGAGCACACCGTGGTCTTCGGCATCGGTCCCGCCGGCACGGGCAAGACCTATCTCGCCATGGCCAAGGCGGTCCAGGCGCTGCAGGCCAAGGAGGTGTCCCGGATCATCCTCACGCGCCCGGCCGTGGAGGCGGGGGAGCGGCTCGGCTTCCTGCCCGGCACGCTCAGCGAGAAGATCGATCCGTACCTGCGACCGCTCTACGACGCGCTGCACGACATGATGGACCCGGACTCGATCCCCCGCCTCATGGAGGCGGGCACCATCGAGGTCGCCCCCCTCGCCTACATGCGCGGCCGCACCCTCAACGACGCGTTCATCATCCTCGACGAGGCGCAGAACACCACGCCCGAGCAGATGAAGATGTTCCTCACCCGGCTCGGCTTCGGCTCCAAGATGGTCGTCACCGGCGACGTCACCCAGGTGGACCTGCCGGGGAGCGCGGCCTCCGGCCTGCGCCAGGTCCAGCACGTGCTGGGCGGCGTCCAGGACGTCGCGTTCACGGAGATGACCGCGGAGGACGTCGTGCGCCACGAGCTGGTCAGCCGGATCGTCAGCGCCTACGACGCCTTCGACACGACCAACCGGCACCGCAACGAGCGGCGCCGGCGCAAGGACGACGCCCGTGCCGCCCGCGACGCCGCGCCGGCGGCTCCGGACGCGGACGGGGCGGAGGCCTGATGGCCGTCGAGTTCGACCTGCAGGTCGACCCGCAGGACGTCCCCGCCGGGGAGCGCGCGGCCTACGACGCGGTCGACGTCGAGCTGCTGGGCCGGCTCGCGGACCATGTCCTGGCGCGCCTGCACGTCCACCCCGACGCGGAGCTGTCGATCGCGGTGGTCGACGAGGACGAGATGGCGCGCCTGCACATCGAGTGGATGGACCTGCCCGGTCCCACGGACGTCCTGTCCTTCCCCATGGACGAGCTGCGCCCGGGGACCCCGGAGGAGCCCGCGGAGGGCACGCTGGGCGACATCGTGCTGTGCCCCCCGGTGGCCCGCCGGCAGGCCGAGGCCGCAGGGCACTCCGTCGCGGACGAGCTGTGCCTGCTCACCACCCACGGCCTCCTGCACCTGCTGGGGCACGACCACGCCGAGCCCGAGGAGCGGCAGGTCATGTTCGCCCTCCAGCGGGACCTGCTCACCGACTTCCTCGGCCGCCCCGCGCCGGTCGAGACCATGGAGTAGCGCCCCATGATGACCACCGCGGTCCTCGTCGTCGCGGCGATCGTGTTCCTGGGCACGGCCTTCGTCCTCACGGCCGCCGAGACCGGCCTCACCTACCTGCCCCGCGCGGACGCCGAGGCCATCGCCCGGGACGCCCCCGACTCCTCCGCCGCGAGGATCCTGGCCACGCCCACGGCCCACCTGCAGGCCCTGCGCTTCTGGAGCGTCTGGTTCGAGACGGCCTCCGCCGTGGCGGTCGCCCTCGCGATGTTCGACGGCCTCGACGACGTCTGGCTCGCCGGGCTGCTGGCCACCGTGGTGATGGCCGCCGTCGGCTTCGTCCTCACCGGGGTCTCGCCCCGCCAGGTCGGGCGCAGCAACGCCGCCGGCACCGTCCGGGCCACCGCCGGCCTCGTGCGCGTGCTGCGCATCGTGCTCGGGCCGGTCCCCGGGATGCTCGTGCGCCTGGGCTCGTCGGTCGCCCGGGACCCGGAGCGCACCGCCCCCGGCTACCTGACCGAGGAGGAGCTGCTCGAGTTCGTGGACCGCTCCACGGGCCAGGCCCTCATCGAGGACAACGAGGCGGAGCTGCTGCACTCGGTCTTCGACCTGGACGACACCAACGTCCGGGCCGTCATGGTGCCCCGCACCGACATGGTCTCCGTCGACGACGACGACACCGTGGACAACGCCCTGAACCTCTTCTTCCGGTCCGGCTACTCCCGCATCCCGGTGATCGGGGAGAGCGCCGACGACGTCCTCGGCATCCTGTACCAGAAGGACCTCGCGGAGCGGGTGCACCGCCTGGGCACCGGGCTGCGGCTCGCGGGGCTGTCCGAGCTCGCCCGGGAGGTCCGCTACGTGCCCGAGTCGAAGAAGGTCAACGAGCTGCTGCGCGAGATGCAGCTCGAGTCGATCCACGTGGCGATCGTCGTCGACGAGTACGGCGGCACCGCGGGGCTCGTGACCCTGGAGGACCTCATCGAAGAGCTGCTCGGGGAGATCGTGGACGAGTACGACCGGGAGAAGCCCGAGGTCGCCGAGGTCGGCGACGGCCGCTACCGCGTCTCCGCCCGGCTCGGCGTCGAGGACCTGGGCGACCTGTTCGGCGTCGACCTCGAGGACGACGAGGTGGACACGGCCGGCGGGCTGCTCGCCAAGTCCATCGGCCGGGTGCCCATCGTGGGCTCCCGCGCCACCGTCGAGGGCATCGTCCTCGAGGCCGTCACCCTGGAGGGACGGCGCAACCGGGTGGGCCAGCTCGAGGTCCGCCGGGACCCCGACTGGGTCCCCTCGGGCTCCACGGCCGTGGAGCCCGCCGCGCAGGAGTCCGAGGAGGAGTCCCACCACCATGTCTGAGCCCACACCCGCCGTTCCCGCCGGAGCGGGCGAGCCAGCATCCGGGGAGCCCGTCCCGTTCCGCGCGGGGTTCGCCGTGCTGGTCGGCCGCCCCAACGCCGGGAAGTCCACGCTCACCAACGCCCTGGTCGGGCAGAAGGTCGCGATCACCTCCAGCCGGCCGCAGACCACGCGGCACACCATCCGGGGCATCGTGCACCGGCCCGAGGGGCAGCTCGTGCTCGTGGACACCCCGGGCCTGCACCGGCCGCGGACGCTGCTCGGGGAACGGCTCAACGACCTCGTGGCCGACACCCTCGCCGAGGTCGACGTCATCGGCTTCTGCGTGCCCGCCAACGAGAAGATCGGCCCCGGGGACCGGTTCATCGCCCAGCAGCTCGCGGCCTCCGGGAACAAGCCGGTCGTGGCGATCGTCACGAAGACGGACACCGTCTCCCGCGCCGAGCTCGCCGAGCAGCTCCTGGCGGTCAACGAGCTGGGCCGCGCCGTCATGGAGGCCGAGCACCGGGTCCGCGCCGAGCGCGCCGAACGGGCCGCCCGCAAGCCCCGCCACCGCGCCACGGGCGCGCACGCGCCCCGTCCGGACGCCGACGACCCGGGCTGGGCCGACGTCATCCCCGTCTCCGCCGTGGACGGCTTCCAGGTCGAGGCCCTCGCCGGCCTGCTCATCGGCAGGATGCCGGAGTCCCCGGCCCTGTACCCGGACGGCGAGCTGACCGACGAACCCGAGATGACGATGGTCGCCGAGCTCGTCCGGGAGGCCGCCCTGGAAGGGGTGCGGGACGAGCTGCCGCACTCCCTCGCGGTCGTGGTCGAGGAGATGGTGCCCCGCGAGGGCCGCCCCGCGGACCGACCGCTGCTTGACGTGCGCGTCAACGTCTACGTCGAGCGGTCGTCGCAGAAGGCCATCATCATCGGCAAGGGCGGCGCGCGGCTGCGCGAGATCGGCACCCGGTCCCGGACCGCCATCGAGGCGTTGCTGGGCACGAAGGTCTACCTGGACCTGCACGTGAAGATCGCCAAGGAGTGGCAGCGCGACCCCAAGCAGCTCTCCCGCCTGGGCTTCTGAGCCGCGGGCGCGCCCCGAACGCGCCCGCCCCCCGCCGCGTCGCC